>JAKFUR010000038.1 GCA_021732585.1 Bacteriovoracaceae bacterium
ACGACGCTCGATCTTACCGGCGGCGCGCCCGAGCTCCATCCGCAGTTCAAAGAAATCGTCACCCGCTCGCACGCGCTGGGGAAAAAAACCATAGTGTGGCACAACCTCACGGTGAGCTACGATCCGCATCCCGTGACCAACGAGAAAATGCTATGGGTACAAGAGTTCCTCGCTGCCCATCTGGTGGAGGTCGTCTCCTCGCTGCCGTACTACCGCGAGTTCCTGACGGACCGTCAGCGCGGCCAGGGCGTATTTAAAAAATCTATCATGGGACTCCAAGCTCTAAATCAGCTCGGCTATGGGAAGGCGGGTACAGGTCTTGTGTTGAACCTCGTTTACAATCCCGTGGGCCACTACCTGCCGCCGGAGCAGGCGGCGCTCGAGAAAGAGTACAAGACCGAACTCGCCGCGAAGTTCGGCATCGAGTTCAACCAACTCTTCACGATCACAAACATGCCGATCAAGCGCTTTCGAGAAGATCTCGAGCGCGCTGAAAAATACGAGGAGTACATGGAAACCTTGCACGCGGCGTTCAATTCACAGGCCGCTCAATCTGTGATGTGTCGGAGCATGCTGTCGGTAGGTTGGGACGGCTCTGTCTACGACTGCGATTTTAATCAAATGCTCGAACTGCCCGCACGAGCCGAGGGCCAGCGCGTGACACTTGAAAACTTTGACGTGAAAACCTTCATGAAGCGCAGTATCGTCTGGGGAGACCACTGCTTTGGCTGCACGGCCGGTTCCGGTTCAAGCTGCGGTGGAACAACGACTTAAGGAGAAACACATGTCGTATTACGAAGCCTCGGATCTTAAAAAATTTCCCAAGATCGCAGATCTGTCACCAGAACTCGCGAAAAAATTCTTTTCCTGGTACGGCGACGTCACGGGGACGGAGGGCGCGCTTACTGTGCGGGAAAAAACGCTCATTGCACTCGCAGTGTCGCACGCCTTGAAATGTCCTTACTGCATCGATGCTTACACCGTCACGTCCCTAGAGAAAGGCCTTGATCCCGAGCAGATGATGGAAGCCGTGCACATCGCCGCCGCCATGTCGGCCGGTGTGACGTTGGTGCACAGTGTGCAAATGCAAAACCACCTTCGGGACAAAGGCGTCATCGACTAGCTTTTTTTTCTTTTCCAAATATGTTGGTCTAAGAAAAAGTGCTGCCCCACGATGCCAAAGTAGAGCACGTAGGCGACCTGCGACCACAGCGCGTGGTTCAAGGCAACGTCGAAGAGGCGAACTTCACCACGGGCCCAGAAAATCGGAGTGAATATGAGCGCTCCGAAGAAAAAGCAAGCGATGGTTTTTTTCTGTAGCTCAGCAATGTTGTCGCGCTTGGCGCGCCAGACGGTGATCGCCAGATACTGGATGTTGTGAAACGATGAATTGAGTACAGTCACGATGAGAAACCCTTCAGCTGCTCCCATGGGGCCAGGGAAAAAGGGCTCAGCGTAGGCCACGACGTGAAACAGTAGGTAGTAGTAAGCCCCGACAAGGGCCAGGTAGGTGAGCGGTAGCAACGAGCGTGAGTGGAGCTTCACGACAAGGCCGATAAACACCAAAATCGCAGCGACAGTGGCGCTGAGTTGCAGAGAGCTCCAGGGAATGAAAGCTGAGAGGGCAGGGTAAGCCGAGTTTAGTTTAAAGTTGAATAAGAGCTACGCCATGAATGCGTAGCAGATGATGTAGGTTCCCCAGCGCAGCAGAGTCAGTTCATTCTCGGGGAGATTTTTTTGTCTGGCCCACAGTGCGATGAAGCCGTAGTGCTGGCGTGTGTTGTGATAAAGCGACCACAGAAAAATCAAGAAGCCCCACGTACCAGTGGCGCTCGTCGTAGCAAACGTAGCATCATAAGAGACGGCGAGAAGGGGAATCCCGAAGAACGCGAAACTGGTGAAAAGAAGGGTTTTGTTTTTCTGAAAGAAGTTGGCGTCACCGAAAGTGCGAACCCAAGTGATAGCGAAGTGTGGACCCTCGAGAAGCATGACCCATCCCCAAAAGATGAGGGAGACGAGGGAAGCCTCGACGGAGGCGACGAGCGCCAAAGTCATCGAAATGAAAGCCCCTCCCATGATGAGGGTCGTGTCGAAGCGGCGTGATTGGATCCAGGTTTGCATGAATGTGTCCTTGTTGTTACTATGTTAACATTATTTTCCAGGCGATTCGTTCGTCAAGAGGATTGGCATGAGCAGCATTAAAACAGAGGTTCAAAAGTACTACGGCGAGACCCTTAAAACTTCGCAGGACCTCAAGACCTCCGCGTGCTGCACGCCGGATGCGATGCCGGGCTGGATAAAAAAAATTCTTTCACAAATTCACGACGAACCCATGGCCAAGTACTACGGATGTGGTCTCGTCGTCCCGCATAGCCTTGAAGGCGCCAAGGTTCTCGACCTCGGCTGCGGAGCCGGTCGCGACGTGTTCATCATCTCCAAGCTCGTCGGTGAAAAGGGCGAAGTGGTGGGCGTTGATTTCACGAATGAGCAGCTCGCCTCGGCCCGGAAGCACCAAGACTGGCACCGAGAAAAATTCGGCCACACCCGCTTGAACACCCAGTTCCTCAACGGCGATATCCAGGACTTGCTCGCACTCAAACTCAAGCCTAACGACTTCGACGTGGTCGTTTCGAACTGTGTGGTGAATCTCGTTGAAGACAAGCTCAAGGTATTGAAAGACGTCTTCGCTCTCCTGAAAGAAGGCGGAGAATTTTATTTTTCTGACGTCTATGCCTCTCGTCGCATTAGCGAAGAGCTGCAGCACGATCCCGTCGCTCGTGGAGAGTGTCTCTCAGGAGCGCTGTACTGGAACGACTTTCACCAACTCGCCAAAGCGGCGGGCTTTCGTGATCCACGCATCGTCGAGTCGCGCCAGCTCACCATCGGTGATGAAGCGCTCGCGCAGAAGTTGGCGGGCATTGAATTTTTCTCCGTCACTTACCGGCTCTTCAAACTCCCGAAGCTCGAGGCGGCCTGCGAAGATTACGGCCAGGCCGTCATCTATAACGGTGGAATTCCGCAATCGCCGGCGGCGTACCTGTTGGATGGGCATCATCTCTTCGAGAAAGGAAAGGTCGTTTCCGTTTGTGGCAACACTTGGATGATGCTTGCGGACACTCGCTTCAAGGAACACTTCACTTTCATCGGGAATTTTGAAAAACACTTCGGGATTTTCCCGGGATGTGGCACCGACATTCCTTACGAACGATCCGTCGGAGGGTCTTCAGCGGCTGGCGCCTGCTGTCCCTGAAGCGGCGTGCTGCCGTTGAGCTCAAGTCCGCGCTCGTAGTCTTGGTTTATATGTGAGTTATCGTAGTTTAAGTAGAACTTAAATTTTGCGATTTGGTTTAAGAGGACTTGCTTGGCAACTCCGTTTTTCTCGAAACGCAGCGACGACGTGACCGTGGTTTCTAATAATCGCACGGGCCTCCAAGATGGCAGGAGCCTCTGGCAGAAGAGGGTGTCTTCGAAAATGGCGTCGTGGGGGAAACCTCCGACACGCATCAGAGAGTCCCGTCGTGCCCACAGGACGTGGTCGAGATAAAAAATACCCCGCCGATCGCCGCGGACATGATTCGACCACCATGAAGTAAATCGAAGAACAGGATGGCGAGAATCGAAGCTATGAGTGAAAGCCCCCCACGCATGCGACAGTGGCAAATGCTCGCCACGCGTAACTACGTCATCAGAGAGAAGTGTCCGCGGATGCACGAAGACCACGTCGCGGGAGACACAGGCACGGAGCCCCTCATCATAGCGTCTGCCGCGCGTACTGCCTGGAAGCGAGAGGACGGGGACGCGCATCTCCAGCAGACGTTGAAGAGTCTGATGAGAGCTACCTCCGTCGACGACAATGAACGATTGCTCTCGCTGCTGCAAGAGAGCGAGGTTCTTCCAAAAGTAGTCATTAGCTTCTTCGTTGTAGATGGAAAAAATCCAACAGACATGACGACTCATGGGTCCTACTATAAACCGAAACGACTGAACCGTGAATAAACTTCTCCATCAATCACTGCGAGTGCTGTATGCAGAATAAAACTAGGCTTTTCATTCAGGCGAAGATTGATGCCGAGAACATGAAAGCGGAGGTGTTCGCCTCCTACGCACAGGTTATGTTTTTGGTCCTCATCATGGCGGTCTACCTGCTGTCACCGAAGGGATTCACGGGTACCTTTTTTGAACCGGTGAAGGTCGCGTTCTGGTTTTACTTGCCCGTCATCTGTATCCGCTGGTACCTCGCCAGTCGATCTCGCTTAAAACAGTGGCAGATCTATGTGTTCTTAGTGCTCGACGTAGCCATCCTCGCCGCACTCATCTGGTCGTACCACATTCAGTATCAAGCGCCATTCACACTGTCCCTTCGTTCGCCGACCTTCTTGTACTTCTTCGTGTTCTTGTCCCTTCGTGCTTTGAGTTTTCGGGTCGCCCACGTGTTCGTTTATACGGGAGGCTTTCTCCTCGCTTGGGGGGTCATGATCGGGCTTGCTCGTGGCGACGGGTCACTGCGAGTGACTCGATTGTTCAAGGACTACCTAGAGCCGAACACCTTCATCCTAGGCGTCGAGATCGACAAGATGCTTGCTGTCTGCTTAATGGGCATCATCGTCGCATTTTCGATTTATCGAAAGCGGTTGCTACTCTCTCGTCTCGCCGAACAGTTCGTGAAAGAAGAGGCGATGCAGAGTTTACTGGGGAAGGGAGCGTTGACGACGTTTAACCTTCTGGAAAATGAACTCGTTCCCGGTCAAGTAAGAACGAAAGTCGGGGCGACACTAATAGTAGATCTCCGTGGGTTCAGTCGCCTTTCCTATGTGATTTCTTCGGAGCAGCTCCTCAAGCTTTTGGGTGAATATCAGCAAATCGTTGCCCAACGAGTCTTCGACTGTGGTGGAGTGGTGGACAAGTATTTGGGAGATGGAGTCCTCGCACACTTCGGGATTGCCAATGAGCTTCCGAATTTTGCTTCCAGTGCTGTGCGTGCAGCGGAACTCATCGAGAGCGACCTTCACTCTTGGGTCCAACGGTGCAAGGGCGATGGGCTCGAGATAGGCTTCGGCGTTGCTGTTGCTCATGGCCCGGTGGCTTTTGGAGTGATCGGACATCCGGAGAGGATGGAGATCACCGTGCTAGGAGAATCGGTGAACTTCGCGGCGAAGCTAGAGAAGCACACAAAGGTCCTGGGGCATACCGTGCTTATGGATGCGACAACTTATCAGGCCGCGCGAGACGAGGGTCACGAATCCAGTCACAACGCTGTGAGCTTCGAGCAGGTTTCAATTTCGGGGATACCGACGCCGCAGAACTTAGTCGCACTCACGAGGGATCGTGCAGCGGCCTCTGAGTAGGATGGTTTAAAGAAAGACTCTGTAAAAATTTCATGGATTGTAATCTCAACTAGAAATTGAGGTACAAATTTGCCCATGAAAAATACAACACTTGTTCTCATGCTTGTATCTCTCTCTTTGCTCGCCGCTTGCGGCAAGAGCAATAAAAGTGGGAAATCCTCTTCTCGCAGTAGCAATCCCGTGGTGATTGAGGACGACGTTGTCGCAGCAAGCTCAAAGCAATCCGTGCTCCAGCAACTCAATAAGTATCGCAAAGCTTCGGGTGCCGCAGAGTTACGCTACGATAGCACTTTGGATAACTACGCTCAAGGGCACGCCGACAACATCAGCGATGGTCGCAGTCCTTTAAGTTCCCGTCAGTGCTCTCTCCGCAACAACGCCACAGGCATCAATTCAACCTGCGCAGAGTTCGTTCTTCGCGGGCAATACTTATCTCAGAATGTGGTTCAGCAGTTAATCGATTCTGCTCGCAATCAAAGCCGCTTGCAAGATCCACAACTCAAGCGTGTGGGCATTGGCGCAGCTTCTGATCGTCAAGGCCGTGCTGTGTGGGTACTTTTGATGATTGGGACGCATTAAATAAATTTTTGGCTAAAAAAATGACATTCAGCTGACATGGTGTTTGTGCTCTGAGGTAAGATAGCAGAGCATGAGAACCTATCTCTCGCTGATTATTACTGCCATTTTGCTTTCGTTTCTGACGGCTTATTTTGCTTTGAATTTGCAGCGCGAACAATTCGCCGAGCCCCACGACCTCGTGAGACTGCAAAAACTCAGCTTCAAATTCCAATTAAAAACTCGGCCTTTGATGGAACTTGATCTGAGTGCCATGTATCCCACCCGTGGGTATTTTCAGCTAATCCAATCCATTCCGACTCCCTTTAGCCAAGCTCCACGTTTTTCAAAAAGATGCGGTCAGCGCGCCAATCGCATGACAAAAAGTCTTACGGACAAAGTCGAAATTTGGGAAACTTTTCGCTGCCAAGAAATCCGTGAGCTACCGGAGTACTTCTTCGAGTTTCCTCCTTTCATTCATGATAGTGGTGAAAGCTATGCGTACTTGGCCTATACCTCGGGGATGGCCCCCTTCAATGACTCAAGTTGGATCAAGAAGAACTTAAACTTTTTCCACATCTCCGAGTTGCGCCTGCTGCCAGTCGATAGCTTAGATGAGCGTTTCAAAATTCTCGCGGGACTAGATAATGCTCACTTTGAAGGAATTATTAGCGGTAATACGGCCCTACTGACGAATGAATTCTACCTGGTGAAAAAGCAGCAAAAAGCTGGCCACTTCTATAGCGTCTATCGCCGCATGGAGTTTGAGCGGTTTCTCAACTCGTATTCCTACTACCCAAAAGAGTTTAAACTCGGTGAGGCCTGCTTCTACCAAGAAGGGGGAGTTTGCTGGCAGAGGAACTCAAACAACATTCTGCAGAAATTACGGCCATCTTCGACGATCATTTTTGCATCGTCAGTTCTTATTCTAGTGTTGGTGTCTTTGAGTCTTTATTCGCGGATTAAAATGCAAAACAAAGAAGAGGAGCGCAAGCGCCATGCTTTGCGAGTACTCACTCATGAGCTGCGTACACCTGTGGCGAACCTTCTTTTACAGATCGAAGAGATCAATAAAAAGTCCCATGACCGAGACCCCGCCTTGCAAGAAGAGCTGCTCAAAATGGAAGGGGAGATCTATCGTCTCAAACGTTTGGCGGAAAAAAGTTCAAGTTATTTGAATTCTGCGCAGGACAAAGGGCTCATCACTTTTGATATGAAGGAAGTGCCTTCATTTAATGAACTCATGGAAAGTCTCTTGGAAAGCTATCAAGGGATTCAGCTGCAGAAATTAGAGGCAGATCAGCGTGTGGTGGTCGATGTGTATTGGTTTAGCATCTGTCTTAAGAATTTAGTAGAGAATGCCATCGCTCACGGAGCGCGTCCAATTCAAGTTCAATGTACTGCCGATGGCAGCTATGTGCGTATTGATGTCATCGACCAGGGTACCATCAAAGCCATTTCAGACTCCGCCGGGCTTGGAATGGGACTGAGCATTGTGGAAAATATTATCGAAGAGATGAAAGGCAAGCTCACTCAAGGGACGTCGCCCACTCGGTTCTCGCTCTATTTGAAGGCAAATGTATGAAACAGGTTCTGATTGTAGAAGACGATGTGAATCTTGGTCAGTCTCTCAAAAAAATTTGTGAAGGTGAAGGCATGGTGGCCTATCTCGCCACCAGTTTGCATGAGGCGCGAGGAATTATTTCGGACTCCTTGGATATTGTGTTGCTGGATTGGATGCTGCCCGATGGTCAGGGCATTGATTTTCTCAAGGAAGTTCGCCTCACACATAAAAGCATTCCGGTGATTATGCTCACGGCGCGCACGGAGCTGATTGATAAAGTCTTGGGACTTGAATCAGGTGCCAATGACTACATGACTAAACCTTTTGAATCTCGCGAACTCATCGCGCGTATCCGTGTCCAGTTGCGTGAAAAGCATGACAATAGTGATAAAGCTGAGCGTTTGGTTTTTGGCCGCTTAGTGATCAACACGAAAAATAGAGATGTGTTGTTTGATGGTGAACGCGTGACCATGACCAAGATGGAGTATGAGCTCATTAAGATCTTGGCCGAGAACCCGCAGCAGACTTTTTCCCGAGAGAACCTGTTAGATAAGGTGTGGGGCTATGATAATTACCCTACGACACGCACCGTCGATAATCATGTGCTGCAGATTCGTCAGAAAACTAGCGATGAAGTCATCGAAACCATTCGAGGTCTTGGTTATCGCCTGGGAATTGTCAGCTCGAAATGACCTCGATTTGACTTCGAAATGACTCCCTTATTTTGTCCTTTGTTACGATCTGTTGGTGAGCGGAACGCAACCAACGGAGAACAACATGAAGTCAGGAATCTTATTCATAATCGCGGGATCACTGATCGCTGCGAGCTGCACCACAGAAACTCAGTTTAGAAATCAAGTCGCCAAAGCGATCGCTAATGACCCGAGCATTATTGCTCAAGCGATTGAGAAAAACCCCGTTCAGATCCTTACCGCCCTTCAAAACGCTTCTAAGAATGCCCAAGAAGCGCTCGCCAAAGAGAAAGAAGCCCAGGACAGAAAGGCCCTCGAAGAAACCTTTGAGAAGCCTCTCATCACAGCGATCCGTTCGGATGAATCCATCTTAGGGCCTAAGGATGCGCCCATCACGCTGGTTGAGTACTCAGATTTCGAGTGTCCTTTCTGTGCTCGTGGCTTCAGTACGGTTAAGGAGTTGATGACCAAGTACAAGGGCAAGATTCGTTTCGTGTACAAGCATTTACCGCTGAGCTTTCACCCCCAAGCTTTGATCTCAGCGAAGTACTATGAAGCGATTCGTTTGCAAGATGAAAAGAAAGCCTTCGCGTTTCATGATGAGATTTATAAGAATCAAAAGAAACTTGCTGGCGGCGTGACGTTTCTGGATGCCACTGCGAAGAGTATCGGAGCCGACTTGAGCCGTCTTAAAAAAGATGTGGAGTCTCCGGCCATCGCGAAACGCATTGATGATGATATCCGCGAAGCGGCAAGTCTAGGCATTGAAGGAACTCCCGGCTTTGTCATTAACGGTGTCCCTGTACGTGGGGCCTATCCGGCTGACCACTTTGTGGGCATTGTTGATGAGTTACAAAAACGCGGCAAACTTAAGATTTAAGACGTCTTTACCTGCATGGCGCCAGGAGCGAATGCTCCTGGCATGATCGTTAAAAAAATGCTCGAATATCTTTATGGAAAAAAAGCTTGGTTTTAATCTTCCGATTTGCAAGGGCCGGTTGACGCATGAGCAGCTGTCTTATTATGGGCATGAGAAAAGTGAAGCCGGTCTTCCTCTCAAGTGAAAATTTTACCACCTGAGCGCCACCTGGCTTGAATTCGTCTTAGTATCAAATGCTATGGGTCTCAGGCTTTTCATTTTTATTTTCTCAATGGGAATGAGCACGTTGTGTTCAGCAGCGATCTTTGGCGTTGATAATCGCGAAGCCATCAAAACCACCTCAGTTTCTTATCAACTGTCACGTGCCACGGCGATCTCTGTTCTCAGTAGTCTTCACAAACCCGCCGGCCCAGGAAGAATAAGTTTGTGGGTCGATCAACTGGAAAATCTGTGCCCGAATGAGCGCTTCGCTAAAGACCCTTCGCTCTCCTACGGTTGCAGTGGTTTTTTAGTCGCGCCCGATCTCATCGTCACGGCCGGGCATTGCATGGTGAACACAGGTGAGAGCCGCAACGAAACGGAGCACTACTGCAAGGCCTTTTCTTGGCTTTTTGATTACCATGTTGCTTTCGATGGTAAGATCAACACTGAGAGCATTCCTGCCGCCAATCTCTACAAGTGCAAACAGGTCATCTACGCCGTTAAAGACGAGCGAGCACCGTATCGCGACTATGCACTCGTGCAACTCGATCGTCCGGTGCTAGGAAGAACTCCTCTCAAGCTTGGCAGCACAGCTTTGCGAACAGGTGAGCAGGTTTCTATGATCGGCTACCCATTGGGGGTGCCTGCGAAGCGTTCGGCCCCGGCAGGTGTTCTGTTGAATAATCCTAGTCGAGAGAGCTTCATCACGAGTCTGGATGCGCTAGAAGGTAACAGTGGAAGTGCAGTCTTTAATGCCAAACAAGAAGTCGTAGGAATTCTCGTCGGTGGCACACCGTCTTTGAGTTTTGTACCGGCGCGCCAAAGGAACTGTGAGATTTACAATAAGTGCTCTGACGCAGGGACAGGTTGTCTTCTACCAGACCAGGACACTTCAAAGTTTCCTGGCTACCAGCGTGTCGGTTCGGAGGTGCAGAGAATTGCACCGGTGATGAATCTTATTAAAGCTCTTTCTCGAAGGCGCTGAACGCCTCTTTCGCCCAGTTCTCCGCAACTTCTTTTCCTCCTTGGAAATAGAAGTGAATGCCATCGCTGCCTGTGGCAGGGTAGGTCGTCACCGCAAAACTATCGAAGTAGGTGCAGAGATCACTTACCGCCTGACGGGTGAGGCGATCGATTTTTTCGTGTTTGGTCGCGAGCTTGCGACTAGTGGGCATGCCAATCCAGAAACACTTCGCGCCCGTGGCGACAATATCACTCGCCATTTTTCGCATGTCTCGAACAATGAAATTTTCATCGGGGTAGTTGGCGTAGTTAGTCGCGAGAGCGACGATGACGTGACTTGGGCGATGTTGCGCCAGTAGTGTTGTGAAGCGTGGAACTGGCCCGGTGGTGCCACGACGGGTGGTCCCATCCACATCGCGCTCAAGATAGCCGCAGGTGGTGTTGGCCGTTTGATACCAGTTCGCCACGATGGTTCCGCAAGAAGTCGCCGTGGTGACCTTCGCATCTAAGGTTCGTAACTCCGCATCCAGTTTTTGCCCGAAAGGTCCCACGGAGTGAGAGTCACCAATAAAGAGCAAAGAGCCCAAAACCAATTCTGTAATCATCATAAGAGAGTCGTACCATAGGTTCGCAAACCCTGGGAATCTGTGAATTAGTCTGGGTTGAAAAGATTACAGGTCCCCAGGGTTCCATCCAAGTTGGTGTTACCATGGCAAGACTCCAGGAGGCCGGATGCCTAATTTGTTGTTTGCCAGCTTGCTTCTCGTCGCTTCCATTTTAAGTGGTCAAGCGGCTGCACAAGAGGTTCCTTGGTCCGGTACTTGTGCTCGTCTCCATATTCTCACCACTGATCGCAAACTTATCACGCAAACTTCTCAGTATGGGTGGTTCGGTGATTGGGGTGAACTCGAGCAAGGTCTTGCGATTCTTGCCGGCAAACCTTCGGTTAAAATCAGTTTTGAATTCTTGCAGACTCGTTACGGCCACTTGGTGATAAGCGCAGCTGAATACGCACCCGACTGCCAGAGTTTTTCTGCCGACGACGCAGAGATTCGTATGCTGAAAGAAAAATCTCAAAACGGTACACTCAAGCAGGATGACTTCAAGGGCGCACGCTGGTTGCACTTGGTGAAGGCGATCGATTCCGAAGAAGACCATTGTGTGAGCTATAACCGCGTGGCCGGAAGATGGTCAGGTTGTGGCGATATTTGGCAAGGTGGGATGACGGAAGACAAAGTCGTCTGCTTCAACAAACGCTCTTATCCGCTCTGCCAGGTCGAATGCATTAAGCGAATCTATCGTCGTGAGCTTGAAGTGAGACCAGGCTTTTGCCCAGAGGAGCGCCCATGAAAGCTTTGGCCTTGGCCTTCGTCGCCCTTTCAACTCAAGCAGTATGGGCCGCTCCTGAAATCAAAAGCTGGATCAATCCAGCATGCGCGCGTGGTGCGTGCGAAGTAAAATCCGTGAAACTCATCCTCACTAAAACGCACACTGCCGACTACGCAGGTCGAGCCCTTGTGGCAGAATTTGAAACCACCCAACCTGCTCAGTTAAAGAAGTACGCTTTCGTGCAGTACATCCGTGGTTGTCTCTATACGGCCGCAGCTGACGGCACGAAGCGAATGGGGACGCGTGAGTATCTCACTCGCTCGGGACAGCCCTTTAAGCATGTGGGTTGGGAAATCGATAGTGCATCAGATGTAGACCCGATTTACTGGTCAACCAAGAATCCCGGTTGGGACGAGTTGCGCGGCTTTGAAATCACTCGCAACGCGAACTATTCATACACCGATCCTAACAACGGCAAAGAACCTGAGAGATGGGCGGGAAAAACCAGCAACATCACGGGTCGCAATCGTATTTATGTCGCCGACACGCCCACACCGGGCATGACCGGAGGTAGCACCAACGGCAAGCCTAGTGTTACGAATTCAAGCCTTGAGTTTCGGATTTGCTTGCATGAGATCAGCAAAATTCCAAAGGTCTTGGAGACCCCTGGAACTTTGGTAGCTGATCCAATTGTGTGCCTTGATTGGGCTTCTAACTTCGTCTATAACTTCACGACAAGACGCTTTCAAGAACGTCAGACCCTCGACCCTTACTGCCTCTAGAGATTTTCTAGAAGCAGGATCTTGGCCTTGTTGAGCTTCGCGGTCTTCGCGCGGTAGTTTGGCAAATCGGCAGCTTTGCCGCTCTTTTCCACCTCTGCTACTTGCTTCAAAATCCACAAGTACATCGTGTTCGGGTCGTAGAGCTTCACTTCTAACGAGTTAGGAGTTGGCTCAGCAAGCTTCTTGCGGTTGCCGTAAATTGTGCCAAGACCGACCTTGAAAGTATCCGAGCCCAAGAGCTCGTTAGGTACATAGATAGTTTTTTCGAAGCGTTGGTTAAACTCTGGGTAATCGAGGTTCGCGTACTCAAAGAAACTCATGGCGTAGGCAGAACAGCCCGCACCTTCGCCGTTGAGTGGGCGCTTATCAACACCGCCGTAGATGATCGGCGTGCGCATTGAGTACTCGCGGTACCACTCTTTCATGCGCAAGCACTGGTCGTTTGCAATTTCCATTTTCATCACCGACATGCGGTTGCCCTTCGAAAGCTTTAGAATGTCTTTTTGAACTTCCTCAGTAAGCTGAAGGCGGCCAAGGTTATCTTGGATCAAAACACTCATGCCGTGTTTTTTCTTAAGAAGATTTGTGCGTGAACTAAAGCCCGGGCCGTTGGTCATGCCCGAGAGAACTTCGGCTTCACCATCACACTTAAATCCTACGAACACGTGTCCGATCTGATGGCTCGCACCGCCGATCGCGCCTCTGAGCGTGGTGGATATCAATGAGCGCGGAGTTGACCAGTTAAGCAACTTCGGGCTTTTTATAGCGTAAAGAGAGAACTCAGCAGCGTGCGCAGAGCTGACTGCCAAAAGCAGGGATACGAGTAATTTCATGTAAGGGCTCCTTGTGTGGCTTAGATATGCTGGCCGACACAAGAGTCCAAATGGATTGAACATTTTACAGGGGGTTTTTGAGGATTCAAGCTCGGTCTAAAGAGACTGCTCAATCTCTTGGGCAAGTTTCGCGAGCTGAACTAAAAATTCGTCACGGGCCTTGTCCTTAGCAATTCCTAAAAAGATTCCAGCTGGCGCCAGCGCTGGCTTCGCCACATGCGTAGTGTTTGTCAGAACAACTTTAAAACTATCATCATTCACACGTGTCACTCTGAAGATCACATCCAGTTTACGCAAGTAGCCTGCTATGCCTGGAAGGCTGACTTGTTTTGAGCGAGCATCATAGGCGAGAGCGTCGCGACTATCAGTGGCGAGCTTCACCACATTGCGAAGCGTGCCGCCTTCGTGACGAACGGTGACATCAAACAGCACACCGGGAAGGCCCAAGCTGTGATCGGCCACTGGGCCTTCATGACGAGTAGTCACTTGGGCGAGAATTTTACTACGGAAATAACTCTCGACTTCGCGAAGATCGCCGCCGGTTTTCTTGACCGTGCAACTCGCCTCGAGAGTGCCCATGAACTTGCCTTCGCGCAACGCAGGCGGCGTGACCCAGCGCTCAGTGCCACAGCTGAAGGCCTGGGCAGACTGTGCAAAGAGACTCAAGACAATGGCGAGCAACATAGGACCTCATTTGTGAGACAGAGCTATAACAGTTTTACAAAGACCCTGCTAGGCTGCGATAGTTTTTACATAGGAGTTCACATGTCTAAAAAACTTATGTGGTTAGGATTGGTTTTACTTTGGTCTGTGCAGTCACAGGCCGCCGTGAGTTTTGAACTCATTCATAAAATCAATGACTCCATCTGGGGCATGGACTTCCTGCCAGATGGACGCATGATCTTTAGTGCCCGTGAAGGAAAGATGTTTCTGTTAGATTTGAAGACCAAGAAGACGGTAGAAATTAAAGGTCTGCCTAAAATCTACGTCTCTGGCCAAGGTGGCTTGCTCGACGTCAGAGTTCATCCTGATTTTAACAAGAATAGTTACATCTATTTTACCTATGCTGAACCGCAAGGTGATAATGCCACCACCGCTCTTATGCGTACGCAACTCGTGGGAACAGAATTCAAAAACTCACAAAGATTATTTTCTGGTCTGAGGGCCAATGACAACGACATTCATTTTGGCTCTCGGATTGAGTTTGATGGTGCTGGGCATGTGTTTGTTACGATGGGAGATCGCGATGAGCGCGCGAAGGCGCAGGATCTCAGCCACCATCAAGGAAAAGTGCTGCGCCTTAAAGAGGATGGTAGCATTCCTCAAGACAATCCATTCGTTGGGAAGAAAAGCGCCTTGCCGGAAATTTGGTCATTAGGTCATCGCAATCCTCAGGGCCTTGCTCGTCATCCGGTGACCGGTGAGATGTGGGAAGTTGAAATGGGCCCACGAGGCGGAGATGAAGTGAATCTTCTGAAAGCGAGCGCAAACTACGGCTGGCCGGTGATTACCTATGGCAAAGAGTACTGGGGGCCTGGTATTGGCAGTGAGAAAAAAGAGGGGATGGAGCAACCCATAGTTTATTGGGTTCCAAGTATTTCTCCCTCGGGCGCGACCTTTTATACCGGTGATAAATACCCTCAATGGAAACACCATTTGTTTTTGGCCACCTTATCCGGCGAACATGTGCGTCGCCTGGAGATCAAAGACAACAAAGTCATTAAACAAGAGAAGTTGCTCGGAAAGCTAGAATACCGCTGGAGAAGTCTTCGTACTGGCCCTGACGGATATCTTTATTTAGGCAGTGACGAAGGGCGGATTGGCCGCCTCCTCGCACTCTAGAGCAGACTAGAATAAGGTGCTGTAGGCGCTATTTGCTTTCACTACATCTCCGGCCTGGAAATGAAGCGCCTCTTGGTACATAAGTGGAGTGAGTAAAGTTGCGCCGTCCGCGCCCACACGAGCATCCTGTGCTGGTTCATCGGCCCAATTCATGAAGGCGACTTCGTAATTTTCATTCGCAATGACGATATAACCCAACAGGCCTTTTGATTGCAGTCTGTTCTTCACAAAATCCAGGTGACGAGCAAGGCCTGTGAGAAAAGCATCGGCGGTGAGATTCGCTTTGCGTAAACCGATGTAGACCATTGTACGTCCCTTCGACCAATCGATTGGTTTTCCGATGACATCGTAAGAATGGTTGTGCGCAAGCTTTGTGGGTTTGTCCTGAGTGAAATTCACCATCGGATCTGCGCTCTTCGAATTGCTACGATCAAACACGTCCCAGTGGCGGGCGGAGTAGCGTTCCCCTTCAGGTGTAGCACGAATGGCCTGGTAAGCTTCTTTTGAACTCAAAGCCACCAAGGCAAATTCATCGGGCACAAAGCTTGGTTTGCCTGCGGGTGGAACGATCACAATATAGTTATTAAGGGCACGGCCTTGGTAGAGATCTACGGTTTCGCGCATAAACGGAGCGAGGTCGCGCAAGAACTGTTGTTCATTAAGCTGAGTGGCCTTGAAGCCCTGCCACGCCCTGAAATAGGTCGCCTCTTCCACAGACTGCGCTGGGAGGCTAATGAAAATGAGTGTAAAAAATCCAGTAATAAACGAAAGCATAGAAGCTCCTTATGCCCTAAGGCGTTGGGTTAGGCGATTGGGGCGTGTTGTATATGAAAGACTTACTGGAGGTGAAATTAATCGTTTTGATATAATCAATCATTTCTGGTAATGATAAAAAGATGAGACCTTTTCACCACTTAGACCCCATGGCCCTCAAGGCCTTCTATTTTGCTGCTGAGGCCTTGCACTTTACTCGCGCCGCCGAGCTGGCGGGTCTCACGCAATCGGGCGTCAGCCAGTATATCGCTCGCCTCGAAGCCGAGTTAGGCGTGGATCTGTTTTTGCGCACGGGCCGACGTGTGAGCCTGACGGCCGCTGGCGTGGAGCTTAAGGCGTTTGCCGAGACCTATCTCGATCAAGTGGAGCGCTTACTGGAAACCATGGGAGGCGAGGGGCAAGAACTGCAAGGTGTGGTTCGCTACGCTATGCCCGCCTCATGCCTTATGACTCCGCACTTTTCTCAACTCTTAGATGCCCGCCAAAAATTTCCAGGTGTGAATCTGCAGGTGCATATTTGTCATTCGGAAGAAGTGGTGGAGCTGTTATTGAATGGTGAAATTGATTTTGGTTTTGTCACGCGTGCTAGTCAGGCCAAAGATGTGGAGCATTTGGAGTTCGCTCGGGAAGAGTATGTGCTGGTAGGCGCAGGCCCGGGCGGTGAAGAGCGAGTGAAGGGCAGTGAGTTACTGGAACAGCCTTTTGTCATCTACCCCGGTATGGATGCACTGTTTGATATTTGGCATAGTGAGACTTTTTCTCAGAAGGTTATTCCTGCCTTGCGGGATTTGAAATGTGCCGGTGCCATTAATGATCTCGCTGCGGCCATCACGATGGTGACCCATGGTTTGGGTCTAGCGGTATTCCCACGTCACTGCGTACAAGGTTTGATTGATAAGAAGAAGCTCACAGTCTATCGCGGAAGTCGTTCAGTAGGAAGCTATCCAATTTTTCTGATTCGAATGAAAGAAGCACGCTCAACGGCAAGAGTTGAGCGCGTGATTGAAGCCTTTCAAAAAATGAAAGGCTAGCGTGGCAGATGATTGAAGGTTTTCAGGAGGAAATCTTGCACACCTTGCAGACTGATTTTGAGATCATCTGCCGAACCGATAAAAGGATTGAACTCTACGAGGTCAATCGAACGTAAACGGCCTGTTTGCGCCAGCTCCTGACCCAAGCTCAGCATGTCCTGAGCATCGAGTCCACGAGAGACCAGGGTCCCTGTAGAAGGCATGGTCTCCGGGTCACAGGCATCTACATCAAAACTCAAATGCAGCGGAGAGGTTCCCTTAGGATCAATCTTTTTCAATGCGGCCTTGAGAAGATTCGCCATACCGTGTTCATGGATTTCATCTGTCGAATGGTAAGTGATATTCAGTTCGCGAATCAGGCGCTGTTCTTCAGGGTCAAGGGAGCGAGGCCCCAACAGTATCAATTTCTCAGGTCGTAGATGATTCTTCACCCAGCTAAAAGATTTATGTTGTCCTGCTTGGTTAAGTAAAAACGCCAGCGGCATCCCGTGGAAGTTTCCGGTCGGGGATGCTGACGGAGGATTCATATCTCCGTGCGCATCGACCCACACCACAATCGTTTCGGGATTTTTGCTGAGCAGGCCATGAATGCTACCTAAGCTCAATCCATGATCTCCGCCGACTACGAGTAACAGATCATTTGTAAGATCAAGCTTCTGAATAGTGCTGCTGATAGTTTCGCAACCAAAGGCCACTGTTTGCTCAAACCGAATGGAGGTGTCTTTTTCACTCATAAGCGTGAACGACATATCGCCCAGGTCCTCTACACGAACAACTTTTTCTAACTCTTGGATGAGGCCGATGCCACGAAAGAAGAGACTTGCAGCTGCGACGCCTTTATTGCTTTGTCCGTAATGAAAGGGAACGCCCAGCCATTTAACTTTTTGCATAGGCCCCACTTATGAGGTCATGGGACATGCGAGCGAGTCCTACACGATCGTGTTCTGGTGCCGGATGAATCGCGGGGATCTCAGTCACGTGAGCGACAACATTTTTTTGCTGGCAAAGTTTGAAAAGGTGATCGGGAAAAGTCATATCGCCGTACCAGCAGACAAGGTCTGCATTGGAGGGTGAGAATTTATCATCGTTGATCGAGACATACTTCAAGCATAGCGGATAAAGCGGTACTTGGCAGTCGATGACTGTCTGAAAAAAGGGCGTTTTAAAGGGTAGAACACTTGAGCCATTTGAGCTGGTACCCTCTGGAAACAAGAGGATACTGAATCCTTCCGAGAGGCGCTGCCTCATACTGCCCATTTCACGATTGATCGTCTGTGGGTCACGCTTGCGTAAACGACGCTCTACGAAGAAACAACCTGCGAGATCACATAGCTTTCCAAGGAGAAATGTTTCGCGAATTTCTACCGATGTAATGAAGAGTGATGGATAGTGACGGAACAGTACAAGTGCATCGAGGTACGATACGTGATTGCAAACGATGAATGATTTTGAAAGGTCAGTCTTTCCGTTCGGAAACTCAACTTTTACATTGAGAATTTTAAGCGCCCAGCCAGCGGTGCGAGCGATGCTGCGAAGAAAATAGCGCAGGCGTTTTTGCTCATCACGAATAATGAAATTGATCAGCGTGTGGTGAACCAGGTGGGTCATGATGATCGCAAAGACACCTGCGAACTTCAAAACCGCGCGGATCACTTGCTCTGTCCATTGTCAAACCGGCGATCAAAGGCCGGATTCATGGCATTGAAATCTATTACTGTGAAGATATCGATGCAGTCCATCTCCGCATCATAGGCAAAGTCTTTGCCAACTTTCGCTCCCGCGAGGATGTACATATTCAAAAGTGAGTTGAGATGTTTTTTGTCGGTGGTGACCTCATTGGGATCAAAGCTCATGTCGACGTTGAGATCAGGAAAATGCTCAAGCGCAAAATCAGGCTGGGCTTTCACATGATACTCTTCGAGAAATGCCTTGTTAGCATGGGTGGATTTCATCAAGCTGGGCATACTGCCAAAATCTTTGCGTCCTACGCTCGAGCAACCGAACATGTACTTCGTTTGAGTAAGTGCAGCGTACTCACACAGTCCACGCCACAGCAAACGAACCACGATGCCTGAGCGGTGGTCTTTATGAACACAGGCACGACCCAGTTCAAGCTTGTTGCCGGGGATCTTTAGGAATTCATCGAGGTTAAATTCACCCTCAGTATAATAGCGCTCACCGCTCTTCATGCGTTGAGATGAAGTGAGACGGTAACAGGCGATGATCTTGCCCGTTCTTTTCTCTTTGACGATGAGATGGTCACACGTGAAGTCGTTGCCATCGATGTCGTACGGCATCAGATACTTAGGCGGCTTGAAAGTGGCGAACTCATTGAAAAACACTTCAAAGCGCAAACGCAGGACCTGGTCGAGTTCATCCACGTGCTCGATGGTTTTGACTTCGTAGGTTTTGTTATCAAAGTGCAGCTTCACGGAAGCCGGACGGAAACGTCCGCCCTTCAGCTTCATGTAATGAGGCGATCGGACGACAAAATATTTAAGGGCCTGGGTCCAGTTGAGCGTTTCCATGAGGTCCAATCTTACTTCAATAAAAGGCGCAAAGATTCGATTGAATCGAGGATTGAAGTAGGTGATTTCCAAGGGATAAAATGATTCATACCTTGAAGTATGTGGGCCCCTTTAATCAGTCCAGGTGAAAGTGTTTTTTGTAAGAAAGACACGTTTCCAACTGGAACCAGTGGGTCCTTATCCCCGTGAATAATCATGACCGGTACTGTGATGAGACTCATTTTTGTGCGTAGTGTCTCTAAATGAGGTTTGAGAGCGTAAATTTCCTCGTTGCAGACGCGCAGGTCATTGGGCAGCAAAACACGGAAGGGCCACCAGGTGCCGACATGCTGGTACCACTTAATATCTTCGAGCTCTGGGTCTACCGAGCTTGCGACAAAGACGAGTCCTGCGACTTTGCTGGGATGGTTCACTGCCATTTGTGCGATGACGGGACCACCGAAAGAATGGCCCACGAGAATCGCCGGCAATCCACTGGTGTTGAACTGCAAGGCTTCCACCACGTCATCGGCCTGTTGACTCACACTCAATTCAGCCTCGCCCTTTCCTGAACCGCCAAAACCAGGGCGGTCGATGGCGATGAGATGGAATTCTTCGATGAGTTTTGGATTTTGTAAAAACTGTGCCCAGGCTTCCCATGATCCGGGCGAGCCGTGCACGAAAAGTAGCGGACGTTTTTGTGGGTTCCCGTTCCAGGCAAGTCGCATGGTACGTGCTTTGGTTTTGTACGTGATGAAGTGTGGAGGGCGAAGCGCCTCAAATTTCGCGATGTCGGTCTTGATGGACTTCATAGGATTCTGCCAGGCGCACGAAGTGAGAAGGACGAGGGCCAAGAGGCGAGGCATCAGTGAAAGCTCAGGGAAGTCTTCTGACTCCCGAGCCGCCCTTCAGCGTTGAGAAATTTAATCGGTGGAGTGAAGTCGCGGATCTCGTGGAGCGTCTTATCTTTTTTAAAGACGAAGATGATCTCTCCCGCCACCATACGTACGAAGAAGTTCTCCGGCTTAAGTGTCCAGGTGACGAACTCGGCGTCCTCGGAGGTTCGGTGGAAGATGAATGAAAATGTTTCCATGCGGTCCGGCGCCAAGAGCTGGAACTGAAACGTTTTGAGTTCTTCTTTCTTCTTCCATTCCTGGGCGAGACCTGCGGCGATGATTGGCGGTACGAGGACGCGCGACTTCGAGGGAACTCGTAGCGTCTCTTTGTCGTCGTTGAGCTTGAGCTTCCACTTATCGCCCTGTCGAGTCATCGTGAAGCGCTGATTATTTTGGTGCTGGGTCCATATATAGCTTTCGATCTGACCATCCTCGGCTAGAAGCACAGTCTCTTCTGAGAGTAAAACGCCATTCTCATCGCGAAACGTAGTGACATGTTTCATGGTTGTGTCGAGCGGGTTGAAAGCGTTTTCCATCGTAAAAAGTGAGACTCCAAGGGAGTTGAGATGAGAAGATTTTCCGATCAGCGTGGTCTGCGCCTGGGCAGCGTTAAGAAGAAAAAAAAACAAGAGAGTTTTCATGAGAATCTCCCTACGAGAAACATGCTGATAAATCCGACGCTCGATGTGAGCGTGAGAGTGTTCAGGCAGGAGGCGGCATTCTTATAGTTAGCTTCTGAGGGCGTTTTCCAAGAGGCGTGTGCCCAGCGCAAAAGTCTGATTCCGGCGGGAAGCTGAAGTAAAATGAACGCGAGCCAGCGAAGATCCACAGACAAGAGCAAAAGAGCACCAAGCGCGACAGAGAGACAACTAATGCTGAAAATAAAAGTTCCTCGGATACCAAAGAGTCGGCTGAGCGTAAGATCACCACGCTGGCGATCTTCGTCATGCTGATAGATTTGTGTGAGCGGATAGGCCGCCACCACCATAAAAAAGGAAACGACTAATCCGAGGTTATCAAGAAACAGCGATGTTCCGTTGGCCGTCGTCTGGTTGACCAACCAGTAAATCACTGGCCCTTGGAATGTTGCTACGACGAGGAGGCTTATCCATGGCATGGCCTTAAGTCTCACAGCGGGGTGACTGTAGAGTTTGCTGGCGATGCCATAGGCGATCAGAGCGATGGTAGGGATGGGACCAAAACAGATGGCAGTCAAGGCAAGACCCAAGGTCTCTAGGCCTACTGCGATGGTGAGAAGTTGGGAGTCCACCATCGGAGGCTTTTCGAGCCCTCCGATACTTCCTTTGTCACGGTCATAGTAGCTGTTGAAACCGTGACTAGCTGGAAAGATGGCCACTGCGAGGATGAGAAATAATGCCAAGGCCGACACGAGGTTAGCTGAAGGATTCTGTGCCAGCGCAAAAAAGAAGACTGGCGTCAGCGAGAACGAATGGAGAAATCGCAGATGCTTAATCGTACTACTGGTCGGCAGCCAATCCTGTGTATCCACCGAAATCAGAAATCTCTCGTCACGCCAAGACTTGGAAGTAAGCTCTTGCGACGGAAGCGGTCATTGTTCTTCCTCAGCTTTTGAGTCGTGGTGTATTCCGTGAAAGCAAAATTCGCGGCGAGCTTGAGACCCCAGCCGTTTCCTAGATTTCTGATCGCATAGAACTCTGAATTAAGAGATCCGCGATCATTTTCACTGATGAGGAGAAGATTGAAGGGCGTTGGACGAGCTGAGACTTCATCAGGAAAAGATGCGTCATCTTTCTTGGGATTGTATTTCGCTTTCTGTTTTTTACCAAAGCTGCCACCAATGACATCGATATTTGTACCAAAGCCCCAGTTGGCGCTCCACTGATAGAGGAACTGCACCATGGCGTTGAGCGATGTCACTTGTGTCGTCGCCAATCTCAGATCATCAATATTTTCTTTCTTGTCCTCGAGAAAAATAACTTGCGGGCCTTCTTGCCCTGTTGTTAACAGCGCCGGCGCTGTTTTGTATCCTTGGTCTGAGCCCCAAGTTGAAGTTCCACGAATACCGAATCCGATCCAGAGCTTCGTATTGGATACACGCCAGAAGCGAGTCGCATCGAGCGCCAGCTGTTGTTCGTTATTGCCAGCCGAGGAGCTCAGCGCGAGCCGATCGAATGCTAAAGCAGAGAACGGGAGAGTGAGTAAGAATAGGAAACTAAGTTGCTTCATTTGACGGCTCCTTCGATGTGTAGGCTGACTGGCAATTTGTTGCTTGCATCAATGAAAAGAAACTTCTTCACCGTGATATCAAAGTCGGAACGTTTCATCATCCAGTCACCCTTCAGTGTGAACTGAGTTTTGTCGTCGTTCAGTGTGACGGTCACAGGAACGTTTTGCTCGCGGGCCACACCATGGATCGTCCAGAGAATCCGCGCCGACTTATCACCTAAGGTGAACGGAGTGACGAGATGTGCGGTGATCGTAGTATGCACAGGCGAATTTTTTCCGGTGGCCGGCAAAACATCATTTTGGCAGACGTGCTCTTTTGGAAAGTCCGACTGCTTATAGTCAAGAGTCAGGGAGGATTGCAGATGGCAGATAAAATTTTTGTCGTCGTTCTTGAGGTCTGTGACCGCAAGAACGAGGTCGGCTTCCAGGATCTGAGTTCGATCGTTGTTCCAGAAGACTTGACCGGTGAGCTTGCTGGCTTCGAGCTTGTGAGTACCGAAGGTGTAGGGCACCTTCAGCTCAATTTGAGATTTTGTAAATATGGAGTCGTTGGCATTCGCTCCCAACAAGAACACAAAACTGAGAACTGTGTAGATTAGTTTCATGGAGGACGTCACCTTAGTGATTGAGTTCTTCTGCCGCTTTCAGCAAATCTGCCAAAAATGGTTTCAGGATTTTTTCGTTTTGTTCAGGATGGGCTGTGATGAGACGAATGAACGAGTCATCTTTTCTCGTCGCCATGTTCACCATCGCCTGGCCTTTCTTCATGAGATGTTCGCGCAGCGAACGATGCCACTGAGAACTCGGCATCTGCTGAGGGCGTTTCACGCGAAAGCATACATTGAGGGATGTCGGTTCGCAAACAAGTTCAAGACCCGCCGTTTGTTTAATCAGTGTCGCGGCGGTTTGAGCGTTGGTGAAAAGTGTGTCGACGTAGTTCTCTAGGCCGTTATCCCCAAGGGCACGCCAGGCAAACCAGACTTTAATTCCATCGGCTTTGCGACCACATTGCAACGATGACGGTCCTAGATCCCAAGAGCCGGCATCTGACGCATGGAAAATATAATCAGCACCGCCGCCACCGTGAGATGAACGAAGGGCGTTGGCATGAGGAGTGAGAAAGAATGAACTCACCAATCCAGTGCCGAGCATTTTATGAGTGTCCCATCCCAGTGAGTCGGCGTTCTCAATACCTTTCATGAGATGGCGATGCTTGCGCGAAACGAGCACGCTGCCACCCCAAGCACCATCTACGTGCAGCCAGATTTTTTCTTCCCGTGCGATAAGACTTAACTCATCGATTGGATCGAATTCACCTAAGACAGTTGTTCCGGCCGTGGCGGCGATGAAGAAGGGACGCTCACCTTGAGAGCGGCTTTCTTGGATCGCGATCTTCAAAGCCTCCGGTGACATACGGCCTTGTTCATCAGCAGGTACAGCGCGAATATTATCCGTGCCCAGTCCCATGATGTTGGCAGCTTTACCGAAAGAGTAGTGGGCTTCTTCGCTGACGAAGGCGACGAGACGGGCCCCGTGCATTCCGGTTTTTTTATATTCAGGAAAAAGTTTATTGCGGGCCATGAGGAGACCCACGAGATTGGCGTTGGAGCCACCGGTGACCATGATGCCATCACCATTTTTCCAACCCGCAAAACCGCATAAGTGTTGGACTAACTCACGTTCCATTAGGGTCGCCGCAGGCGAAGCCTCAAACGTGGCCATGGTGGTATTGGTCACAGCGGCGAGCATTTCACCGGCGAGTGCCCACGGCTGGAGGCCCGAGAAAAGTTGATTCATGAAATGGGGATCAAGCGTCGCCACGGCATGCTTCAAGTAATTATGGAGGTCTTGCTGCAGTTGATGATCGGTTTGAGGGCCGGCCGAAAGGGTGAGGTCTAGCTTTTCTTTGAGCTCAATCGGCGCGAGAGCTGGACCGACACCACGTTCACGGAGCTGACGAAGGTACTGTTCAATCGTCTTTTGTGTAAGTTGGAGAACTTCAGAGTGATTCATTGGCCACTTTATCTACCCATTCATTGAGGGTTTCATCAAACACCTGCATGCTATGGAGTGGGCGGGCATAGAGATGTAAACTTACGGCCCCGGTGTTCGATGAGAGCTTGTGAAAACAAGCCAAATCGTTAATGTGGGAGACACTGCCATCTGTGAGTTTGGCTTCATGGACAGGAATCGCTTCATAAGGACGATAACGAGTTTCAATGAGCTCACCACTCAAAACATGCATGTAGCATTGGCTGCCGCCATGGCCATGAATGGGAGAGGAGCTTCCTATCCCCCAGGTCATAAGCACAAGCTCAAATTGGTCATTGTGAAACATGACCTGACGTGTGCGCTGGCCCGGTTGAGGAGCTGGCATCTGTGGACGCGCCGATATTTCTTTTAGCAAAAAGCGGGGATCGTTTTGAACCGAAGTTTGTTGGACCAGTTGGTGAACGAGAAAATTCACCTGATCGATAAAGCCATTTTTTTCTTCAGCTATGTTCATAAGTTTTATTTTATGTTAATATATAAACATTAAAAAACAAGGAGTCTCTTCATGAACGTTTTAAAGTCCCTTTTTGTGACATTGAGCTTTTTAATTGGTTCTAGTCTATTGCAAGCCGCGGACATTCGTCCTTATAATCCTCAGGGGGGATACGGTGCAGCAGGGTATGATGTAATAAGTTATCAGACTGAGCAAAAAGCTCGTCCCGGTAAGAAAGAGTATAAAGCCGCTCACGATGGCGTGACCTATCTCTTCTCAAGCAATGAGAATCTCGCGATTTTCCAAGAGAATCCAGCTAAATACGTTCCAGCTTATGGCGGCTGGTGCGCTTACGCGATTGCCGATGCAGAAGAGGTCGAGATTGACCCAGAAACATTTAAAGTTATCGATGGCCGGGTTTATCTTTTCTATAATGGCATCTGGGGCAATACTCTTAAGAAGTGGAATAAAGATGAAGCTTCTTTAAAGAGTAAAGCTGACAAAGTATGGAACTCGCGCCAATAGACTTTCACACTCTTTTTTCCGGGCTGCTCCAGCAGCCCGTGCTTTTATTTCTGAGCATAATCCTAGCGACATTTGTTTTAGAAGATCCTGCGACCATCGCGGTCGGGGTGCTCTTGGCCAAGGGTCTTGTTTCATGGCCTTTTGCCCTCATAGCGTTGGGTGCAGGTATCTTTCTTGGAGATGTGGGTCTCTATGGCCTTGGGCGGGGAGTTCGCGCGGGATTCTTTCGTCAGCGCTCGTGGAGCTATCGGCCTAACAAGTTTGATCTTATTCTAGCGCGCTTTGTCCCCGGCTTACGCACACTCACTTTTGGTGCCGCTGGTTTTTTTCATTTTCCGCTAGGGTTTTTCTTGTTGATCACTTTTCCCTCAACCATCGTCTGGACAGGCATTTTGCTAGCAGGCACGGATCATCTGGTGCGTGAGTTTAGTTTTGTGCCCTGGTGGGGATGGGCCTTAGTGGGTCTAAGCATAATGGGGCTCGGTCATTGGGTGAAAGCGAAATTTACAGCAAGTCGCGGTGGCGATAGGCCTTCCACACCCGCATGAATTCCCAAAAACCACCGGCATCTTTGCCTCGGCGAATATTTTGACCGTTAACTACGGCGAGCATCCACCAGTGATAAACGAGATCACGCCAGGCGCGCCAGAGTTTTTCCTGGGGATCATAGATGTGGCCAGGCTCAGAGAAAGCTCCGTTGAGTTCCATGATCTTCCAGCCTTCACCACGAGCAAAGGCCTCCAAGCTCGGGGCTTTCAAATCAAAGCGCCCAAAATAAAATCCGGGGATCTCAGCGACAATGTTTTCAACAGTTCTCTGAACCGCGGCATTGCGCAGATGTTGTCCACCAATAAAAGTCGTGCCGCGTTTATGATTACCAATAGGCTCGAGCAATACCACTTCATCTTTAGCAGGAACACGAGTGCCGTCTAAGCCGAGAGATTGCAGACGCTGCCATTGAAAGCGAGCACGCGGCTGTGTCGCCACTAACTCAGCGATAGTGTGCCTGCCATCTCCTGTGACTTGTAGAAATCCTTTCGTCACAATTGAGGTGACGAGAACTTGATTGGTGTCGGGAAGTCGCACCACCATCACACCCGCCTCGAAGGAGGAGGGGAGAAATTCTTGCACGATGAAAGGGCGCTTGAGTTTGAGGGCGTAGTTTTTGAGTTCACCTAAATCGCGAACAATCGCCACATTGTCACCGCGTTCGCCCACATCAGGTTTGGCCACCACGGGCCAAGAGAATCGTAGTGGCTCACACTCTTCAACTTGAGAGATGAGTTTCCACTGGGGGAGATAGTCTTTTGGCAGCTGAGCGAGGATGCCACTTTTAGATTCTTCTAGGCATCCACCGAGAGGGATAAAAGGATTGGAGGCGGTAAAGAAAACCAGTGAACGGCCTTTGATCGCCATTATCGGCCAGGCAAACCAGACAGGCATGTATAAGGCCCAGAAGGGCCAGTACTCGAAGCGCCACAATCTGTGCCAGCGATCACTGAGCGTCATAGAATTTATTGAGATGGGCGCGCATTTGCAGCCATTCTCCGCGTGAGTTCGGCGACATTTTAAGAGGCAGCGCTTTGATATTGGCGAAATGAAGATCCATTAACTCTTCGGCGTAACGAGTGCCCGTCGGCGAAAGGTAATACTTAGGTCTTCCTTTGGTTGAGATAAGCGGGCACGGATAGATCAGACCATCGACTTCAAGTCGGCGAACAAAAGTGCTCATATTGCCACGTGACACTCTAAGACGATCTGCGAGTTGAGTGGCACTCAGAGGAGCATCAAAAAAAAGTGCGAAGAGCAGACGAAAACGGGGATATGTACAGTTCTTCTCCGCAAGTTTTTTTTCTAGCTGACCGTAGACCAGCTCAACGGTCAGCAGCATCGAACGCCACAAAGCGATCTTGGACTCCTTAAGAGCTTTCTTGAGATGAATTCTTTTAGGAGTTAAAGGAAGATTAGATTCTGACATGGGTTAATTATAAGTTTCCCTTGCCGTGCTCGCAAGTGTTTGCGTAATGTTAATGTATAAACATTCGAGGTTTTTATGAAAAAGCTGCTGATTCTTTGCCAATGGGTGCCTGCGATTATTTTGCTGCAGACACTCTATTTCAAATTTACGGCTGCGCCGGAGTCCGTTTGGATTTTTTCTACTCTTGGCGCTGAGCCCTTTGGGCGCTGGGGGAGTGGACTCATTGAACTCATTGCAGCTGTTTTGATTCTCATGCCTACCACCAAAGTGTGGGGGGCTCTCCTGGTGATGGGCACTATGGCCGGTGCGATTCTTTCGCACGTTTTCATTTTGGGAATTGAAGTACAAGGTGATGGTGGAACTTTATTTGCCCTTGCCTGTGTAGCTTTTGTAAGTGCAGCGATCGTTGGCCATTTTGATCGCGAACGCCTGCTTAAGTTGTTTTAAGGTTGAGACGATCACCCGCCAGGGTGAGCCCGTTCTCATTCAAAAGACATAAAGCCTTTTGGTAAAAACTGTCAGCAATGACGTACTGATTGCCGTAATCGTTTAACGAATAAACGACTTTCAACACAATCCACGACTCGTGAGTTTCAGACACCAAGGTCAAAGGCTTTGGTGTCTTGAGAATTTCGGGAGTTTCATCCACAGCGCGCAAGAGTACTTCACTGGCTTTCTCAAGAGAAGCATCAAAGGGAATGCGGAAGACATGGCTCCGCAAGAAAGGTCTTTCCCGCGCTGAGAAATTCACAATCTGCGACATGGCGATGGTTTTGTTCGGCAGCACGATGGTTTCATCAGTAATCGCCTGCAACACCGTAGCGCGCCAGGAAAGTTCTTTCACCTGCCCACTGATCTTATCTGTACCGTTCCGAATCTCAATCCAATCATCCATCTCAAAGGGCTTATCTATCTGCAGAGAAATCGCGGCAAAAAGATTCCCTAGGGTATCTTGTAAAGCCAGACCGAGCACGATCGTGAGGACGGCCGACGTCGCAAGCACAGAGGATATCTGCACATCAAAAATGCCCGTCAGAATCCAGCTAAAGATAATCAATGAGAGGATCAGCTTGCAGATGTTAACCAGCAGAAGAGGTACGCCGGCCTTCATGCTCTTAAAGAAGAAGTATTCGTTGGCGATGATCTCCATGCTTTTGACAAACATACTGGCGCCCCACAGGATACTCAGTAATCCAGAATAGGGGACAACCATTTCTGCCATGGGCATGAACGACATGTACGAGCGAAGAATCAAATGGGTTCCGTAGATCAGAAAACCGATGAGTAGAGATGTCCAGAGCTCACGAAAAAGTCGATTGAAAATTTTATGGCGAATGGGCGAAAGCTTGTTGAGGGCCACCTTGTAAAAAACCCACGAACCTACGGCTAAAATCAGGATGAGAAGGGCGTATTGAATACGGGCAGCGTAAATGATTTTTTCGGCAATGATTGGACTCATGCCACTATTTTCAACAATGTGAAACGAGTCGTCGAGTTAAGGTGTAATCCAAATACACAAATAATCGTGGCATCCACAGGCGATGGCCTCGCCCCCTTTGGCGACGCAATCCACGGCGTATTGATCGCCCTCGGTGAACTCTGAGGTACAGATATCTTCATCAGGCCGCATAGGGTGACAGGCGCGGGGAACGCCCTTGCTATCAAGGCCCGTGATGAGTTTTTCGGCGGCCGATGCCGTGCTGAGAAGCAAAAATGAACAAAGAATCCAACGCATGATGTTCTTATCGGTCAGAGTTGCTACGACAAAACTGAGTAAAACGCTTCTCTTGCTTCCATTCTTGCATGTGTAAAAGGCATAATAACGGTCTATGAGAGACACGATTTTGCTGCACCTTAATGGTCAGCACCATGAATTAAATGGGGCAGAAGCCTTCATGACCCTGTCCGATTTCCTACGCTATCAGCGGGGACTTACAGGAACGAAGGTGGTCTGCGCTGAAGGGGACTGCGGTGCTTGCACTGTACTCGTATCGCATGGAGATGAGCGCTATCAATCCATCAATTCCTGTATCGCTTTCATGTGGCAGCTGGATCGCTCTCATGTGATCACGGTAGAGGGCCTCAAAAAAGACGGCGTCGTTCATCCGGTGCAAGAAAGCATGGTCTCCACTCATGGGGCGCAATGTGGTTATTGCACGCCAGGTTTTATTTGCGCGATGGCAGGAATGACGGAAGACGCGCGCATTGAAGGTTTCCCTCTCGAGGAAAAGCGCGTACGCAATTATCTCACGGGCAACCTGTGTCGCTGTACGGGCTACCAGGCCATCATCGAGGCCGGCTGCAAAACTGATCTGAAAACTGTGCCTGATCTTAAGAAGCTTTATCCTGTGAAGACTGACAAGAATTCAGGCAGTGTGCATCTTACGCATCAAGGGCTAGAGATTTTTCTACCTTCGAGCGTGAAAGAAGCCGTGGAGATTTTTAATCGTGAGAAAGTAAAGATTGTCTCCGGCGCCACAGACTTAGGTGTTTTATACAACAAGGGCAAGTGGGCGCCTGAGAAGATGATGAGTCTTGCGGCGATTAGTGAACTCAAAAAGATCACCGACGAGAAGGATACTTTGGTCGTCGGTGCGCGCGCGAGTCTCACACAACTTGAAGCGGCCACCGTAAAAATCTTTCCTGAACTTTCTCGTATGCTTCATCTCTTTGCCTCACCCCAAATCAAAAACACTGGCACGCTCATTGGCAATATGATGAACGCGTCTCCAATTGCTGACACCATCCCGTTCTTGAAAGTCGCGGAAGCTGAAGTGGTACTGGTTGGGCCACAAGGCCAGCGCATCGTGAATGTGAATGAGTTCTTTCAGGCAGGTTATAAAAAAATGGATCTGCGCGCGGGCGAGCTTGTGACCCATGTGCGCATCCCTAAAACGCAGGATGCTTTCCGACTCTATAAAGTTTCCAAGCGCAAAGACATGGATATCTCCGCAGTCACCGCCGCCATTCGCTATCGTTTGGATAAAGACGTGTTTGCCAGCATCAGCATCGCTTTTGGTGGAGTGGGTGCTAGTGTTTTACGGTTTCCTGATCTAGAAAAAATCGCGCGTGGGCAAAAAGTCACACCGGCGCTTATGCGGCAGTTAGGTGCGGAACTTGATAAGCAGATCACTCCGGTGAGCGATGTGCGTGGTAGCGATAAGTACCGCCGTCTCTTGTGCACGAACTTGTTGATGAAATTTGGTGATGAACTCACAAGAGCCTGGGCCCCTCGTGGGGTGAGTCTATGATTGGTCAAAACGTTAAGCATGATTCAGGCTATGGCCATGTGACTGGCGAGAGTATCTTTATTGATGATCGCCCGGAAGTCCGTGGCGAAGTACATGTGGGCATCGTGGGCAGTCCTATTGCTTGTGGTGAACTCGTCGAGATCAAAGCTGAGAAAGCGCTCGCTCATCCAGATTGTCTGGCTGTTTACACGGCCAAGGATCTCGTCGGAAAAAAATGGGGCACCATTGTTCATGATCAGCCCATTCTGGTTGAGAAAAAAATTGGTTATCGCGATGAAGCTGTCGCTCTCATTGTTTCCAGTAAACGTGAATCAGTAGAAGCCATTAAAAAATTGGTAGAGTGTGTGGTGGTACCCAAAGCCGGGCATTACACCATTCAAGAAGCCAAGGCCGCGGGTGATATCATCTATCGTGCGGCAAAGCCCTTTGCGCAGGGGGATGCTAACAAGGCCATGGCGTCAGCTCCTCATAAACTCAAAGGCACATTTATCGTAGGCGGCCAAGAGCATTTCTATATGGAATCTCAAGCTGTCATCGCGTACCCGTTAGAGCATGGCCAAGTGGAAGTTCACGCATCCAGCCAGCATCCCAGTGAAACCCAGCGTGTGGTCGCAGAAACTCTCGGCACTCCTCTTCATCACGTGGTGTGTGTGGTGAAGCGCATGGGCGGTGGCTTTGGTGGTAAAGAATCTCAAGGCGCACCTATTGCTGGTTATGCAGCTCTAGCGGCCACAAGACTTAATCGTGCAGCACGTTTGGTGATCACCAAAGATCAAGACATGATGCTCACGGGAAAACGTCACCCCTTTGAGAATGAGTGGGAAGTGGGCTTTGATGATAAAGGTCGTATTCTAAGTCTTAAGACAACGTTGCAGGCCGACGGCGGTGCTTACTCGGATCTCTCGAGCTCCATCCTTGAGCGTGCTATGTTTCATATCGATAGCGCTTACTTCTTAGAGAACTGTTGGATCGATGCTGTTTGCTACAGAACGAACAATCATTCTAACACCGCTTTTCGTGGCTTCGGTGGTCCGCAAGGCACTATGACTATCGAGAGCATCGTGGAAGATATCGCTCGACACTTAAAAATTGATGCGGCTGATGTGCGAGCTGCCAATTTGTACCGCGGAAAAAATGTTCGGACACCTTACGGACAAGATTTAGAAAATAATATGTTGCCGTCGATTTGGGATAAGCTTATCGCTACCAGTGATTACCGTCGCCGTCGTGCTGAGATCGAAAAGCATAATCAAAGTAAAACGGGCACGATTCGTGGGATGTCACTGACGTCCACAAAGTTTGGTATCGCCTTCACGGCGCGCTTTTTGAACCAAGGCAATGCATTGGTGAATCTACACCTCGATGCCACCGTGCAAGTGAGTACCGGGGCCACCGAGATGGGCCAAGGCGTGAATACAAAAATCGCCCAGATTGTTGCCAGTGCTTTGGGCCTTGCCATGAAAGATGTGCAAGTCATGCCCACATCCACAGAAAAAAACCACAACACGTCCGCCACCGCGGCCTCCAGTGGTGCCGATATCAATGGGGCCGCTGCTCTTGAAGCCGCCAATATGATCAGAGGGCGCTTGTGCGAACTCGCCAAAAAACATTTTGCGGGTGAAGAGGCCAATGCCATTAAAGAGCACGAAGTCCTTCACGGAAAAGTGGATGCGGATTTTGAGTTTGTGAATGGTAAAGTCACTCAGAAGTCTTCTGGTAAATCTATTGAGCTGAAAGCTTTGGTGGGAATTGCTTACTTCAACCGCATATCTCTGGGCGCCTATGCGCACTATAAAACCCCAGGGCTAGGGTTTGATAAAGAAAAAGTACAAGGCAAAGCATTTAACTACTTCACTCAAGGCATGGCGATCTCAGAAGTTGAAATCGATGAGTATACCGGTGATATGAAAGTGCTGCGGGCGGATATTTTGATGGATCTCGGTCGCCCCTTGAATCCCGGCATTGATCAAGGGCAAGTGGTGGGAGCTTACGTGCAAGGCATGGGGTGGGTGACCACGGAAGCTTTGTACTATGATAAAGACCGCAAGCTGGTGTCTCATTCACCGACGACTTATAAAATTCCTAATATTCAGGACACACCTCGGGTGTTGAATATGAATTTCATCGAGAACCTGGAGAATCATGTGAACGTTCATGGTTCAAAAGCTGTGGGTGAGCCGCCGCTCTTGTTGGGCATCAGTGCTTGGACCGCGGTGAAGAATGCGCTCTCTTACCGAGGCAAAGGTGCAGGACTTACATCACCAGCGACAGGCGAAGAAACACTTCGTGAATTAAGTGGGAAGTTTTAATGGAACAACGTTTGGATGAGTTTTGCGCTCAGTTCTTGAAGTATCAGTCTGAACAAACCTCCATGGTGATTGTGACCATGGTGGATTACAAAGGCAGCGCACCTCAAGATCCGGGCGCTCGCATGATCGTCGGCGAGAAGGGATTACTGTTCGGCACCGTCGGCGGCGGGAAGATTGAAAAAAAATGCCTAGATGTGGCTCTCGAGCAGTTTACCTCTAAGAAAAGAGTGACTCCTTTCAGTCAGACTTGGAATTTGCAAAGAGACATCGGTATGTCCTGCGGTGGTGAAGTCACCATGTTCTTTGAAGTACATCATCCGCGCGAAGCATGGAATGTGGCTGTCTTCGGCGCAGGCCATGTGAGCCAGGAACTCACGCGCTTGCTAGTGAAGCTCGACTGTCAGCTCACCGTGATTGACTCTCGTCAGGAGTGGCTGGATAAACTTCCTGCGACCAGTCCGCGCTTTAAGACTGTACGCACAGATGATCTCGCGGGTGTTTTAAAAACTCTGCCGCCCAAAACCTTCGTGGCGTTGATGACCATGGGGCACTCACATGATCTGCCAATTCTTAAAGTCGCTTTGAATGAGCATGAGTTTCCCTTCGTCGGAGTGATTGGCTCTAAGGCGAAACGCAATCGCCTGGAAGCAGAGTTAGGAAAAACCAATTTTCATTGCCCACTCGGTGAAGATTTTGGCTCCAACGCTCCCGTGGAAATTGCTTTGAGTATGGTGGCGCAGCTGCTTAAAGAGCGTGATCGTTTATTTAAAGAACTTTAGAGCTTCTTGCAGTGTTCGTGCCAGTTGCGGATGGCTTTTCTCAAGCCACAGACGCGCGCGCGTGACCGGAAAGAGACGCAATCCAAGAAAGAGCAAATAACCTACGGCCAATGGTCGCAGCACTAGCCAAATCGAGGTGGAGTGCTTGGACTGGGCGTAGAGAAAGAAAATCAGCGTCAGAATCCAAGAAAAAATAAAGAGCGGCGTAAACAGATCACGAAGCGCACCAATGAAGGCATTCCGTGGTGTGGCTTTGGGTGTGAGGGCCGGCAGCGCTTGCGCCCAGGCGGTGTACTCTTCAATTTTTTTCTGCGGAAGTTTGTAGACCAGATGCACGCAGAAAAATCCCAAGAAGATTTTCACGGCGATCACAATGCCCAGTACACCCGCCAGAGTATTCATGGTGACAGGGAACACAGCACTCAATTGCTCAAGAAAATAGCTCGCCATACTTAAAAGCGTTTCTCCATAGAGCAGGACATAAAGGGCGAGGGGTTGTAAAAATCCCCACAGACACAAGAGGGTCATGCCTAGGATGTGGCCCAATGGACGTGCGCCGCCGATCAAAACACCTAAGGTGAAAAGCTGGCCTTGCATGGCAATAGCGAGCATGGGCGTGAGCTTTTTTCCGGCAGGAGAAAGTGATTTGAGAAGTGCGGCGGTGGTACTGATAAGGCCTGGCGCATTTCGTTCAGGCAGCTCACGACTGGCCCACGTGAGAATGAATCCTTGATTCAAGGAGAGTAGATGCCCTGCAAAAGGCAAGTTCATGGAGTGGACGATACTGCCCAGTCCCACTTCCATCGCTGCTAAAAGCGCAGCTTTTTTGCCCAATTCCGTTGTTTGTGCCACGATCTACGGTAGCAAAGAGGACACTATGACACAACGAGACTTCATTCAACGCCTACCCAAAGCTGAACTTCACCTCCACATCGAGGGGACCTTCGAGCCGGAATTGATGTTTGAGATCGGGCGTCGCAATAATGTGAAGTCGCGCTTCGCTACCGTCGAAGCTCTCAAAGAGGCCTACAACTTTCATAATCTGCAATCCTTCTTGGATATTTATTATGAAGGTGCTGGTGTGTTGCTACACGAGCGTGATTTTTATGATCTCACCATGGCCTATCTCGAGCGCTGCCATGAAGACAACGTGGTTCACACCGAAATCTTTTTTGATCCGCAAACTCACACTGATCGCGGCGTGAGTTTTGCTACGGTTTACAACGGCATTCGCCGTGCGCTGGACGAGGGTAAGGCCAAATGGGGGATCACCTCGCACATGATCATGTGTTTCTTGCGCCATCTTTCGGAAGAAGCCGCGGAAAAAACGCTCACGGAAGCTTTGCCGTTTAAAAACGGCATTATCGCCGTGGGACTCGATTCATCAGAAGTAGGTCATCCTCCTAAGAAATTTAAGAATGTGTTTGAACGTGCACGCAAAGAAGGATTTCTCACGGTGGCCCATGCTGGTGAAGAAGGCCCACCTGAGTATGTATGGGAAGCACTTGATCTCTTAAAAGTAAAACGTATCGATCACGGTGTGCGCGCACTTGAAGACGATAAGCTCATGGCCCGTTTGGTGAAAGAGCGCATGCCTTTCACCGTTTGCCCGCTCTCGAATATTAAACTACGGGTGTTTGATAAGATGGAAGACCATAATCTCAAAAAACTGCTCGCTCAGGGAGCATGTGTGACCATCAACTCAGATGATCCTGCTTATTTTGGTGGTTATATGGGAGCGAACTTCAACGAGACTGCGCGTGGTTTGAATCTTAGCGAGAGTGAACTTCGCCAAATCGCCAAGAATTCTTTCGAGGCGTCCTTCATGACACCTTTTGAGAAGATTCGTTGGATGAATCTGTGTGATCAAGCCTAGGCGGGCCCGATGCCAGGTTTTTTCTCTGGGCTGAGTTGCCCTTGGGCCCACTGCTCGACACAGCCGCCGACCTGGATGAGTTGATCCCAAGAGAGCTGGATTTCACTCGCGCGGCCCATCTCTTGACCTTGATAAACTGTGACGTTTCCAGAGGCGATTCCGCGTACATCACGACAGTGACCTGCGAGTGCACAAGCGGCTGAGCCTGTGGCGGCGTCTTCCATGACACTCAATGATGGAGCGAACATACGCACATGAAAAATCGTCGGATGTTCTTGAAAGACAAAATAGCATTTCACGGGTTCAGGAAAACCTACAGGTGGTCGCGCAGCTTTAAGTGCTTCATAAGAATTGAGCGGCACCAGCAAAAACTCAGGACCGACATTGATCTGACGAATCCAGTCCTCTTGTACAGAAGAGGGTGAGACATTCGTCGATTCGAGAAGCCCCTGGAGATCACCGGTATAAGCAGAAACTTTTGGAGTACCGGGGAAAGTGAGAAAGACCTTGTTTTGCTCAAGGCGAATGGGCACTAAACCCAAAGGCAGACTGAGCGCAAATTTTTCCTGTTTCGTTTGCTGGGCAATCCACCAGGCCGCGCCAATCGTGGGGTGCCCGGCAAAAGGAAGCTCAGACTTTGGTGTGAAGATCCGCAGATTCTTGTGGTCTGTGACAAAAACCGTTTCCGAGAAATTAAAATTACGAGCGATTGTCTGCATCTCCTCCGCCGCAAGAGGTGTTTTGACTTCCACCACAGCGAGCTGGTTGCCACTTTGGAAGCCACGGGTGAAAACATTTAAGAGTGTGTAGTTCATATTATTTTGTCTTTTTGCGTGGCGGGGCCAGCGCGCCTCGAAGAATCATCTTCACTTCTTTGATCAATCTTTCTGTGAGTTGCTCACGTTTGTGCTTGGGTAGGTCTAAAGCTTCTGCTCCGAGAGTAAAAGCCACGGCCACGATGGCTTCAGCGGCCAGCGCCGTATCCCGCAAAGGCTGATTCAATAGCTTGGCGCCACGCTCGAGATCTTCGGTGACTTCTTCTACGAAGCGATCGATCTCGGCAAAGAGTGCTTTTCTAAAAGCAGGCGAGGAGCCCATGCGTTCACCCTGCAACACACGGAAGAGATGGGCGTTCTCGGTGATGTAATCAATGAAAGCGTGAACCGATTTTTTTACGGCACTGCCTTCACCGGTGATGGTGCGACGGGCCTCGCGCAGGAGCTGCCGCAGGCCGAGGCCGATTTCATCAACCAACACAAGGCCAAGCTCATCCATGTCGTGAAAGTGGCGATAGAAGCCCGCAGGAGTGATGCCTGCACCTTTGGCCACTTCACGGAGGCTGACCGAGGAAAAGCCTTGCTCAGCACTTAAGCGCAAAGCGGCCTCGACGAGCTTCCTGCGGGTGAGGTGTTTTTGTTCTAAACGTTCGGCCATGGCTCATAATACCAAGTAAACAGGTGTAGAGGAAGTCTTAGAGGCAAACTAGACCATCTAGACTTTTGAGTAAACACGTGTATACTGGATAAATGACTTACTCAAAAGCCGAAGAAATCGCCAATAGCATCACCCACGGACTGGGAATTTTGTTCGCCGTCGGCGGACTTACAGCTTTGATGGTGCTGACAGCTTATTTCGGGACCACTTCTCATCTTATCAGTTATCTCGTCTACGGCATCTCCATGATCTTGCTCTACACGGCTTCCACGCTTTATCACGCACTCCCTGGAGAGCGCGCTAAACGCTTTTTTAAGATATGCGATCACTCAGCAATCTATTTGTTGATAGCAGGTACCTACACGCCTTTCTTGGTACTTAATCTCCAAGGTAAGATGGCGTGGATCGCGGTGGCGGTGATTTGGTCTATCGCTCTGGTGGGTGTGATTTTCAAATTGTTTTTCACGGGACGATTTAAAGGTCTTTCAACTTTGCTTTATATTGGCATGGGTTGGATGGTGGTGTTTCTCGCTGAGCCTTTAAGTGCAGCGATGAATCCTGAGGCGATGCATTGGCTGATTATTGGCGGAGTGACTTACACGGCGGGCACGATTTTCTACATGATGAAGAAAATGCCTTACGCTCATGCGGTTTGGCATATGTTCGTACTCTTAGGCAGCATTTTTCATTTCACGGCCATCGTCTACGCGGCGAACTTTTAGCGAATAAAGTCCGCTACAAAGTCATTGGCCGGCTTCGAGCGAATCTCGCCCGGAGTTCCACTCTGAACCACATCACCTTTATTTAAAATCACAATTTGATCTGACATAGTGAAGGCTTCGATTTGATCGTGAGTCACGTAGATGCAGGTGATTTTAAATTGCTGCTGAATTTGACGAATATCTACTCGCATTTTTTCGCGCAACTTCGCGTCTAGATTCGACAGTGGTTCATCCAGCAAAAGAACTTTCGGTTGCGCCACCAGACCGCGGGCCAGGGCCACACGTTGCTGCTGACCACCTGAAAGCATATTCGGCATGCGCTTTTCAAGACCACTCAATTCGACGACTTTAAGAATCGCAGCGACGCGATCATTCACTTCACTGACCGCGACCTTCGCGACCCGCAACGGGTAGGCGACATTTTCAAAGACATTCATATGGGGCCAGACCGCATAGCTTTGAAACACCATGCCCACCTGACGTTTTTCAGGGGCCAAATTGATATTTTGAGCAGGGTCATTTACGACCGTATCACCGATGAGGAGGCGGCCTTCCGAGTTGGTTTCAAGACCGGCCACCATACGAAGACAGGTGGTTTTGCCACAACCTGATGGGCCCAAAAAAGAAACGAAATCGCCGTCTTTGATTTTAAGATCAAAGTCCTTGATGACTCGTACATCGCCGTAGCTCTTACCAATATGTTCAAAACTGACGGTGCTCATAGGCCGTATTTCCCTTGAGAAAGAAGTTTCACTAATCCATTCACGCTGATCACACCTGCGATCGTGCAAAGGGACAGCACCGCTGCGCCTCCGCCACTGGCATCCGAGTAATCCTGCATTTGAAAAATCAACGTGCCCAAGGTTTCAAGTCCTGGGCCCGTGAGAAGAATGGTCATTGTGAGCTCGGTCATCGCTGGCATGAACACCAAGAACCAAGAAGCCACCAGCGCGGGTTTCATGAGCGGAAACCAAATGGTGCGCAAAGTGGTGAACCAACCTGCACCCGCCACTCGAGCCGCTTCAGCGAGCACGTCATCGACTTGTCCCAGGCCATCACTCATGGTGCGCATGGCGAAGTTTAAATAGTGAGCGGTGTAGGCCAGGCCGATCAAAGCTAAAGTGTTATATAGCGAAATAGGGAAGCCCAAAAATGACTGTGAGAACGTGAGAATCAAAGCAAACGCCAACACTGTGCCAGGAGTCGCGTAAGGAACGGCCGCGATAATTTCCAAGGCACCTCGGCCTTTCATTTTGGTTTTCACGCGCAAGTAGGCGAGTAGCATGCCAAGAATCATGGTGGCGGTAGCAGCTCCCACGGCCAACTTGAATGAATTCATAATCGCGCGAGGAGTCTCTTGGGTTTCAAAGAACACCCGACGGAAGTGCTGAAGCCCTAACTCACTCCAAGCGATTTTTCCTTGATAGGGAGAAAGCGCGCTGAGAGTGATGCTTGCCACGGGGAGCACGAAAAGTACGACGAACATGAAAACCACGAAGACAATGGCCCAAGGTTTTGCACGACCGAGATTCACGCGGCTCACACGTGATGATTTACCACCAATGGTACGCATGGCCTGGGTTGAGAAGTACTGATTCAGCAATAATCCCATAACGCCCATGATGAGTAAGAGCACTGAAAGCGCTCCGGCCAGATAGAGTCCGGAGAAGGAGCCTGTTTGTTGGAACGTATAAATCTTGGTGGTGACCACAAAGATGCGGGCCGGGCCGCCAATCAAAGCGGGAATACCGAATGAGGCCGCAGAAGCGAGAAAGACGAGCAGTATGCCCGACATCATGGCCGGTTTCACGATCGGCAATGTGATTTGAAAAAAGACTCGCAAAGGACTGGCCCCTGACAAACGAGCCGCTTCTTCAAGAGACGGGTCCGTGCGATCCATCGCCGTGAGCATTGATAAAAGCACAAACGTGTAAAAGAAAGACGACATAACCCACACCAATCCACCGTGGGTGTAGATGTTCAAAACTCCTTCGCCGTAGAGACCATTCAGATAGCCGTTAGTAGGGTTGGCGAGGGCCACCCAAGCAATGGCTCCGATGTAGGGAGGAATCGCATAAGGAAGAAGAAAGAGTGTGCGCCAGCGACTTTGGCCAGGCAGATCAGAGCGCGATAAAAGCCACGCCAGAGGAACGGCGATCAGCACAGAACCCAGCGCTGTAAGAGCGGAAATAAGTAAAGTGTTCTTTACAGCCACGAAAGTCGACTTCTTCGCCAGAATTCCCATGAAGTATTTAAGCGAGAAAGAACCATCCGGCGGTGGGAATGCAATTTTGTGAACCAGCACGCTGTAGGGATAGAGGCACAAAATCAAAACGATGATTAAAACGATACCGAGAATAAATAGCGGAGAGGTGAAAAGCTTTTTCATTGGAACATAATCTCAGTGTATTCATCTTTAATATCAATTCTGTTCTCAGTGACATCATTGATGAAGTCCGCACTCCAGGGAAACGCTTTCAGTGATTTTAATTCTGGCGCGCCTTTAGGACTTGGATGGCCTTCCACCGGCGCATACATATATGAGCGCAGCATCGCTTGTTGGCCGGCATCAGAGAGCATCCAGTCAGCGACTTTTTTCGCAAGAGCGCGATCCAGGGGGCGTTTGGCGATGCCCATAACATTGGCATGAGTCACCACGCCGTCGGTTGGATAAATAATGCCTAAGCGGTCGTCTTTGCCTTGTAAGCGTAACAGATCTTCTAACAACACCCAACCCACCGGGCGCTCGAGGGTTTGTACCCTGCGAATCACCGCTGAGTTACCACCTTGGGAGATCACTCCGTTGTCTTTGAGAGCTTTGAAGTACTCCCAGCCATAGTATTTTTTTAGCATGGCCATGGTGGTGAAGTTCGTTCCCGAGGAGAGCGGTGAGCCGGTGGTGAATTTACCTTTCCATTTGGACTCAACCATTTCTTTGTAAGATGTCGGTGGATTCGGCACGGCTTCTTTGTTGTAAGTCATGACCATAACGGGAATGGAAACTGCCGTATAAAAACCACCGGTATGTTTAAGGTGGTCAGGAACCTTATCCCAGTTCTGCGGGCGGTAGGCCTCGAGCATATTGGAGCGCGCCAGTTCTTCGTACCAAAAACGATCGGAAGAAATCATCAGATCAGCTCGAATGCCTCCGGCCATGATTTCGCCGTTAGCGCGTGCCGCGATCTCTTCACTGCCGGCCTGATACCAATGAATGGTCACGCCAGGAAAGGCTTTACCTAATTCAACCGTGAGATCAGCGATCGTGTCTTTGTACATGGAGGTATAGATCCACAATTCTTTTTGTGGGTCTTGCGCCTTCTGACAAGAAGCCAAAAGAAGTGTGAGCGTAAGAATTTTCCAGATCATGGAAAAAGTGTAGAGGCCGGGGCAGATCAAGACAAGAAAAGTTTAGGGACGCTGCTCGATAGTGGTGATGCGATAGCCGTCATTCTCAATGGCCCGGCGAATTTTCTCTAGCGGAGCCTTAGATTCGATATGAACGAGCTTATCCGTGAGTTTGACCTCAACTCGCGCTTTAGCGTCTTGCGCCATAATAGCCGCCGTCACGTGTCTGACACAATTCTGACATGACATACCCTCGACACCTAAAACAAACATAAATTCTCCCTAGACCTTGCCACGATGGGAAGGTTTATACTGTGGGGTATGAACACTTCCTACAAAATTTCTGGAATGACCTGTGCCTCTTGTGTGGCCCGTGTAGAGCGGGCCCTGAAAGCCGTTGAAGGCGTTCAAGATGCACAGGTCAATTTAGCCACAGAGATCGCCAAAGTCGAGTGGCTTAAAAAATCAAACGATGCTCAAGTTCTAAAAGCCATGGACAAAGCAGGTTATCAGGCCCAAGTAGCAGCGGGTGCGATGAAGACACCACCACCGCGGCTCTGGCCTGTGCTCTTAAGCCTCGCTCTTTCCTTGCCCTTAGTATTACCGATGTTATTAGGCCATTCCTTTATGCTGCCGGCCTTTTGGCAGTGGATTCTCGCGACCCCGGTGCAGTTTTACTTGGGCGCGCGTTTTTATCGTTCGGGTTTTAAGGCGGCCATCAATCTTGCCGGCAATATGGATCTGCTGGTTTCAATCGGAACAAGTGCGGCCTACGGGCTAAGTCTGTATTTGTGGTGGCGCCACGGGGCCCATGCAGAACTCTACTTTGAAAGTAGTGCCGTCATTATCACGTTTGTGTTGCTCGGAAAGTATCTGGAGCAAAAGGCGAAACAAAAAACCACTGATGCCATTCGCTCTCTGGAAAAACTGCGTCCTTCAAAGGCGCGGGTTTTTCAAGATGGTGAATGGAGAGATATCTCCCTCGAACAAGTTCGAGTCAGTGATAGGGTTCGTGTGCTCCCTGGAGAAATCATTCCAGTTGATGGTGTGATTTCTGAAGGCCAGACGCGCGTGGATGAATCGCTCATTACCGGCGAATCCCGTCTTATCGCACGCGGACCAGGAGAAGTGGTCACGGGTGGCTCAGTGAATGCAGATGGGGTGATTGTGATCAGCACAAGAGCTGTTGGTGCCGAAACAACGTTGGCCCGAGTGATTCGCTTGGTGGAAGACGCGCAAGGCGAGAAGGCCCCCATTCAACGGATCGCCGACAGAGTAAGTGGGATTTTTGTTCCCGTAGTGTTTGTGATTGCGATGGTGACACTACTTGGCTGGGGGCTATTAGACGGAGATTGGGAAATCGCTCTCCTCCATGCGGCCAGTGTCCTGGTGATTGCCTGTCCTTGCGCTCTTGGTTTAGCGACTCCTGCCGCATTGATGGTGGGAACAGGCCTTGCAGCGAAGCGAGGCATTCTGATCAAAAATGCAGAGGCGCTAGAGATTGCGCACAATCTAAAAGTGGTTGCGTTCGATAAGACCGGCACTCTGACCTTAGGTCACCCTATGATAAATGAAGCCAAGATCAACGGTGATGAAAAAGAAGTGTGGTCACTCCTGCGTGGGCTGCAAGAAGGCACCACTCATCCGCTCGCAAAAGCGGTGGTGAAGAGAGCTCAAGAGCTGGGTCACGAAGCCGCTTTGCTTGAAAACATCAAAGTTCTGCCGGGACTTGGAATTGAGGGCACGTACGATGGAAAAAAACTTCTCTTAGGAAGTGCTCGTCTGATGCCCATAAAGCTTGCCGGCGGTGCGAGTTATCTTTTAATTGATGGCAAACTTGCGGCGACACTGACATTTGTGGATGAGATTCGTCCGGAAGCAGTTCAGGCCATCGATGAACTGAAGGCGATGGGGATTCGCACCATGATGCTGTCGGGTGACGGACAGGCCGTGGCCGAAGCCGTCGCCACAAAAATTGGCATTCAAGATGTGCGCGCCGGTATTCTTCCCGGAGAAAAGGCTAGCGAGATTCAACGACTGCGCGGCTTGAAGATAACCATCGCCATGGTGGGTGATGGCATCAACGACGCTCCTGCACTCGCGGCGGCCGATGTGGGGATTGCCATGGGTAGCGGCACAGATGTCGCCATGGAGTCGGCGGGTATCACACTCATGCGCGAAGATCTGCGGCTCATTCCAGAAGCAATTTATATTTCTCGTCGGACTTATCGAAAAATTCGGCAGAATCTGTTCTGGGCCTTTGCCTTTAACGTCATTGGCATTCCTCTGGCCGCTATAGGCGAACTCAGTCCAATGGTGGCGGGAGCAGCGATGGCACTGAGTAGCGTTTCGGTGATTAGTAATGCCTTACTCTTGCGAGTCGGGAGAAAAGCATGAATATCGGTGAAGTCGCCAAGGCCAGTGGCGTGAGTGCCAAGATGGTACGCCACTATGAAGAGATTGGAGTCATTCCTAAGAGTTCGCGAACTTTGTCAGGTTATCGGCAATACGGAGAGACAGATATTCATCTTTTGAGATTTATACGTCAGGCGCGCGAGTTGGGGTTCTCCATGTCAGAAGTAAAAATGCTCGTGGGATTGTGGCGTAATAAGCGTCGCAAGAGTGGGGAAGTTAAAAAACTGGCGCTGGAGCATGTGGAAAGGTTGGAAAGAAAAATTCAGCAGCTAAGTGGAATGGCGAAAACGTTAAAGCATCTCGCTCATTGTTGTCATGGAGACGACCGGCCAGATTGCCCTATCCTAGAAGCGATTCAGGGCTAGGCGCGTGGCGCTTTTTTGAGAATAGAGATTTTGCTGCGATCACCTACGATCCACATCACATCTCCCTCTCTAAGGATCATGGATGAGTCGGGACTCAGCACCCGCTGGCCATCACGCTCAAGACCTACAATAAGGCCTTGCACATCATCACGCAGACCACACTCACGAATGGACTTATTCACATACTGAGAAAGTGGGTTGAGTAGCAATGATTCCAAACCAAAGGCATCGGGGGTTAACGGTTCATGGATGACATCGGTGGCTTCGATCAATTTGCGAGCGTTCACTAACTGTTCTTCTTCACCAATCAAATGAAGCCGGTCAAAAGGCAGCAGGAGATCATCTCGCCCCGGGGCTAAGATTCTTTTTTCTCCACGCTGAATCATCGCGAGAGTGACGCCAAACTTTTCTTTCAACATTGATTCATGCAGCGGCTTCGCCACGATACTGGATGAAGGTGAGACAATAAATTCAGCAAGAGTGGCCTGCCATGGGGCCAGCTCAGGACTAGAACTTCTTTTAGAAAGCTCTTCGATATCTTTTTCATTTAGATTTTTAATAAAACGCACTTCGATGGAGCGATAAAACGGTTCGGCGAACTTATTAAAGAAAACACCCACGGTGAGAAGGACAATAAAAATAATTCCGGAGGTGGTTTGCAGAGGAGCAAAGTGGCCTACCACAAAACTGATCAGCAGCATGCCGATGATCAGGCGGAGTGGGAAAAGACCAAACTGCAAACGACGCAATTGATTGACGGTATTGGGATCATAGTTTTGCAAGTGAGCAGGAGCTCCCACAACCACGGCCCATAAAAAAGGCGCACAGAGAAGCAAGGTCACGGCCCCACCCATGAACGTGAGCCATGGACCACTGAAGGCAAGTTGGGTAAACAGCCAAGGATAAACCAAGCGTGTCATCGTGAGCGTGATGCCGATAATCACCACTGAGTTCAGGATGATTTTCATGCTGTACTCTTCCCACAAGAGCTTCAGTATGTTCTGACCCGAGGTTTGCGATACCGTGCGCTGGTAGCGATTCACCCGCGCCAAAAGCTGCGCAGACATGCGACGTTCAATCCAAGCGTAAATCACGCCGGAATATTTAATTTGGTAAGGAGTCGAGAAAGTTGTGATCGCTGAGACGGCCACGGCGATCGGATAGAGAAAGTCACTGATCACGCCAAGGGACATGCCCAAGGTCGCGATGATGAAACTGAATTCACCAATTTGAGCGAGAGAGAGGCCGGCCTGAACGGATGTTTTGAGACTTTGACCAGATACGAGAGCGCCCACTGCCGAGCTAAAGAATTTTCCAAAAATAGTCACAAATGTCAGCAGCATGATCACGCCGAAATGCTCCCACAAGATGTTGGGATCGATGAGCATGCCGACAGAAACGAAGAAGACCGCAGCAAAGAGATCACGCACGGGAATAAGTAGTTTTTCAATGCGGTGACCTTCACGGGTTTCGGCCAAAAGTGATCCCATCACGAAGGCGCCCAGGGCCGGAGAGAAGCCGACTTTTGTGGCCACCATCACCATCATCAGACAAAGACCGATGGAGATGATGAGGGCGGTTTCATCCGTTAAGAGTGTTTTTATTTTGCCCATGATCATCGGCAAAACGTAAATTCCTACGAGGAACCACAGCGCCAAAAAGAATGCGAGTCTAACGGATGAAGTGAAGAGCTCCGGTCCGGAGAAGCTTGCGGTGGCACCGATAGTAGATAAAAGCACAAGCAGAAGGATTGCCACCAAGTCTTCCACGATTAACACGCCAAAGACCATGTTCACAAAGCTGCGGCCCTTGAGGCCGAGTTCTTCAAAGGCTCGCACAATAATGGTGGTTGATGAGATCGAGAGAATGCCACCCAAGAATAAGCTGTCCATATTCGACCAGCCAATAGCTCGGCCGGTGAGATAACCCGCAGCTAGCATGAAGACGACTTCAAAGAGTGCGATGATGGAGGCACTGCCTCCGACCTTCGCAAGCTTCTTAAAGCTGAATTCTAATCCAAGGGAGAAGAGCAGGAAGATCACACCGATTTCGGCCCAAACCGTCACTCCGTCGGTGTCTGAAACAGTGTGAACAAACGGGAAGTGAGGGCCAACTAAAAAACCGGCGATCAAATAACCGAGCACGACCGGTTGACGCAGTGATTTGCAAAGCAGTGTCACCACCGCAGCCGTCATAAGAATGTAGCCTAAATCTTGGATGAGTTCGGGGAGATGAGTCACAAGTTATCTTAGGCCATCAACCCAGTTTTAACAATGAAAACTAAGGGGTTACGATGAGTGGATATTGATTAATCAGTGCGCACTGATCAGTTGTGAGACTGCCCGTTTTGCTATTGCGACCATCCATCGCCGACATCAAATTGCCATAGACCTCGATGTGGCCTACATCACCCATCAAATGTACGAGTTCATGAGCGAATGTATCGTAAGTGGCATTCGCCCCCGGAACTCGACGGTAGTCCATGTGATGTTCGGTGATGTGAAAAGTCTCGCATAGCGGTGTCGCGTCCACAGTATGGCTCGAAAGGCGACGAACGCTGGTGCGGTTGTAGGCGCTGGCCGTGCTCGGAACACTGTTAAGTCCGTAAAGGAAGCCGAGAGTTTTCAGTACAGGCGTCTGCACAGTTCTCATCAAAATGAGTTCATTCGGGCCGTCGTAAGGGCTGGCGTTTTCCATCTCAAGAAGAGTCTTCGGATTCCACACCACGGTTTGAATGTTCACTTCACCAATCACAACGCCACACTGGCGAAGAATGCGTGAGGTCTTATCGAGTTGAGTTTTGAGATTGGTCGCCTGACTCCACTTAGAGCCGGATTCGATGAGCAAATCCAGTGGTAGATGGCGGATACCGGCTTCACGGGCCGGGGCTGAGATGACTCTTTCGCCTACTACCTGCCAGTTAGCTGTGTCTTGGGCTTGGGCGAGGCTAAGGACGAAGAGTAAAATCATCATGGGGGGAGTATGGCGCGTAAAAATGCGTTGCGCAATCGAGTGAGAAAAGATTATCTTCCGGCCACTTATCGTAACCCCCAGTTTTTTGGAGTTTTCCATGTTCGTGCTTTTGGCCGCAGCCACTGCTTTTGCTCAACCTGACTGGAATGCCATTTCTCAGCAGCGAGCCGAGATTATTTCTCGTGGGCAAAACGATGAAAAACAGGCGCGGGAATTGGGGATGGCAGAGAAGTTTTTGGGGGTGGAGACTCTTGAAACATCCCTCGCCACTCTTGAGGCCCAGGGCCTCTCCACGGGGGCCTCGCGCGTGACCCCTTGGTCTGGGCACTTCTGGCCAAACTATCAAGGCGGTGTCGCGGCTCGCTGGGCCGATCCGGCTTTCCCTCGTACCAACTGGGGAGCCGCTGAGAGCTACGTGAAAGATATGAGCTGGGATCGCAGCTATCGTGATCTGCTTTCTCCTGCAGAAAAATATGATCTTGTGACGGGCATGCTGCCTGATGAAGTGGGTTCACTCACGAAGCATCAGTGGAACCTAGGCCGCAACGAATACGTCACTACAGGCACGGTCGCGACTTGGCAGGGGATCTGTCACGGCTGGTCTCCGGCCAGTTTGTTCCTTCCCAATCCTGTGCGTCCGGTTTCAATCAGCAGTCCACAAGGGGAGATTCTCTTTTCCGTGGATGACATTAAAGCGCTGGGTGCTTTGTACTGGGCCAATGGCAACTACCGTACGGTGTACGCGGGCTGGCGTTGCAATGAGAGTGAGCCGTCGACGGATGGTGATGGTCGGGTCCTCTCGCCAAAATGTTTTGATGTGAATCCGGCTGACTGGCACTTGGTGCTTTCTCACTTAGTGGGCGCTCGAGGAGAGTCGTTCATCATAGATGCTGAAAACGGCACGCAGGTTTGGAATAAGCCTGTCATCGATTTTCGCTTTGAGTTTTTTGATGTGGCCGATTACAACCGCAAATCTTCGCGCTTCAGAAATGTGATTCGTGAACGCTCGCGCTTAGGTCGTCTTCGTTATGCGAACTATCGCCCAGCAGAAACGGCCTATGTGGTCGGTGTACGCTCGATTGTAACTCTCGGAGATGGTCAACCGGCCGGCATTCATGCTCCTGATCGCAAAGTTCTCACTTATGTTTATGATCTCGAACTCGATGCGGATTTCCGTGTGCTCGGTGGAGAATGGCGCGAAGGCAAGCACCCCGACTTCTTGTGGCGTCCTGAAAACTCGAGTCGCCCTACATCGGACGGCGATCAAGTTGCGGTTGATGTTTCTCGCACCGGCACGACCATCTGGCGTCGGGCCGCTCAACGCAGCAACGTGAGGGGCGCTCCCCTGAAGGCGCTGATCGATCATCTCTACAGACAGTCTACTTATTAGAATTTAGATAGGCTTCCCGCATGGACGCAGGAATTTCTATCGGTCGACCCGTCTTCATGTCGATGTAAACCCACAGCGTCTCTGCTGTCACCAAAACCTTCTCATCCTTGATTCGTCGAATCCGATAAGCGCGCTTGGAGCGAACCGCTTCCATGTCCTTGACCCACGTTTCCACTATCAGATCTTCATTCATGTACGCCGATGCGAGATATTCAATCTCATGGCGACGAACCACGAAGCAGGCACCGTCGCTCAAGAATTTTTCCAGGCCGTAGCCGAGCGAAACAGAGTGTGCGCTCGCGGCCTGTAGGAGCCAGCGCAGGTACACTTCGTTGTTCACGTGCTTGAGCGCGTCAATGTCACTGGCCTGTACTTTGAGAGGGTAAGAAAAGAACGTCATAGTGCATACTCCTTGCGAGCTAAAAGAGAATGTCCCAGACATCATAAATGTTCCCTGTAAAAGGCCAATAGCTGTCTTCTCTCACCATGCGCTCTTCGCGCGTCCACCAGTACAAACTCGCCGATGGGTAGATGTAGCCGAACTGATAGCTGGTGGGGTTTGGCCACACATCCATCATGCCGAGATCGGCGTAGTTACGTAGATCGTTGCGCGACTCCAGAAGAAGCTTACTGGCCTGCTGGCGCAAGAGTTTGGAATTTTCCAAAGATTCGTTTCGTTTGTCATCATGGCGCATGGCCAAGCGGATCTGGATGGCCTGCTCAATACGCAGGCGTGTGATGAGCAGCAAGCGGATCAGGTCCGGTTCTTTGACCTGGGAGGTATCCGGCCACTCCATGGATGCGGCCGTGAGGAGTTTGATTTCTGCTTCACGGATTTTTTCATCGCCCGCCACTTCTTTGATGGTGTTGCGGTCGTGGATGCGATGAGTGGTGGAGAGTTCGTCTTGCAAATTTGCCGCAGAGATCATGGGGATCACGCCGGCGTCTTTAAAATGTTTTTTCTGATGGGCAAAGATTTTTTCCCAAGTCGCGCGATCTTCACCGATAAGAGTCAGCCCAATATAAGGATCAAATTTGAGCTCTTCATCGATCAACAAGGCCTGGGTCCAGTCATAAAGCCAACCACCCAGCGCGTGGCCGGTGGAGAAGACCAGCTGACCGTCCATCTTGTTTTGCGCCAGCCACTGCAGGTCTTCAGCGCGAGTGCGCAGGTAGTCTGTGAGGAGGAGCGGAATGTCCGCGTCCATCGCCACCCAGTAACCCGTCTCGGGGTAATACCAAGAGGGGCGCTTCGGGGCTTCCGTTTCCATGAATTTCCGGATGCCGTGGAAATCTTTGTTGCCGTACATGGGAGCTTTCGGATCGAGCAGTCCGTAGAACATCACCGTGTGAGGGAGAACGCCGACACCGGGATTCGCAAAGGAAGGCAGGAAATTATAGTTGCCGTATTTTTTGTCATGCTGATTGCTCGACACGTGAACTTTGGTAAACACTGCGCGGCCATGTTGGCGGGCAATCTCATCGGCGCGATTGAGCCACTTGATGGTGCGCTCAGGATCTGTAGCGGTGAATTCGCTGGTGCCGGCCTCAAGTACGATGAAGCTGGTGTCGATGGTTTTGAGCAGACGCACCAACTCTCGCTCGAGAGCCGCATCGGAGCCTATCCCGGTGATCGCCTGCCAGAGGCTCAACAGCTTGTAGCTATTTTGCTGGTGAAGAGCGACGCCTAAGGAAACACCAGTGTGGACACCTAGATCACGTGCGAGTTGGTAGGGGTCTTTAAAGTTGGCGCGAAGTTTCTCTTGGGGGATCCGTAACAAACTCACATCGAGTAAGTTTTGTCCGTTGCGAGCACTCCAGCGCACGATGTCCAGAGCGACGTCCTGTCGATCCATCAAGAATCCACGCACCCACTCGTTGGGGTGCAGGGTGTGCAAATGCAGACCGCGATGCTTGAGGGCCGGTTTCCAATTAAAGGTTTTCCCGCACTGAGTCTTGATGGCCGCTTCGGTAGGCGAAATCTGCCAGCGAGGATGGGGAAAGAGAAAACCAAGACCGCGTAAGCCGCGATAGAAAGTCGCCGATTTTTCAGCAGGCGTGGCAGTGATTTGCAAAGCCCATGGTTTTTTTTGGCAATTGAAGCGTGCCGTGTTGCTGGTGCCTTCTGCCCACGTGACACCTAGAAGGTCAGTGGGTAAGTGCGCTTCTTTGAGGATGAGAGCAAGATCACGGCGGACCACTTGTTCGTTGACGGCGAGGGGACGAAGTTGGGCGGGAGCTGCTGCTTGAGCCCCGAAACTTAAAAGGAGAGCTACAATAAACAAGGCGCACGCTCCGCTCGAAGTTGCATGAAGAGATCAAAGTATTTGTAGGCCGCTGGATCGTTGCCGCCGACTTTGTGGTCGGGTTTCAAGATGAGGCATTTCGTTTTAAGCAAAAGATCCCAGAGCCCAGGATTTTGATCGAGCTTGGCACGTAAAGCGCGGGTGATGATGTCTAAGTGGAGAGCCGAGCCTGCCGCGTAATCTTTGTAATCAAAAAAGTGTGGTCCGTAAGAAACGTTTTTGAGTTTATATTTTTTGTAGATTTCACCAGCAGCTGTTCCGGCATCTTTGGCGTCAAAACCATTCATCGCCATGACCTCGGCGCGGGTATGTGGCCATTCAGTGATAGCTAAACGCGGATCGTTTGGGTTTTGTGGGTCGGGATATTTCAGGGCCTGCCAGAGACCCTCGACCGAGGCGTAGGAAAGGCCATCGAGTTCAAAAGGGGTCGCGCCAAAATTGCTAAAAAATCCCAACTCGGTGCGTTTAGAGAGAATGACTTCACCTGGCAAGGCGTCTTGCGGGAGAATTTCCCAGCTCGCAGCGTCCTCACGGGGCACTGTTCGCCACCAGTCAGAGGGAAACTCTTGTGCGAAGGCCGAGAGTGAAATGAGGCAGCAGGTAATCCATATTTTCATACCGCCACCGTAGCATAACCGTCAGTCATCGTCGAATGGACGAAGAGTCTTTTTGGCCTTTAAAATAGGTTCATGAAATTCAAATTGTTTACCGCTGTCATCTGTTCTCTTATGAGCATAAGTGCTTGGGCTGCCCGCTGCGACGTCTGGGAAGATGCCATGCGAATCCCGCACGTGCGCGTGGCCGACGAGGCCGGATTCACTTACTGCTTCGGCTATCTGCACGGCCGTGACCGCGCGTGGATGATGGATCATTTTCGCCGAACCGCCTTAGGAACGACGGCTGAGGTGCATGGTTTTTCTCATCTTAAAGGCGACATGATGATGCGTCTTTTGGGGATACCTGCGTGGGCGGATAAGCTGTGGGCACAACTTGCTCCTGCTGAGCGTGACATGCTGACGTCTTATGCCGCTGGCGTGAATCATGGTTTTCGGGTGGCTGGTCAGCATCCCACTAAAGAATTCGCGAATGGCTATCCCTTACCAGATGCATGGAAGCCGCAACACTCACTGATGGTTTTGTTACTGCAATCTTTTGATCAAACTCGCAAAACATTTTGGGTTGAGTATCAAGAATCGTTGGCGACAAAAAAGTGGAAAGAGAAAACAGCGCAGTTGTTTGATCCTGATGGTGTGCCATGGGATACGACAGTTTTGAAGCCAGGTGAATATCCACTGAGCGAACGGGCGCGGACAACGTCTCATAAAGCAACGACAGTTTCTCCGGTCTGGGCCGCGTTTCCGACTCCATTTGGCGAAGAAAGTGGCTCGAATAATTGGGTGGTCGCTCCGTCGCGCAGTCGTCTGAATAAAGCGATTCTCGCCAACGATCCGCATCTCGATTTAAAGACTCCTATGTTCTGGTATTGGATTCATGTGGAAGGGCCAACAACAGATGTGATCGGTGCTTCGCTACCAGGTGTGCCGTTGATTGTGAGTGGAACCAATCGTCGCGTGTCTTGGGGACTGACTAATGCGTATGTAAATACAGCGGATGCAGTTTTTCTTAACAAACAAGATGAAGCCGAGCTCGAAAGTTTTCGTCCACTTGTTTGGGTGAAGTGGGGATTCTTGAAGCTTC
>JAKFUR010000005.1 GCA_021732585.1 Bacteriovoracaceae bacterium
GCGCCATCAACTTTTGACCAATGCTGTGCTCACGCTCAGCAAAGGTGATGAAAAAATCAAACTCAGAGGCGACGCCGTCAAAGGCTTGAGTGGCGAGAACGTCTTGGCGGGTTCACGTCGTGTGTTCCGTATTCCTGCGCAGGCAAAAGTCACCAAAGAATTTAAGGGATCGATCAAGCTTGATTAAGCTTTTTCTCTCACTCACTTTCATGGCCTCCTCTGTGGCCCTGGCGCAACAGGCGCCCGTGGTTTCACCAGAAATGTTCGCTCAACAAGAGTACATTGCTCCTGTGCCGTTTAAGCTCGGCGAGACTATCCTCGGCGAAGTTCGCGTACGTCTCAAGAACGAGGAAATCCAATCCCTCGAGAAGGCTTCCCTCTTACCTATTCTCAAGGGTGCGCTCCAACAAAAGTATTGGCAGCCACTAGAGAAAATGGGTGATTGGATTAAGCTCGAAGCTTTGCCGATTAAGTTACGCTTCGACCCCGAAAGCGCTTTGATCGAAGCAAGCATTCCGACTGAGTTTGGCGCTGACCAAAAACTTGAAGCCACCGACAACATCAGTGATATCTACCGCGGCCAGGCCCTCGCCACCGCTCCCTTCGGCGGCGCGATGAACTACCGCATGGAGAAGGCCTGGGGCGCCGACGAGTTAGGTGGAGAAACTTTTTCTACTTATTTTGATTCGTTTATCAACATGGGCGGAGTGGTTTTAGAAAACCAGATGAACTACTTGGACAACCCCGGGCAAACGGGCTGGTTCCGTGGTGACACCCGGCTCGTAAAAGATTTCCAACCGAAGCGTGTTCGCATCGAAGCCGGTGATGTCTACCCAGCAAGTTTTGGTTTCATGCCCGGCCGTCCCGTCGGTGGTGTGCACATTGCTCGGAACTTCACCCTCGATCCGTATCGAGTTCCCTTCCCGCAAGGGCAAGGACGCTTCACACTTCAAACTCGCTCTCGCGTACGGACATTCGTGAACGGCGTACAAATCAAAGACGAAACTTTGCCAGCTGGGAATTACGATCTGCGTGATGTGCCGCTGATTAACGGTCTCAACACTGTGTTGGTCGAAACGACAGATGAGCTCGGACAAAAACGTGTTTATGAATTCCGCTTACCGACGTCAGTGGGTCTCTTACGTGCCAAAGAATGGAATTTTTCTCTCTCACACGGTAAACCCTTCCAGGATACGACGTTTCAACGCTCGTACATTGAAACGGATATCACCAGTGGTTACGTGCAGTATGGTTTCAACCGCTCAGTATCAATGGGAGCCTACGCGCAAGGACAAAACGACTTCATGCTCGGTGGAACGGAAGCGGGTCTCGCAACGAACGTCGGTAACTTCTTCTTAGGTGCCGCGGCCTCTAAAGACGATGAACAATCGGCCGGTGCCGGTTCAGGAACATGGCAGTTCCAGAATCTGGGAACGCGTCTTTTCAGCTCCTACACTCTCACCGTAAGGCACGAACGTTACGGCGACGGATTTAAAACACAAAATGATTCCACAGCGAATCTCCTGAAATCTCAATGGCAAATGAACGTCACCGTGCCAATTCGAGAGTTACTCACGCTCTCGCTGGGCGGAACCCGCGGCGACGTTAGAAATGAAGATCTCGCTGATCGCAAAAGCTGGGACGCGACTTTGAACCTCCGAGCGTGGACCAATCTTAACTTGAGTTTTTTCATGTCTCGCACCCGCGATGAAAGTAAGCGCTGGAACGACATCGCGTACATGTTCTTTACTTGGACCTTTGATAACGCCAGTTACTTTCTCACCGGCTTCCATGATGTCGAAAATAAGTTGAATCGTTTAACCGCCGTCCGTGACAACGGCAACCGCCTCTACTCTCCTCGCCTCACGGCGATCGCAGAAGAAAGCCCTGAAAGAGACGGCGGTGAGTTCGAGGGCTTCATGCCAACGCCCATGGCCGATGTCGGTGGACGCATTCTCGGTTCGAAGTTTGAGGGTGATTCGCAGACCTATGCACGAGGAGCTGTCCGATTGTCATCAGCCATTGTGTTCGCCTATCAAGAGGGAAACTCCGGTTTAGGCTTCTCCCGTCCTGTGCCTAATAGCTTCGTATTGTTTGATCCTTCGCCAGAACTTAAAAAGCAAAAAATCGCACTCCGTTCCTCGTCGCCTTACACCGAAGGTGAGTCTGGACCACTGGGCGAGATCACCTTCACTAATCTTCTTCCGTACCAGTTCCGTGAGATCCAGCTCGATCCCACTGGGCTTGACGATGGCACATCCTTGGTACAAGAAAAATTTGTCGTCTACCCGACCTACCGTAGTGCCCATTTGATTCCGTTGCAGGACAAAGGGACTGTGGTATTGACAGGAGAACTCATCGGAGCTGATGGAAAACCGCTAGCACTTGCCGTCGGCGAAGTGGGGGGAAAACCCTTCTTCACGACCCGCGAAGGTCGTTTCTTCATTGAAGGCCTTGATCCCGGAACACACAACTTGATGATCGAGGGCTGGCTCCCACTAGAAGTAAAGATGAATAAAAAAGCTCGTGGCATTAAAGATCTTGGCTCTCTACGTATGCAGCAGGAGGAAGAATGAAAACGGTAATCCTCGCCTTATTCTTGCCGCTCCTGGCCTGGGGACAGGGCTCCTGTGACTTGGATCTATCCCTCGGGAATTTTACGGCTTCAGTACAAGACGTGGCGCAAGTTCTCCCACACACACTCACGCTCTCTCACGATGAGAACTCCGGCAACTGTCGCAACTATAGACTTTATTTTGCGAAAGGACAGGCGAATTCCTATCAGCGCCGTGCCTACAGTAACGGTAACTCTATGCCGTACAATCTCTACCGAACTGTTAGTCTCGGAAACGTGCTCAAGGATTTCGGAGATGCCGGTACGAACGAGTTCATTTCATTAAGCGCTCCGAACGACGAAACGAACTACAATTCTACCTGGTACGTCGAAGTTAAATCCAAAGATACGCTCTTCAACGTTCCACCGGGGACTTACACGGATACCCTTCCGGTGAATATTTATAATGTCCGTAACAACGGCAACATCACCTATCAGGCTTCGCGTTTCATGACCTTGAGCTTCGTCGTGCCTCGCTACGCTGAAGTCAGCGTCGTTCCCGTGAATCAACCGCATAACCCAACATCGACCGTCTACATTATGGATTTCGGCACCATGGTGCCGCAGGAAGAATTGCAAGCCGACCTACTCGTGAAGGCCAACGTTCCGTATGGAATGCATGTTTCTTCAAGCAACGGTGGTTTCCTAAAAAAGACGCCTGACACGACCCCTGTCCCTTACCAAATCCAAATCGGCAGCAGTGGTTGGATCACTCCACCAACGTATCCGTATTGGCTCGGGCAAGAAAATAGCGGCAGCGGCCAATCCGGCCGCCGCTACAACATCAAAGTGCGGTTAGGAAATTTCGGAACACTTGATGATGGTGACTATGATGAGACGATCACCATCACCGTTTCAGCTTTCTAGAAAATGAAACTCTGTCCAAAGTCCGGGGCAGAGAATTTCTCCGTTGCGATGTTTTTCTTCGCTAAGGCTTCGGCCAGATCCTTCACGGGTTGCTCACGGGCCTCATCCGTTAATTGAAAAGTCCCGAAGTGCATCCCAATCGCCTGCTTCGCACCAAGGCGTTCCATGGCCTCGACAGCGTCACTCGGATTCATATGCATGGGTTTCATGAACCAGCGCGGCTCGTAAGCGCCAATGGGCAATAAAGCGATATCAGGCCCCCCCCAGCGCTCACGTGTTTGTGCGAAATGAGGACCTAGGCCGGTGTCGCCTGCGTGGTAAATCTTCAGCCCATTGACCTCTACGCCCCAAGCGCCCCACAGACTTTCGTTGCGATCCCACGTCCAGCGTGCCGACCAATGTTGCGCGGGAAGAAAAGTAACTTTCGCAGGACCGACATCAGTCGTCTGCCACCAGTCTTTTTCAGCGACATTTGTGAGGCCTTTTTTCTTAAGCCATCCGCCATCACCCAAGGGCACGAGGAACAAAGGTTGGTCTCTCTTTTCTAAGAGCAGCAACGTGTCGAGGTCGAGATGATCGTAGTGATTGTGCGAGACCAGCACCACATCGATCTTGGGTAATTTATCCCAAGCGAGTCCGGGTGCCTGCACGCGCTTTGGTCCTGCAAAAGAAAATGGACTCGTCCGCTTTGACCACACAGGATCAGTGAGAATGCTCAGGCCCTGAGCACGAATGAGAAAGGTCGAGTGGTTCACCCAGGTCAAAGACGTTTGGCCAGCCAGCACTTGTGGCAATTCATGATGCTCGCGTTCGGTGACTTCTTCCCAGTTTTTAGCGTCTGACGTGATCTTCCATTTCATCACATCCCAGAGCGACTTCGCGACATTCTCTCCCCAGGGATTAAAGAATTTCTTCCCATCGTAATGATCACTCACGTCGTAACTCACACTCGTACATCCTGTTAAAAAACCAACAAGCAGTATCCACTTCATAGGGCGGTGGTCATTTCCCGGCCATCCCATTTCATGGTCACAATCCCCTGAGGTAATTTATCCTCGAGAATCAAACGTGACAACGGCCGGGTGACCAAACGATTAAACACCGCATTCAACGGACGAGCTCCATAGGTGGCATCGTACCCTTGCTCCGTCAGCGTATGGTAGGCCGTCGAGTCGAGTTTGATCTCGAGTTTTTTGCCTTTCAAACGCTCGTTGAGCAGACGAGTTTGTTTGTCGATGAGCTGACGCATGATCGAATTATCCAAGGCGCGGTACTTGAGAATCGCATCGATCCGGCCGAGCACTTCGGGTTTAAATTCTGTCTCCGGGCTTTTCGAGTTCGACGTCATCAGCAAGACGCAGTTTTTAAAACTTATGGTGCGCCCCTTGTTATCAGTCAGGCGACCATCATCGAGGATCTGCAGCAAGATATCGGCGAAGTCTGGATGGGCCTTCTCGATCTCATCGAACAAGACGACGCTATAAGGCTTACGACGAATCGCCTCCGTCAGTACGCCGCCATCGTCATAGCCGACATATCCCGCGGGCGCTCCGATAAGTTTGGCGACGCTGTGTTTTTCAGAAAACTCCGACATATCTAAGCGCACCATGTGCTCGTCGTTCTCAAAGAAAAATTCCGAAAGCGCCTTGGCGGTCTCTGTTTTACCTACGCCGGTCGGGCCCAAGAGCAGAAATGATCCCAGTGGACGATTGGCCGCCGTTAACCCCGCGTGCGACGCGATCAAACACTCACTGATCTCTTTCAGGGCCTCTGGCTGCCCGTACACACGCTTTTTCATAAACTCTTCGAGTTTGAGAATGTGCTCTTGCTTCGATTTCAAAATTTTCTCGACCGGGACGCCGGTTTGGCGCGCGATGACTGCGGCCACGTGCTTTTGGCCCAGGACCCAATCCGTTTGGAACTGCGCCAATTGTTTTTCAGCTTCCGGTAGAAGCGAATACTTAATCTTTGACGCCTCTTCATAGCTTTGACGACGTTCGGCCGTTTCAAGCTCAAACTTCAGACGATCGATGCGGGCCTTCACTTCCGAGACGGTCTTCAGCGCAGCGACTTCTTTTTCCCAGACGAGCTTTTCACCATCAAACTGCTGCTGCAAACGAGTAATGTCTTGCGAGAGCGTCTTGTTGTCTTTCTCAATCTGCGAGAGGACTCGTTTTGAGCGCAGTTCTGCCTCGAGTTCCACAAGCTTCGCTGGCATCGCCTCAGCCGAGAGCTTCAAGCTGCTGGCCGCTTCATCGATGAGGTCGATCGCCTTGTCCGGCAAGTTCTTGTCTGTGATGTACTGGTCCGAGAGGAAAACCGCGCCATAGACTGCTTCATCAGAAATCTTAATCCCATGGTGCGCCTCAAGCTTCCCGCGCACTCCCATAAGAATTTCCACGGCGTCTTCTTTAGTCGGCTCATCGACCGGCACAGGACGGAAACGACGCTCAAGAGCGGCGTCTTTAAGAATGTACTTTTGAAATTCATCAGGGGTCGTGGCACCGATACAGTGCAATTCACCGCGCGCAAGTGCAGGCTTGAGCAAATTGGCGGCGTCCATCGCGCCATCCGTGCGACCAGCGCCAATCAGTTGGTGAATCTCATCGATGAACAGAATGGCTTCGCCATTCTGCGATTTAATAAATTTCAGCAGACTCTGGATGCGCTCCTCAAAATCACCGCGGTACTTCGTTCCCGCCATGAGCGAGCCCATCTCCAAAGAATAGACCGTTTTCCCTCTAAGAACGTCAGGTACATCCCCTTTAATAATCTGCTCCGCAAGCCCTTCGACGATGGCAGTTTTACCTACACCAGCGGGCCCCACCAAAACGGGGTTATTTTTCGAGCGGCGACCAAGAATTTCCATCACCGCGCGGATTTCTTTCGAGCGGCCAATGACGGGATCAAGTTTGCCGGCCGTGGCCAGCTCATTGAGGTTGATCAAAAACGCGGGGACTTCGTTTTCTTCACCGACATCTTGGAATTTTTCGAAATCAATCTTGAGCATCGGGAAAATTTGCGGCAGGAAACGAAGCAAATCTTTTTCCGCAATTTCACCACGGCCACTTTGCGCTGCCTGCCCACCGGCCAGCGTGAGCCATTCTTGTAGCTTCGCCGAAGGCCGCATGCTCTCAAGAGGGACAGCTTGTCCAGCATGGGGCAATTTAGCGAGGAGACCTTCGATCTCTTTTGAATGCTCTTTGAGAGCGCGGCCCGCGTAACTGGATTTACTCTGAACGAGACCCCAGAGAACGTGCTCAGCATGGAGCTCGGTGTTTTTGCGCTTGAGTGCCTCGGCTTGGGCAATATCCAACGCACCAGCGACTACTTGATCAAATTTGTTCATGGAAGACCTCCTTGCTCTTAAAGCAAGATAGGCCTGATTACGCGAACGTCAAGGGACAGGGTCCATCCGAATGACACAACGTTGACCCACTTTCTCATTGGGCTGGCCATCCTGCAAAAGCTCAAAGCGGCGGCGCCCTGCACCTATACCGTTGCTCCAGTCACCGCCATTCACCATCGCGTACTGGGTCGCAGCGTCTACCGTGTCACCATTCCAGGCGAGGCGGTAAGTGTCATTACCAAAACCATTGATAGAGATACTCGACGGACCAGCAATCCCAACTCGTTGTAACCCCAGCGAAGGGTGCGGCACTGTTCCGTCTTCAATGAACGGAAAACTTAGAGCAAAGTGAATACGATCGAGACCCGAACGGAAAAGGTTAGAAAGAGACAGGACAGTGTTTTTTTCAAGCAACGGTCCATTACGAAGTGTTCCGTCGAAAGAATAGGTCACACCAAGTGAGTTTGATCCCGCGAGGGAGGCATCAGAGGCTCCACCAACTGGTGTAAGCATCTCGCAACTCGCATGTGTCAGATCAGTTTCACTACAATCAAAACTGTCTGCTAACCACTCTGCGACGTTACCGACCATATTATAGGTCTCAAACAAACTGACACAATTTGATGTTCCTATTGCAGAGTTCAACAAACTTCGAACAGAGGATACAGCCGAGCCCGGTGCAGTGTCATCTTGCAATGAAGGTAAACTCACAAGGGACCGTCTCGTATACCCAGCAGCGTTACCGGTGTTGCATGCCCTTACTCCCACCGTATGGTCCCCGGAATCTTCTACAATAGCTATTGTGAGTGCTGTTAAAGCTGGATTGTATTGGGGCCATAAGTTTGCTCGCAAACTTTCACGGCGAGTAGGTAGCTCTCGATCAAGCCCGCCCCAGGTTCCTGCGGGACAAGCCGCTCCTGCGCACTGGGGAACTTCTCCGACACAAACTCCTTGAGCTTCAGTGCGGGTAAGATTAACCAATGGAGGTAAGCCCACTCGTGATACAGAAATGTTAGGGCCAAGCACGTAAGCCGCAGCTGTGAAAGGCAACCAACTGGTCCCATCCGAGTATGTACAGCTTCCGGTATTACGCTCGTAATGGACTTGCCCGAGGTTTCCGGCACCCGCAACCGCCAGGCGTGCATCTTCGATGATTTGGTACGGACAGCCGGATTCGTAGTGATCTACGAACAAATGTTTTTCTACGTCGTGGTACCAGACACCTCCGTCCAACACGCCACCTAAGCCAACGTTACGACAGCGGTAGTTATTGGCACGATCTGCCGTTTGGGCGGTGGCATTGCAGAATGATTCGTTCGCGGCCCAGCGGTGCACCATCACCATATTATCTGCTGGCACCACAACTTCGAGGACACCATCTGGTGACGCTGATGGATAGAGCACTTCGCCGCTCAGTACGTTTGGGACGACTGCTAAAGCTAAGTAGTACCTTTCGCCCGGAACCACGCTCGCGCCATCGTCATAGGTCGTGGTGCTACGGAAAGTCTGCTCTCTCACGCTCGAAGCGACGCCTGCATTCACCAAAGCGTCGGCTGGGTACGTGCTAAAATCTGACGTGGCCTTTCGATAGACGAGCACTTTGTACGCCGAAGTGGCGATCCCACCCTCGGTGACCGTCAAAGCTTGCCATGACGGAAGGATGTAAGCTGAATCGCTGACAGTCCCGGCGATATTGGTTTTTTGACCGCCGGCGCGGGTAAATCCCCAGCCATTGAATGTGACGGCAAAAGAGTATGATCCTACCACCACGTTGCGTGTGACCGGTGCACTCACACCGTCTGAGAAGGTGAAAGTGAGTGTGCTATTGCCGCGGATGCCGGAAACGAGGCTTAGCGCGTAGGCGTCGGCGGTTGGATCAATCGTGTTGTCGAGATCCACGGTGAACACACAGCTCGCGGCGGTGCAACCGGCGCCAACTTTAGTAATGACAGTGGCGCCACCGGATGAACTCAACTGAATGATCGGATCCAAGAGATTGATCACCGCGGTGTTCGATGAAGTCACGCTGATCGTGAGGTCTTGATTGCCATCTGTTACGTTGGCCCAGTCGTTAATCCCTGGGTGCACGAAGAACTCAAGATTCTTCGTTGCTCCGCCGGATCGCATACCAAATGTTGAAGGCCCAGAACCATCGATCGGGTCATCGATGTTTTTCACACCGAGGAAAGTGATATTTTGGAGCGTCGTATCTATCCCGTCACTGAGAAAGAGCGTGATCGTCACCGGCACATCTGTGACAACCCCAGGCTCAGGCCTGAAGCTAAGAGTATAGGTTGCCGAGTCGGCGTCTTCAGCAGGTGCATCAATCCGGATGTCCGAGGTTGCCGAAAGCAAGCCGAGGCTCACTCCGTTGCGCCTCACCGTGATTCCACTCGCAGCTAAGACCGCTGGGAAATCCGAAGACGCGCGCAAGTAGAGTGACTGAGAATTTTCGGTGATCCCACCGCCCTCACCCACCCTGAAAGTGCGATTAGCCAGTGTGCGGTTTTCTTCCAAGAAGACTTGAGTCGCAGGGGTTGCGGTGTCGTAGTCGAGGACCTGGCTCGCCAAGAACACGGGAACATCGTTGATGACCGTGAACGTGAGAGTGGCCGTGACTTCGTTGGAAACTTTATTGGTGGCATCTCGCGCTCGATAGCGGAACGAAACAGTTCCGCTGAAGTCAACGGCGGGATCGAAGGTGCATGCGAGTTCCGTACCGTTTGCACACAAGAGCGTGCCGGCGTGGACAGGAAAGAGGCTCAGGGGAACGTATTCATAGGTGATCGCATCGCCATCGCCGTCGTAAGCGTAAGGCTCGAGGACGTAGTCATTGACGCCTACGCCGTCGTCAGTGCCAATTGTCGCCAAGACGATGGAATCCTCAGGGACAGTCCCTAAACTTACCGGCAACGTCACCGGACTACCGGGCGGCGTGCCTGGCAAAACGCCCGTGCGCATAGTTGGAGCGAAACTTAAATCGTTCACATTCACGCGGGTGCGAGCAACGGAAACGAGCGCCAATTCCGGCGCCGTGGCCCATTCATCTTCTTCATCGAATTCGAGATCACCGTCATTGTCGAGGCCATCAATGCCCGTCACTGGACAGGTCGCGGATTCACATAACCGCGTCATGATGTAGGCCGTCTTGCTGGCGGTGCCCGGAAGAAGATTCGTGCCGGAACTCATCGTCGCCATCACCGAAGCGAGGTTGTCGTTTTCAGTACCTAACAATGAGCAAGTGGCATCGTTGATCGCGATCGGATCACCCGGCTCGTTGACGTTGGTGACCCCGGGAGTATTAAGTGCACCATCGGGGTCGATGATATCCACACAAAGGTAGAAAGCATCGGCTTCATTTTTCGTGCGACGAGAAACCCGAATGTCGTAATTGAAGCTGCTACCTTCGTTGATATTCAGCAAGGCCGGACCGCCGACACTTGGAATGTCCGCCAGATCATCTTCCACTGTCACCGCAACGGATACTGTGTCCGTACAGCGCTGATTACCACTCGGTGTGCTACAAATCTTATAGCTGAAAGAATCCGGACCGACGTAGTTCGCGTCCGAAGTGTAGACACAGGAACGCAACACGGTTCCTGTACTGGTCAGTTCACCAGCGACATCGAGGTTGGCACAATCCGTGAGTGTCCCTTTTGTCGGTGCATCGACGATGAACCAATACAACGTCCCTTCGATGGAATCGGTGGTCGCGTTCGGCAAGCTGAACGACTCTGGAGTGTCCTCGGTTGCTGTGAGTGTGGTGAGAGTTGAATCAGGAGCAATCGATGCAATCGTGACACAAGATTTTGTCGTTTCATTAAATTCCAAACCGCTGCCACAACCCTTGATTTCCTCAGGCTTCGGCACACAGGCGGCAGTGAATAATAAAATGAAAACTATAAATCTCAACGTTATCTCCCACTAAGCTATTCGGCGCGGCTTTGATGCAGCTTGAAAGCGAAGTGCTTGATAGTATTGTACGGGTACTTACAGGTATGACGTATTATCTGGATGTTATCCAGTGACCGAGCAGACAGCTCCGCCACTATTCTGAGTTATCTTCTTTTATAAGCCGTATACGACGGCTGTCCACCATCTGCTTGTCTGTCTCAAACTGGATAAGCGAGCCGGCCAGCAAGGCCTCCACGGCCTTCTTTTCACTCTTAGGATAGCTCTTGAACGGCAACTGAAAACGCTCGAGCTTGAGACCCTTCTCCTCACGACAGACTTCCCACTCGTGAGAAAATTTTGTTGCCGGAAGTGTGCGTACAATCCGCGCGAGGTTCTCATCCCGTTTTGCTATCGGTTCGCGCTCAAACATCAGCACGGTCAAAGGCAGAAGACGTCGATCGCGTTGAGCCAGTTGTGTGAGGCGCTCGACCTCGGGATCATGACGGACATGCACATACTGATGACACCAATCTTCAGTGCCGTTCATGGGACACTCGCCCATCCCCAGACACGGATAACGCACCTGCCAGCCATCACGAATCATGCGGCGGCGAAATTCTAGAGCGAGCGCGAAGACTTCTTTGGTTCCTGGTTCAATCAGCCACACATGCGCTGGTTTAGCTTCACTGACATACTTGAGTCCCGCCTCCACTCCCATTTCATTTAAAGAGTGTCCGAACAAAAGCAAGCGCGGTTTCACTAATTCTGCGAGAGTAAAACGGGCCTTCGGCAACAGACGGGCCGCCTGGTCACGCATGAGCTGAGACGTTTCGAGCATGACGCCATCGCCGCCGCCTAATTCCTTCCACGCCACGCTAAAAGTTCCTGGGCCTGCGCCCACATCGATCAACTCGTGTTGGAGAATCTCCGCACGATAGTCTGGCGTCAGCCAGCTCAGGACGGCTTCGAGCTTCGGAATATTGGTGGTGAGATAAAACGCTGTGTAGGCCGACACGAGACGAGGATCAGAAAGATATTTTTGAATGTTCCCGCGATCCGTGGTGAACGCTTTAGACAGCTCCCCCACCGCCTTCACTAAATCTGCCTCGGAGGCAAATTCATGAAGGAGATGGGGCATGAGGTCTGTGAGCTTCAAACTAGCGAGAGAGTTTTTTGTTCACTTCACCCGTGTAGATCTGACGTGGGCGACAGATTTTGAATCCTGGCGTCTCCAACATCTCTTTCCACTGGGCCATCCAACCTGGCAAACGGCCGAGGGCAAACATGACAGTGAACATATTGGTTGGAATTCCCAATGCGCGGTAGATGATGCCCGAGTAGAAATCCACGTTCGGGTAAAGCTTGCGCTCAACGAAGTACGGGTCTTGCAACGCCACTTCTTCGAGGCCGCGTGCGATATCCAAGAGAGGATCTTTCACGCCAAGTTTTGCGAGTACTGAATCGCAGGCCACTTTGATGATCTTGGCGCGTGGGTCGAAATTTTTGTAAACGCGGTGACCGAAGCCCATCAAACGTGATGATGAGTTCTTGTCCTTCACGCGCGTGAGGAATTCTTTGTACCCGATGCCCTCTTTGTGAATCTCTTCCAGCATCTCGAGAACCGCTTGGTTCGCGCCACCATGGAGCGGGCCCCAGAGAGCATCCACACCCGCAGAGACAGTGGCGAATGGGTTCGCTTTTGATGAGCCCACCATCCGCACGGTTGACGTCGAGCAGTTCTGTTCGTGATCCACGTGAAGAATAAGGAGGATGTCCAAGGCCTTGGCGACTTCTTTATCCACCGCTTTGCCGGTCATCATGTGAATGAAGTCCGAGCAGTAATCCAAGGTCTTATCTGACTGGATGAAACCTTGTCCTTGTGAGTGGCGGTGAGCGTAGGTCGCGAGCACTTTGATCTGCCCCATCAACTGAATAATGACTTCGTCTTTTTGTGGGCCGGTCAAATCTTGCGCCAGCAAATCTGGGTAGAACGCCGAGAGTGCCGCGAGGTTCGACGACAACACACCCATCGGATGCGCGTTGTTAGGGAACGCTTTGATCATGGTCTGCAACGCCGTTGGAATGCTGCTGTGATTGGCGATTCGTTGCTCGAAAGTTTTGAGTTCGTCACTCGAAGGCAGTTTGCCGTTGATCACGAGAGAGGAAACTTCCGTGAACGTGCTCTTCTCTGCAAGTTCTTCAATGCCGTAGCCACGGTATTTAAGAATACCCTTTTCCCCATCGAGGAATGTGATATTCGACGTGCACGCGCCGGTATTCATGTAGCCTGAATCGATGGTTACATAACCCGTTTCTGCTCGGAGTTTTGTAATATCAATCGCCTTCTCGCCCTCTGTTCCTTCGAACACGGGAAGTTCAATTGTCTTGTCACCTAGGGTGAGCTTGGCCTTCTCTGACATACGAGCTCCTTAAAAATAGCTGGGAATTTTTGCGATCTTACTCCCCAGCAACGTACCTGTTAAATAGTTTTGCCTACTTAACGGTTAGTGGGGCCAAAATGTGAGGAGAAAAAAATTGGACAAGGGCCAAGACGCTACCAAACAGTGATCCATGGTGCCATCTTGGCCCTGTGTGATGGACGTTCCGTCGTCCCAAAGTAAGCTAAAGCAACCCAGATGCCATAAAACCTGACGAGTTTCGATGGTTTTTCGCTGCGTTAATGAAAAACCAAACTAATGTGAGTTCTTGGCACCTGAGTTGCTCTAGCTGTCCCATCATCAACCAAGACGGTTGGGACTAACCCAGGAGATCACCATGCCGAGATCATCTTACCGCTTTTTCATCCGTCTACTCTTAGGTCAAATGGCACTCGCACTGTTGCTGTCGTTTCCTTTCAAAGCCGATGCGCAAGATTTCTCGTGGGATGATCGTGACGTCCAAGATCCTTACTCAACCGACTTCAACTATGATGATCGCGACTACCCGGATGATGAAACTCATCGCCGCGACGATCGACGACCGGGCGGCCCGCAACGCCCTGGCACTCCTCGCTACGACGATCATTTGCCACAGATCACAATTGATAGCGACGTTCGCCTGCATGTCGCTCAACGAGTCTACGGATCGGCCACACTTCATCTCAAACAACTCGCGAATCAACAGGGTTTGCGCCTTGAGGGTGAAAGACTGAAGAAAGTTGTCCTCGACGCCGACGTCACTGGACGTCTTCGTGTCCAGGCCCGTCTTGTGGTGAACGGTATTCCTGGACTCTGGGAAGAAGTCATCGGCCGTCGCCGTGGAACAGTCTTGCACATGCCCCAAGGCCCAAGCCAAATTGGCCGCGACATCCGCTCCCTGCAAATTGAAATTCGTGGCGACGCAGTCGTGGATTCAGTGACCCTCAAGCTCGCAGCGAGACAGCACCAACATCCTCTGCCTTCTCGTGAGCTGCACCTCCGTCCGATGCGTGACCTCCATGGCCCGCTCGCCCGCTCTCTCGAGTCAGCCTTGAACTTGCCTTTGCAACACAGCTCTCGCCTCGTCAGCGTGATCACTATGGAAGCTTCCACTGTAGGTCGTGGTGTTCTGCAGATCACTCAGTACGGTGTGCGTGGTTCTCTGGGCTACATCCCAGGACTCTCTCACCGTGCGCAGCTGATTCAGATCGTTCTGCCACGTCCTTTGCCTCTGAGAGATATTCAATTGATTCTTACCGGCCACGTGCGTGTGGAAACTCTCACTTTAGAGTTCCAGCGCTAAGCTCGATGGCCCTGGCGACCTCTCCCCCGAGGAAAACCAGGGCCATCTCTTTTTTATATCCCATCCATTCCTATGCTCTATTTTCCAGATGCCTTGAGCGAGCGTACAAATCGCTCACAAAACATCTAGGAAAACCCCATGCGCTTCATTATTGCTTTTTTCTTAATCATCTCTTCTGCTCACGCCGCCTCAACATTAAAAGTTGATGTGATCAACACTGAAGTCGGCGTTCTCGATTACACAGATCGCCCGACACTTTGTGTGACCACTGCGCGTGAAGTTTCAACTGGTAAACTCCTCGGGATCGTTGAAGACATCACGGATTGCTTTTGGACACGCCAAGCTCGTCGCTCACACGCCACCACACTGGAGCTTCCGCGTCACGCATTCTCAAAAGTTGAAGCCGGTGAAATGTTGCAACATTTACAAGGATTTGATTCGCAGTTAGAGTTTCTTTGGTCTAACGCTGACTAAAGGAATGCTGTGCATCTTCCCTCTTTGCAAGAGGGCGTGATTCTCAAACGCTACAAAAGATTTTTTGCTGATGTGCAATTGCCTGATGGCAATGTGGTCGTCGCGCACGTGCCGAACACCGGCAGCATGAAAACTTGCTGGGAGCCCGGCTGGCGCGCCTGGGTGACTCCCGCGACAAACCCCGAAAGAAAGCTACGTTGGACTCTTGAGATGACGTCGGCTGGCAGCGGTTTCATCATGGTCAACACCGCGAACGCCAATAAGCTTGCGGCGGAAGCCCTCACTGCGCGCACGCTCACCCCGTTCGCGAACTACACTACCGTCACTCCTGAACAAACCATTCTCGATAGTCGCTTTGATTTCCGACTCACTTCACCCGGTTTGCCGGATTGTTGGGTGGAAGTAAAAAACGTCACACTCATGGAAACACCGGGGCTCGCGAGTTTTCCTGATTCCGTCAGCACCCGCGGCCTCAAACATTTGCGAGACCTGATCGAAGTCAAAAAGATGGGCCAGCGTGCCTGCATGCTCTATGTGGTGGCCCGCTCTGATGCTGAACGGTTTACCTCTGCCATCAAGATTGATCCGGACTACGCCCAAGGACTTAAAGACGCCCATAAAGCAGGTGTTGAGATTTACTGCTTCCGCGTAGAGCATGAAAACAACATCTACATTCTTAAGACCGCTTTGCCGATAGAGGGTCTCACATGAGACCTAACCAACTATGGCTCGATGTTTCGCAGAAAGAGCTCCGAGTCTGGGTGGATGCGAAGCTCAGTCTGCCACAGGCTAAAGGCAGCTCCACCCAACGGGTGGGCTTCTTCCGCGAGATTCCACTGTTTGCTCTTCCGCCGGATTCGGCGCATCCCATGGGCTGGACGTCCTTCGCGTGGAGTTCAATGCAAGACAAGTTTGATGTGGAAGACGATTTTTGGATCGCGCTGGATGCTTCTCGCTATATTTTTCTCGAAGAGCGTGCGGAGAAATTCACCGCACCTCTCGCTTTCGAACTTCCTCTCGCCAGTGATGTGCTATTTTACGGCGGCACGTTCACACCTTGGCATGAAGGCCACACCGCCTGCTTAAATCTCGCTCCCGGCAACATGCCGCTGTTTGTGTGCCCTGATCGCAGTCCGCACAAACCGCTCAAGACTCATGACGACGTGGTTAAGTTTTTTATTGAACTCAAGGCGATCGTACAAAAGAGCACTAATAAACAAGTGCATCTCTACCCTGGCTTTCTTTTGCGCTTTGAAACCAATCCCACAATTGCGTGGGTGTTGCGGTTGAAACAGCAGCGTCCTGATCTACGCGTGCATCTCTTGATGGGCTACGACAGTTTCAAATCTCTAGCGACTTGGAACAAGGCGCCTGAACTGATGCGTTTGTTGAGTGGCCTCTCGGTGGCCTCAAGAATGGAAACAGATGATCAGCACGTGCGCGATGCTGCTTGGGCCTTAGAGCAGAATCCTCAGCTGCAGATCAATTTCTTGGGACATCATCCGTATGAGCAGGTCAGTTCGACGACGTTGCTCAATCGAAAATAGAACGGTAAAGCTTTAGTTTTCTTACGTTTTACTTCCGCCAGCGGAAGTAAAACACTCGTTTTCTTAAGCTGCCAGCTTGCGAAACCCATCGATTCCCGTATCCTGAACTCATGATTATTCTTTTCATCTTTTCGTTCTTCACAGCCCAGGCCCAAACTCATGCGGGAGGACTCTCGCAAGAGTGCATGGACATCTGGATGCGCTCCAATCGCTTCAGTATTATGGACCGCCTCGAGCGGACCTATCTACGGGCCTCGGGCCTCAATGAGTTCAAAGAACAAATTCAAGGCACCGTGCGCGGCTCCTGCATTAAATTTCTCCCAGAAATGGTAGGGACGAGCTTCCGTGACTGCAAGGTCACTGACGTAAAGGCCTGCGAAGCCAACCTCACAAAAATCCACGAAGAATCCTACGAACTCTACAAGAAAGAATTGATCGACGGTGCTTACTTCAACAAAGAAGTCTACCGCCCCGTCGCCCCCGCCGATTTTTTTGAAATCATGGATCGCTACCCCAACGTCACCTTCGCTATTACTCACACCGTCCTCACGCTTAATTTCATGACGGACTACGACGTCTTCGCGCAAAAGCTCTGTGAAATCCCTTGGAACTGCGCTTACCGGCTCGGCAACGTCCGCTACATTTGGGAAAATTTCCAGCTGAAGAACTTGTGCAGGATCGGCGACAGCGATTCCGCCGGCGCCGGCCAAAAAGACGAAGCCGCGCTCAAAGAATGCGAAACTGCCTACATGAAAGATTTGTATCCGAAATTCTTGGAAGTCGCCAAAAGCTACGGCGATAAAACTTTTGATAGCTACGAACAAAACAGCATCAATACTTCCAAGCAGGCCCTCGAAAACAAAAAACAAAATCCAAGCGTACTCAAGGATTCTTTAACTTGGGAAATCGGCGTGCTCGAAAGCGATCTCGCCTATTTCGCAAGAACGAAAGGTCAGCCCAATACAATTTTCTACCACCACGAACCAGTCATCCTGGCCGCCCTTGCAGCCAACAAGAAACTTTTAAGTTCGCTTCCCGCTACCGTTGTGACCAGAGTGGAAACTCCCGCGCCGCATACAACGCCGACGACTGCAGCGACGACCACCACCCCCCCTGCGACCACGCCACCTCTCAATGCGGCAGTCACTAAGAGTTTACCGATGGGAGCCAGTAAGTTGGCGTACCTGGATGCGGAAATGAGTAACCTCTCTGACTTCAACTGCCCACGTAACCCGAACTTCCAGATCTGCAAAACCTACGAGAGCTTCAAGGCCGACATCGTCCCGAGCAACATGACCATGCTGTGCGGACAACAAAACTGTGAATCTTCCTACAACCAACTCCAGTCTGCGATTAAGCAATACTTTAAATCGCAGATCCCTGCGAAAGTCACGGAAGTGGGCGCCAATCATCCTACGGCTTTCATCAGTCCGCTAATGGCCTCGCGCTTCTACAACCTGAACCGCACACGGAACGTCACGGAGAAGTCCGTCTACATGCCGTTTGCTGCGAGATACATTTCTGTGAAAGCGCGTAACGAGGGTTACCAAACGAAGGTTCGTGAACGCTACAAAGTGGAACTGTGTAAAACAGATGAACAGAAGAAAGCCGGAGGAGATCAAGCGGCGTGCCTGCGCTTTGTTGATGAACTGCTGTCATCGAACTAACAGTTAAGCCTTCGAGCAAAGTAAGGGCCCCGAAGGGCCCTTCTCAATCAGACTAGTTATTTGCAGAAATAAAGCGACCGTTGCTTGGGTTGCGATAAACAACTTGGCCACGTGCTGTTTTTTCAGCTGGTACCCACGCCAACAACTTGCCGTTGTTGCGGCTGTCGTTCGTGTCGCGAACAACCAACACGGGAAGAGCATAGCCGTTCCAACGCTCAAGCTTAGCTACAGCGCGATTCACAATGCGGCCTTCGTAGCGAACAACGAAGTTCGTTTTGCCAGCGAAAGACTCGAAGCCAGAAGTCATCTTGTCGTCAACGCCGATCCAAGTAACGAAGCGCTGTTTGTTATCGCGGATAACTAAACGGCTAGCTTCTTTGCGTTGACCTGCAACGGCGAATTTTTCAATTGTACCAGTGTAACCTGTGATGAACTGACCGCGAGCTGTGCGGGCCGTCCAGTTCGAGCGCTTGTCATCGTCTGACCAGCTCTCAGAGTGCAATTCTGCCATGCTGATGAAACGGCCAGCGTCGTCGCGAACGACGAGTGTTAATGGATCGCTGTTGCGTTTCCAGTTTTCGATGCGTGTGCCAGCAAAAGAGCTCAACGATGTGACGAGTAGCAAAGCAGATAAAATTAAGCGCATAAACTCCTCCAAAAAGTGTTTAAAAAAATGTGAGTGATCAATGAGGGAGTTATAGGCGACCACGCATAAAAACGAAGGTGGCTTTATAAAGATTACCGTCTGAAAGAAGTTTGTCTCAAGGTTCGAGAGATAAAAAAAGGGCCCCATTTATGGTCAGGATGACCGGTATGTCGACGAGAGGCAGGAGCCGAAGTCGACCGAGGCCCAAAAAAAGGGCCCCATTCGGGGCCCTCTAGCAGGATCAATTTTATGGAATGTGCTCCTAGTACCAGCCGCACGACCAAACGTAATCGCTCATATACCGGTAGTTGCCGAACGAATCGTAACCCCAGTAAGAAACCCAGTTGTAACCGCACTGGTACGTCGGGCCGTCTGAACCACCGTTGTAACCGCCGCCGCCATCTGGAGCATTGCTGTCGTCGCTTGAAGAGCCGCCCAACAAAGCAATCACGAGTACGAGGCCGAGGACTGCGCCGATTGAAATGAACGCATCGCTTGACCATGAAGCACCTTGAGCCGAGCTGTTCTTTGCAGCTTGTAGGATCACTTGCTGAGCTTCTTCCATGTTCATTTTGCCGGCTTCAACGACTTCCATCGCCGCTTTCATGTCTGCCGCAAGCTGAGCGTCTTTCACAGTGCCCGCTGCTGCAGAGATGATCTGTGACATGGTCATGCCTTGCGCTTGCAATGCTACGATGTCTGACTTAAGTTTTTCGACTTGAGCTTTGTAGAACGCAGGATCTTTCTGATCCCACTCTACGCTTGTGGCGTAGTTGAATTCATTGATGACATTTTTGACGGCCGCTGGGCCAACAGTAGAAGCAGAAGCGCTGGTTACGAACGCCAGGGCCAAGAAAAGCGTAGTCACACGTTTAAGCATGCAAACCTCCGTTAAATGTTAGTTACGAGAGGCTAATTACAATCATTAACACACTTGGTCAAATAAAAAGGGGAAGCCGAAGCCTCCCCTTTCCGTCGCTAATGATTCGCTTAACGAATTAGTAGCAGTAAGTGTCGTAGTAGCAGTCAGAGTACCAGAAGTAGCCCCAGCTGTCGTAGTAGTCGTAGCAAACGTATTCATCGTAGCAGCCTGAGCCGCCGCCGTATGAACCGCCGCCCGCGCCGCCAGCACCAGCAACTGCAGCAACGATCAAGAGAACGATCAATGCGCCGTAAAGAATGCCGTCAGAAGACCATGAAGCGCCAGCGCTGTAGTTCTTGCCAACAGTATCGAGCAACATTTTGCGAGCTTCAGAAGCTGACAATTTGTTGATCTGAACGAGAGTCATCGCGTTCTGAACTTCTTTCGCGAGGTTCTTGTCTTTGATGTTGCTTGTCGCAAACGCCATCAACTCAGAGTTGCTCAAGCCTTTCGCTTGAAGCTCTTGAACTTGAGCAGTGAACTTTGACATCTGTGCATCGTAGAAAGCGCGATCTTTTTGATCCCACTCTACGCTCAATGAGTAGTTCAACTCATCGAATGCAGTCTTTAGGTTATTGTTCGACACAGCGTTGGCCTGAACGGTCACAAACGCGAATGCCAAGAAACTTACGAAAAACTTCTTGAACATGGATTCCTCCGGAGTTCGGGTTAATAAAAAGCTATCAATCGTGCTCGACCTTCTAACCCTAGGCGTAACAACGCGACAAGGTCGAAAGTCTTACTTGTACAAATTTACACAGGTGCCGTTATGGCACTGGCGCTAGATTCCGCGAGCGTTGTATCGCTGCAAAATCTTGAGCTTATCGACGAAAGGATGCTCGCACAGATCGATGCATGTATCGAGAATCCCTTCAATCAACTGCTTTCTTATTGTCGAGTTCGTGTCTATTTTTTGGCGGAGATTATAAACAAATTGTGGTGCTGGAGCTTCGCCGACGATAGCGCGTAGATCCCACAGCATGCCGAAAACGAAATCACTGTTGGCGTAGTCCGCTGTCTCGAACTGCACCGAGTACTGTTGCTTGCGTGTGGCTTTCTTACCGTTAAAGACGTTGTGGTCTTTAATATTGGTGGCAAGCTTCGAACTGTCAGCGATCTGGCCGGCGAAGAAATCTGCCATGCCTTCAATCACAGCACTTGAGTGCGAGAGTTCCAAATGATCCGAGAGCGCTACGTGGGCGTACTCGTGATAAATAATTTCCGGCACGAGAGCTGAATCGAGCCAGAACCATTTACGCGAGAACGCACGGCTCAAAGGATCGGCGTATTTATAAACCGCTTCGAGTAGCAAGCTGGTTCCCGCCACACGCACTAAGTTTTCCCAACCAATGACGTTTTCCGTGGGAAGATCACTCGTTTGCGTGAGAGCAAGTTGTGACAAAAAGCGCTGCATGCTGGTCATGTGCATTTGCTGGCGGAAGGCGCTCAAGACGGAGCCCCACTCACCAATGCCATTGCCGCCTTTGATCTTAAGTTCATCGACATGAACTTTCTTTTCTGGGCGGAACCAAATCTCCATCTCCCACGGCTTTACTCCGCGTCCTTCGATGCCCGAGCCCGCAGGAATAGTGAGTGCGTTGTTGAATTGCGGTTCAAGATTGTCGTGAGCAAAATGACCAAGTTCATTAAACTGATTGGTGTGCTCAATACGAACGATGATTTTTGGAAGAGCTGCCACGTAGGTCGAACCCAATTTGTCGACGAAGTAATCGCGCGCTTTATTCAAATGGAAGTACGTGGTGGCGGCGCGGAGAACAAGGTTCCTATCAGCGTCGCCCATCGAGACCGCAACGCCCTCCTTCCCTTTCACGACTTTAAAAAATTCTCCGTCGAAGCGCTCACTTGAGGTCAGGTGCTTCAATTCGACAGTGCGAATATTGGCATTGAAGCCCGCATCACGAATCACGGCGCGCGCAGTGACCACTCCTTGCGCGAAGCTCATGGTCGGGATCATCATTAGGGCGAGCAAAAGTGTTTTCATAAGCATGGCCTTTTAAAACAAGCTGTCTTGATCGTCGTTAACTGGGTCGCGGTTCAACATCTCGATCACGGTGATGCCCAGGGCCGGCAAAAATCCATAAGGAGGTGGGACCACAACGCTCAAAACTCCACTGAACATCCGCACCCATGTTCCGGCTTTGTCCCAGAACGACTGGCGAGGATTCCAGATCTCTTCTAACTCCGCGACTTGATCAAGCTCAAGCGCCGTGATGATGCCGGTCTCGTAGGCCGCGGCCATAAGATCGGTGTAGCTCGGCTGGCGTCCTAGGAAGTAGTTATTTGTTCCTAGCAGCTTCATCTCTTTACGTAGTACGCGGATCGCAAAGCGGAAGCGCTCCATCGGATCAAGCGTGATGACTTCTTCAACCGTTTCTTCGTCTTCGTAGATGAGTATCTCAATTTTCGGGCTTTCAAGACGCGTTTTAAGCTTCTTGATGACATTGCCCATTAGCGTGATTTGTAATGGCGTGTAAGCTGCGTACAAACGCTGGCGGTGAGACACTGTGCCTTTCGTGACACGTTTAGTGACGAAGTTGGCACGTTCTGTCGCATCAATCTCAAACTGGGTGCGCAAGAACTGACGTTTGTTTACGTAGTCAGCGAGAGAGATTTCCCAGCTGTCGCCGCCATCGCGGATAAACTCTTTCAACTCACTGGCGCCCTTCTCGGTCAATTCACCCGCGGTTACTGCCGCGGTTAATTTTTTCTTCAATGAGGCGCTGTTGAAATTTTCGTTTTCTTTACGGAAGGCCGCCATCATCTCGCGGTAGTTCTCTTGCAGGCACTTGCCGCGGGCGCGCTTAGTTGAGAATTCGCGCAACGGACGCATTCCAGCGGCGACTTCTGTAGTCGCTACTGTGAATTCATCATCTGCGTTGCGGTCTGTATCTTTTTGTACGCCATAGGCGCGCAACAGTGATTCTAAAACCACATCATCAATCAACCCTTGCTGGCGAATAGCACGCAATAAAAGATCAAAATTTCCATTGAGGGCCGTGTGGTTCGCAAGTTTAGTTCCGAGCACACTGTTTAAGGTAAACGCGCAGGCTTCACCTTTGATAGTTGCGAAAGCATCCAGCACATCACGCTCAAGGACCGCACGAGAAAGATTCATGCGATCAAGCGTGCGAATCTGTGATGAGGTCAGAAGGTTTGATTTCCCTTCACGATCGTTCACGAGGGGATGAACAGCAGCGGCCTGTGCGAAGGCACTCGTAAGTAGTGTGAATAGGACAAGCCAGCGCACAGTGGGTCCTTTGGTCGTTTGGGGCGCCACTATAACTCGGCTAAATTTTTTAGGTGGAAAACGTGTAAAAAAGAAAGGGAGGTTTACACCTCCCCCCTGTCTCAATACTGACGGGCACCAGTTCCTTTAACCGTCAGTACCAATAGCTGGCTCGATAGAGGGAGTCGTTTCAGAGGTGGGCTTGTTCAGGCGACGGCGGTGAGGCCAGATGGCATACCAAAACGCTAGCGGGAGAGATCCCACTAAAAGCACATACAATAAACTACGCCAAGGTTCGCGCATACAACTCCAAGCACTGTTGTAACCCCGTCTGAAATTTCACGATAGAGGGTGTTTTGAGAGTCAAAATTTGTAAGGAAAAATGACACCACTTCCAGCGTTAAGGGCCTTTTTGGCCCTAGCAATTCTTCGACAAGTGGATTTGCCCGTCTACGAAGGGGTGAGTTGTGAGTAGCATAGGGGTCTATGGATATCCCTCAATCAAAATGGGCCCGCGGTTCGCGTTTATTGCGTCTTGCAGCAGGCGTGGCCGCCAAGGAAGTCGGAGCACGGCTGCCGGGTAAAGCGCTAGAAGCCGCCCAAAAACTGAACCTGCGGATTGAGCAGACACGCCTTCTGGTGGAGACCCTTTCGCAAATGAAGGGGGCGGCCATGAAGGCCGGTCAACTTTTAGGTCTGGAAGGTAATGACCTGCTTCCCCCAGAAGTCGTCGAAATTCTTTCACGTCTGCAATCTGATGGTGACCCTCTGCCGACCGCCGATATCGAACGGCTGTTGATGGAGGCCTGGGGTCAGGATAAGTTTAAACAGTTAAAAAGTCTCTCGCAAGAACCGCTGGCTTCCGCCAGTATTGGCCAAGTTCATACCGGGCTTTGGCAGGGAAAAAAAATTGCCGTTAAAGTGCAGTTTCCCGGTGTGGCCCAGACCATCGACAGTGATGTGGCCCTGCTCAAAAGTTTGCTCGAAAAATTCTTGGTCATTACTCGTAAGAAAACTGAGCTGGGTGACTTGTTCGAAGAGATTCGTCAAACGCTTCACCAAGAAACAGACTATCTTGCCGAAGCTCGTTTCATGCTCCAGTACCGCGATAATTTCCAGCAGCTCGGTGGTTATCTGGTGCCGGCACCTATCATGGATCTTTGCACCCTTGGTGTCTTGGCGATGGATTATCAGCCGGGTCAAAAAATTAAAGACTGGGTGAAACACGCCAGCGTTACAGAAAAGCAACTGCTGGGCGAAAGAATGATGAACCTCTTTTTGCACGAGTACCTTGCCTGCGGATTGGTGCAAACCGATCCCAACTGGGGAAACTTTCTTGTCGCTCCCACCGGCGAGCTCGTGGTGCTGGATTTCGGTGCGTGCAAGACCTACTCAAAAGAGTTCCGCACCACTTACCGCCAGGTCCTCTCCCACTCTATGCATCGACGAAAAGCTGAGCTCATTGCTGTCTCACAAGGCTTCGGTCTGCTTGATCCACGTGAGGAAACGGAAGCCCAAGAGGCTTACCTCCATATGATGGATGTGATCATCGCGCCCTTTCGTCACGTGGGGGAATTCAACTTTGCTACTGAGACCTATTCGCAAAACTCAAAAGACGCGACCTTGGCCTTTGCCCGCGCGCTCAAATTCAGTCCACCACCGCGCGAATTGATCTTTCTTCACCGCAAGCTGGGTGGAGTGTTTCAGACGCTCAAACGCATGGAAACGAAGTTAGATCTGCGAATGGTGTGGGAAAGAATGATGCAAGAATAGAAAAAGGCCCCGATCATTTCGGGGCCTTTTTTATTACATACGGCGAAGGATCAAGAACGTATCGAGCAAGCTGGCGTCATCCGGAAGAGCACCCTGCAAGAAGGCCAACAAGTTTTCCAATGGCATGTCAAAAAGCGGCTTCAAAGCTTCTGGAATTTCTTCCGGAACTTTATTCTGTGCGCGCATGACGTATACTTGTTGAACTGCTTTCGGATCAAACTTCTCAAGCGCCTGACGAATCTCGCGGAGTTCCGCTAACTCGAGGGCCACGGTGTTTTCTTTGGTCGCGGCAAAGCGAGCGATCAAGTTCTGGTTGGCATCGTTAAAGTCAACGGTCTTCACGATACGATCTGGTGAAAAGACGGTGCTGGTTTCAAGGCGAAGAACATCCAATGCGTTGAAGAAGCCCCAGTTGGCAATACGATCATCGGCAGCCGAAGCTGAGTTTTTCACGTACGGCAACATGATTTGGCGGAAGTCGGTTTCAATCTTAGTCATGCCGAGGTAGCGATTAAGACCTTGGTGGAATGAACGCTTGATCTTGTGAGTCGCCGCAATGTCGAACACGTGAGGAATCTTCGCAACTGAACCATCAGCAAGTTTGAATTCTGCTTCAACTTCAAGAGAGTTCGTCATGAAAGCGAGCACAGTCGAGCGAACTTTATCGCCGAAGGCCGGGTAGTCCAAGAAGTTACCGCGTTGATCGTCAAATGTACTAATACCAAGCACTCGTTTTGTGAGGTAGTCCGCTGCCAAGATCTTATCGGCCCAGATACCACGGACAGAAATCTGAGATGGATCCGCGTTTAATTCACCTGGTAGAGTTTCATCAAAGCGCTGGCTGTTAAAGAATTTGCCGGTCTCACCAATCGATGCGAACTGCGGTGCCAAGCGAACCTTATCGCTGAAGCATGAAGAAGCTTCACCGCCGCCGATATCAGCAAGAGGCAAGATGCCCGCTAAACGGTTGGTCGTCGTGTTAATAATTGCACAGTGAACGTCCGGCGTGGTCAAGACTTCGACGTAGAAGTCAGCTGCCACTTGTGCGGCGTCTTTCAATCCGACGAAGAAATCGCGGTTTGAACGATGAACAGCGCGTTCCTCTTCGTCTTTTGCTTCAGCAATCATTTTTTCCCAGTCGGCAGTCACCGTCCATGGGTACATCGTCGAGAGGCGGTCGTAGATCTCAAAGAAGCGACGTAGGCCTTCGAAGGTATACTCCACCTGGAAGTAGTAAGAGACATCTCCATCGTACGAGTTGAAGTCGGCACGAAGGTTACGGAAGTTACGGCGAGCGTAGTTTTCCTTGTAGTTCTTCACGAAGTTTTCAGCAATCTCCTTGAGCCCTGAGCCGTCATCGAACCGGTTACAGCCCGGGTTAACTTCGACGTGCTCGTCTGTACAGAACTGGAAGTCTTTAAGTAATTCCGCTTGGCCATTTTTCTTAAGCTCTTCAATGGTCAGGTCATCGCTCAACTTAAGTTTTTTGCCGTCCTTAAGCTGCACTTCACGGTTGTAAGCGAAGCTCAAAGCCGCCATGTCGTATTTGCCCATGACCGAGAGCTGATTCAAGCTAGTTCCAGCGTAGTCCATCACTGATGAGTAAGTGATGTCGCGCTTGATTCCGAGAGAAGCACGCTCTGCTGCTGTGAAGAAGTTGTCTTTATCTTCCGAGCCATTGAAGTTGTGGCGAAGGCCCAAGTTATGGCCGAATTCGTGCACCAAGGTAGGTACCCAAACGTTTGGCATTAGCGCTGTGATAACTTTCTCTTTCTCAGCTTCGCTCAGCTCGTTCCACGGTTTGAGAGCTTCGATTCCTAGGGCCTGAGCTGAAATGTTACTTCCGACAGCGTCGCTCCAGTTCACCATGCTGGTATGGTAGAAACACTGGTGACTCATGACGTTTAGCTTCGCTTTTGCGATTTGAGAATCTGTGAGTTCTGACGGATTCTTGAGCTGCTCCACCCAGTGGCTTTTCTCAATCTTGCGTCTCGAATTGAAGATTTCCTTTTTGAAGTCAACTTGTGTGAACTGTCCGCGGTTCACAGGTGTCACTGGACGTTGCACGCTCGGTGAAACTGCTGTTTGCATGCGAGACATGACACTGCGGTGAGCACTCAAGCGCTCGGCTGATTCTTCAGTCGCTGGAGCATTCGGTACGATTTCTGCGTTAGCGGCAAGAGTCGCTGCTGCGGCTGCTGCTTCTTCACGAGCGCGTTCTTCCAAAAGTTCATCGTAGGTGTCTTGGATGAATTTACGGATAGTTCCGTAGTACATCACGGTGTGTGCTTTAACGATTTCGCCGGTGCGTGGGTTCGCGATAGATGGGCCGTACCCAATCACACCTGAAGCTTGAGGATCTGAGACGAGGAGAATGAAGTTATTACGAATGTCACCCATGTCTTTGCCGCGACCATCTTGCAATTTAATTCGCATGTCCACGCCAGCACTCTCGAACGAATTGTTGATGGTGGCAATGGCCTGCTCGGTAGAAGCAAGAACACTCTCCATACCCGCTTCGTAGAATGCATCATTCAAGTAGTAGATGATTTCTTTACGATCCGGGCTCCAGCGGTTCATGTAGGTCTGTTTTGAGTTCACAGTGGTGCGGTTATCAGCAGTCAATTTCATCACTTCAGTTGTGAAGAAACCGAACGTATTTTGATCTTCAAACGGGTATTTCACTGGCTTGTAGTTCGCCGACGCGATCGTCGAGAGCTTCGCGAATGAGTAGTAGTAGTTAACTGTGAAGGCCGTGTCGCGAAGATCGCCGATGCTGCGTACTTCAGCACAGTGGCCGTTGGTCTTCCAGGTTTTCTGGACATGGATGTTGATCGCGTCTTTTTCGATTTTTACATTTCTTACGACTGTCTTGCCTGCGCCGTAGCAACCCGCGAAGAGGTTCGTGAGCTGCTCTGGGAGTGAGTTCGTTTCGACGACTTCGATTGAACCAAAATCGATCTTGGCGTATTTTTTGCGATCCCAAGTGCGGTCGACTTCTTCTTCCGTATTACCGCAATCGCCGAACTGGTCTTCCTTACATTGGTAGTCTTTATGCTCAACGGCAAACTCCATCACAGGACTGAAGTTGCTAGTGTTGCCTGAGAAGCGGTCTTCGCGCGGAAGCTCTTGAACAATAAGTTTTTTCTCTTCGAACTTGAAAGTGACAAGCTTCTGCTCACCCAAGGCGAAAGAACGTGAAGCATCGACGTCTTTCGGAGTCTCACCGACGGAAGGAACGTAGATGCAAGGGTCGTTCGGATCCTGACACGGCATCGCAGCTTTCGCTGAAACACTCTCTTTATACACTTCTTCATACTCCTTCTCTTTGGCACAGCTGACTGCCAAAGCTGCGAGTACAAGTAACGGTGTAAGCAAGTTCAAATTTTTCATGTCCGCTCCCCTTTCGTTCTCTTAGAAAACCCAATACAAAGATGTATAGAATGTTGATGTGTTGTTATCGAAGGCCTGCAGGTCGGTGTCGGTGCCATTTTCAAAGCGGCGCATGGCCTCTTCGTTGGTCCAGCCAGCTGCGATTGTTAATCCATTGCTAAATGAGTAGCCGAGTTCTCCCGACACGGCATACGACGGGTCCCGGCGAGTTCCACCGTAGCTCCAAGAGTTGCGGTAGATGTAGGTCGGCTGGAAGTAAACCTGGTCGGTGATGCTCCAAGCGACGGCTGCCGTGTGCGAAAAGCCGTACTCAGCATTGAGATTGCCTAACTTGTTCTCTTTATATGTGTGAAAGTTTTTCGAAGCGTTGGGCTGGTAGATAAACAGCACCGCTGGGGTCACACTGACCTGGAAAACTGGGATCAAACTGACACCAGTGTACTTGGTATCGCGAAGGCGAGATTCCTTACTAAACGGAGCATGAACACGCACCTGTTGACCAATAGTCACGCGGCCATGCTTGCCCCAGAAACCGTTGTTCACCCACGCCACGAAACCATCGGCCGGCAACCATTCCTGACCTTGGGTAATTTCTTTTGTTCCACCGAAATAACCACGAATAAGATTGGCGCCAGAAACACGGTAGTTGAGAGTGAAATCACCCGATATCGACTGTTCAGAATCAGTGGTGTCTTGACGTGAAAAATTCGAGTTGTAACCGATGCCTGTATTGCCCGAAAACTGCGGGATTTTTTTTGCCGTTAAGTTCTGAGTCAACGTCGATTGCGCATGGGCGACACCCACGGAAACGATCATCAAAAAAGCAGCAATAAACAGGCGCATGAGGTTCCCCTTATGGCGCCCAAATCCGTTCGGGCCAAGTCGCAAAAATCCTTTGCAGGCTTTTGCATGCAAAAACCGGGCTAAATACTCAAGAATAAGGGAAATGTAAGTAGATTTAAGATGTTGCGTTGCAAAAAATCTTTGCAACGCCTTGAAATACTGTCAAATATTTAGACAGAGCTACAAATCCTTCAACACTACCCGTGCCAAACGACGGATGTCGGCCTCCAGGACTTCCTTGCTGTGATACTCCATTTCCTCAGGCGGCATTTGGCAAAAATGGTTCGAGTACATCAGTGCCATATGAACCACATTCGAAAAGATCATCTTCACGGCCCAGAACATATTGGCCTCGCTGATCGCATGCTTGAGTTCATGCTCAATGGCTTCGGCCAATGCCAGTCCGCCGGGCGGACCGAACTTTTCTTCATCATCACCGCAGTCTGTTTCTGGGCCCCAGCCCTTCTCAGAGAGCAACATCTGAAACACAGAGCGCAGAATGTCGGAGCGATCGAGAAAATAACCAAAGATCCAAACCGCTAAGTCTTCGACCTTTTCTTCAGGGCGCTCGTTTCGGCGCGCTCGAATGTGATTGCTCGTTTCACTAAAGACGAGATCAATTACCTGAAGAAACAGCTTCTCTTTACTGACAAAGTGATAATTCACGGCCGCGATATTTACACCCGCTTCCGAGGCGATCTGTCTCACCGACGCACCATCAAAGCCTTTACTGGCAAACAGGACACGTGCGGTGTGAAGAATCTTTTCTTTGGTCTCGTGAAGCTGAGTTTCGGTCATGTCGTCACCCCTTGTGTCGACCCTTCCACTTCATCGCTCGTTTTAGAGAAGTTTCGCAGGCCGGGAAGTTTCATCAAGAGCTTCATCCAGTCTTCAATAATCGCCACAGCAGGAGGGATGAACACAAGTGTGAAAATCGTACCCGTGGTGAGACCCCATGCCATGGCCATGGTCATGGGGATCAGCATCGCATCGGCGCCACCAATTCCGTAGGCCGTCGGGAAGAGACCCGCAACAGTAGTAAGTGATGTGGTGATGACCGCACGCAAACGCTGACCCGAAGCCTGCACAAGAATTTCTTCGAGTGGGAGCTTCCCTTCTTTACGAAGTACGTTGATGAACTCGATCAACACAATGCCTGAGTTCACGATGATACCCGCTAGACCGATGATCCCAATCAACGCCATGAAGCTCACAGGACGTTGGTGAAGCGAGAAGGAAATAAAGAAACCGATGAGGCCTAGCGGAATCGTGAGCATGATCACAAACGGCATGAGGAATGAGCGGAACATAAACACCATCAAGGCGAAAATCCCGATCATTGCCAAGATCATGGCATCAAAGAGCGACTGCAAAGATTCTGCGGTACTTTCGTTCTCGCCACCTTGAACCAATGACACTTCAGGGTACGTGAGCTGAAGCTCATCCCATTTCTTTTTCAAAATGGCGTTGGCTTCTGGTGATGTCATCTTGATGCCATCAACACCGGCGGTGATAGTACGAGCACGTTTATAATCAAATCGTTTAATCTGCGGGGTGCCAGGCTTTGACTCAAACTTCGCGATGCGACCCAAAGGAACAAGATTCCCTTGCTTATCCATGACCGGAACTTGTCCTAGGTCTTGATTGTTTTTGCGGTTATCGTCCTTGAACTTCACGTTCAAGTTCACTTCTTTGTTGTTCAACGTCACATCGGAAATAAACAATCCACCCATTGCAGTACGAACGGTCGTGCCAATGTCTGCTACACTCACTCCCAATCTGTCGGCCAAGGGATAGTCCACATTCACGAGGACTTCGTCGGAGTCGATCACGTCTTCGATCTTGAGATCAAGAATCCCCGGCGTCGCCGCCAAGGTTTTCATCACCTCGTCGATGACTTGCTGATTTTTCTCAGCGTTATTTGATCTGAATGTCGCAGAGACCGCTGCACCCACCGGTGGCCCGTTGACCATCTCTTCGAACACAACTGTACCGTAGGCCTTGGTATCGATCCCATCACGTAGACGTTTCAAAAACTCGGTATACGGCACATTAAATTTTGCGTGGTCTGTAGCATAGATCATGAGAAGACCTTGGTTGTCCCCTTCGCCGCCTTTGGCGTCATCTGGACGACCTTTCGTCGTCCCTGCACGTGCCACCACTTCGCGAACATATTCTTTGCCACCTACATCAATCACTTTACGGCTGAGATCAGAAACCATCTCGCGGGTACGCTCAAGCGTTGTCCCAATCGGAGCTTCGATACGGGCCATGTAAATTTCGGTGTGCTCGGCCGGGAACAGCATGAACTTGTTAAACATGCCGTTGATCACCATCGAGAACACAACCAACGCCATCATTGCGCCTGTCGTGATGTAACGGTGACGAACCACCCAGCGCATGAAGTTTTCAAATTTAGTTCTGTATTTCGCGAACCAGTCCTTACCACCTTCGCTGGTCATCTTTACGCGATTGCCAACAAAAGATAAACGCATGGGCAAGAAGAAAAAGGATTCTAGAAGGGAGATCAAAAGAGCGATGGTCACAATGATAGGAATCGCCATGATGAATTTCCCCATGATCCCTTTGGTTACGAGCATCGGCAAGAACGCTGCAATGGTCGTGAACGCCGTTGCTGTGATAGGCGCCCAGAGATCAGTGATGGTTTTAACCAAGGCATCGTGAGTTTTCATTCCCTCACGTCGAAGACCGACAAAATTGTCTGTGATCACGATGGAGTTATCCACCAACATACCCATGGCAATGATGAGGGCAAGAATCGTGATGGAATCCAAGTTCATGCCGAACATCGGCATAATTCCTAATGTGGTTAGAATCGCAAGTGGCAACGAGATCGAAGCCATCACACCCACCCAACCAGGGATAAAGAACAAGAGCACGCTCATGACGATAACGAGACCTGAAATGGCGTTTGAATTGAGTGTATCGAGTTTCGCACGAACGCGGTTGGCCTCATTATTGTAGACCTGGAATTTAACTTCCGAGTGAGCTTTTTGGTAACGTTGAACCACCTCAAAGACCGAGTCCGCGAGCTTGATGGTGTCGGCACCGGCTTTTTTGTTCACAATCAGCAAGACGGCCTCTTCGCCGTTCCAAGTAGCAAGAGTCTTAGCTTCTTCCGCTCCATCCACCGCGCGAGCAACATCTTTCAAGCGAATGATTTGACCAGCAAAGTTCGAACGAATGACCAAGTCACCCAGCTCATCAGCGTTCTTTACTTTCGCATCCAAGCGGACCAAGCGCTTGGTGGCGTCTTTCATGTCGCCGCCAGGAGTTGAAATATTGCGGGCCTGGGCTTTTGCTAGAACTTCAGCCACACCGATGTTCAAAGACTCAAGCTTTGCCATATCCAGCTCCACGGTGAACTCGCGCTGGCGGAAGCCGCTGGGGCGCACGTCTTTGACGGCTTCGATGTCTTCAATTTCTTCTTTGAGAAGATCGGCGATGCGGTCGCGTAGACGATCATCGCCAGAACCTACGACGGCAATCTCAATGGCCGGAAACTCGGCACTCTTAATTTCTAAGAACGCCGGTTGCTGCTCAAGGTCTGGTGGGAGTTTCGAAACGCGTTGAACGGCCTTCTGCAAATCATCCATGGCCTTCACTTCATCGACGTTATCCATGTCGATGCGAACCACGATCTGACTTTGGCCAATCTGAGAAACGGACTTCACGTCCTTTATCCCTGAAACTCCGCGAATCTCGTCTTCGATAGGTTTGGTAATCAAAGCCTCAATGTCTTCAGGCGAAGCGCCTTTGTACTGAGTCGTGATGGTGGCAATGGCGAAGTCCACCGCTGGCCAAGACTCCGCGTTCATGCGAGAGAGGCCTTGGAGGCCAATGACGATCATAAACGACATCAACACGAGAGTGAGTTTGTAGTTGCGAATAAAAAAGTCAGCAATATGTTTCATGACTAAATCCTGTTGAACTCACAAGGTGTCTCAGTAAAGACAACCAAGTAATCCAAAATGGTGTTGATGATTTCAAGTTGTGTGTTAACGGTAGTGAGATTGGAATTCAAAAGCGCATCCTGATCGAGGATCAGATCATTGACGCTGACACGGGCTTCGCGGAACTTACGGTTCTGCACGACCAGACGACGCTCTAGTGCCTCTGTGTTTTCTTTTTGTGCGCGCACGACATCCGTCAGAAGCGCGATCACTTTCACCAACTGCTGGTGAGTATTCGTCAAATTGGCATCGTTTTGATTGATCTGAGAATCAAAGCGTTTTTGCGCCAAGAGCTCTTGCGTTTTACGAGTTTCGCCCTTGCCTAAAGGAATCACCAGTTGCAATCCAGCTGAGTAGCCAGCGCGATTATGGTCCTGCCAATCGTCGAACGCCGAACCGTAAGAACCGCGGGTAAGACCATCTCCGTTGTCCTCACTCCCAACTCCGGTCGTTTTCACAGAGCCGACAAACTTCAAATCGACATCGTCATAACTAGAGGCCAACTTGTTCTGCTCTTTCTGAGTCTGACGAAGCAATTTTGTTACTTCATCGTAGCGCGTGTATTCGAAAGGTACACCTTTCTGTGAGGCGATGACTTCAGTGCAGGCCAAGACGTTCTTAATCATGTCCGGCACATTGTAAGGTGCCAATGCAATTTCTTTGCCCTGAAGTTCTGGCAGAAGAGTTTTGAGCTGCTTGAGAAGAATTTCTCTTTGATAGCGATAGTACAAAGCCGAACCTTGTCGCGAAGCCACTTGAGCTTCATAGCGGGCTACTTCACCACCATCAGCCACTCCTGCTTTGAGACGAGCACGTGCATCTGTCAGCTGATTTCCCGAAATATTTTTGAGACCTTCGTAAATTCTGATCTGTTCATTGTTCGCCACCAGGGACCAGTAAGTACGACGCAAAGAAACGGCAAAGGCTTTGTGGTTAATCTCTCTCTCGAGCTTCGCGCGCTCGATATCAAACGTCGCCGAATCACTCTGCGCCTTGCTCAAGCGGCCTAACAAATCTTTCCACAGATCCACTTGCAGATCTAAGCGCACGGTCGATGTCGAGACGTCACGAAAGGTTCCGTTCGCCGTCATGGCACTTCGTTGGTCCACACCCACGCCCGCACTTAAAGAGACGCCACCACGAAAGGCTTGGCGAACGCCGACCTGGCCCGTCTTCACAGGGCTCCAGATGGGTTGGAACTGGATGATGGCCTTCTCGCGCGTTTCCGAATAATCAGCAGAACCAAAAAGTTCGGGACGAAACCGATCGTGCAGCTGCTCGGCTTCGGCTTTGCTAGTCAGAAAAGCCGCTTCGATAGATTCCCACTGCGGGGACTTGTCTTGCGCTAGACCGCCAAGGGTCTGCTCGCTGAGAGTGAATGTTTCCTGAGAATATGAGTGAGTCGTGACAAGAAGAGCGAGGGGAAGCCAGAGCAGGGAGCGCATATTTGATCCTTAATCAAACGATCGTTTGAATCATACGTTTGACGTATTCTAAGCCCAAATCGTTTTAAACAGCAAGTTAGATGTTTAAAAAGACGTGGAATTCAGAAATAGGTCTAAAATATGCGGATTTTCAGGCTTTTGGCAGATCCGCCAGGCCCAACAAGGATTATTGCTTTGCATTAAGCGTTAGACATGACAAAGACAAGAACGACTTTATCTCCCCCTGTGCGCCATCCGCAGGCATAAAGGAAGAGCAGTCAATAAAGAGGACACATTATGGCGAACGAAAAGATCATCGATCAGGCCGTCACCGACAAAGTCATGAACTGCGAAGTTCAAGACGCCACCGGACTGAACGACTTCCAAAAAATTCCTGACCGCCAAGGCATCGCGATTCCTCGTGTGGGAATCAATCGCTTCCGCGTTCCCCTCACCTTCAAGCATCGTGATGGGAGCGTGATGAATCATGACTGCGAAGCCAGCATGTACGTGAATTGCCCAGCAGGAAAAACCGGCATCAATATGAGCCGACTGTGCTCGATCCTGCAGAATGAAGCTGCGAACGCTCCGGTGAATCAGAAATTCTTCCGCGGTGTTTTGAATCGCTACCGCACTGATCTGCGCGACTACGATCATGAAGAAAAACTCGACGAGGCTTTTCTTAAAGTGCAGTTCAGCTACCCGGTAAAACAGTTGTCACTCAAGAGTAACAACTGGGGCTGGCAGTACTACCGCACCATCGTTGAGGCGCGCGAAACCAAAGAGAGCGGCTTTGAGAGTTACATCACGCTTGAATACGAATACTCGTCAACCTGTCCGTGCTCTCTCTCTATGGCAAAGCAGTACGAAGCCGATTTTGCGGCCGGAGTGACTGACGAAGGTAACGGTATTGGTGTGGCCCATGGCCAGCGCTCACGCGCCACCGCCAAAATCAAACTAGCGAAAGACGCGACTTTTGGGATTGAAGATTTGATCGAACTTCTGCGCACAGCGATTCCTACTGAGACTCAGAGCCTGGTGAAGCGCATTGATGAGCAGGCCTTTGCGATCTTGAATGGTTCGAATCCGATGTTCGTTGAACACGCCTCAAAGCGTGTCTTTAAAGAGTTCAACCAAGATGTCCGCATCGCAGATTGGATTGTGTCGTTGGAGCACTTTGAATCGCTTCACTCACACAACGCATGTGCGGTGATCTTTAAGGGAATTCCTAACGGATTGACCGACAGCCCCGTTCTATAACTCGTCTCATAAATAGACAGATGCTAGGCGGCTAGAAGCGAAGGAGGAGGCGTACGATAAGTACGTCGCACGACTGAGTGACGAAGCCAACGCCGCAGATGGCATTTATGTGATGAGTTACTTACACAATGTGCGGCGATACTCTGAGGTACGACGATCTTCGTCGTCCGTGAGTTCGATGCTCACCACATCTTCTGGGCGGGCGTAACGAACGTAGCGCACATTCTCGCCGTCTTGGAAAAAGTAGTTATCGCATTCTTCGCGACCTTGAGCAGGCACGATATTCGGGTCGCGCACACACAGCACACGCTGACCATCTTTCTCACTCTCCGCATAGGCCAGCACACCGTGATTACCGACTTCGACACCGTTTAGGGCGAGGTACGGAATCTGATGAAGCCCAACACGTCGCAAAGCCTCTTTAAACACTAAGACGCTACGACTCTCATTCCCAGGTAACGGAAGGCGACTGGCGGAGTAGCGGCTGCCATAAGAAATAATGCGCGCACGCAGAATCGTCTCGACAACTGGATGAGCAGAGAATTCGGCGAGAGAGGTGAAGCCTGGCACGACCACCACTTTGTTCTCTTCGACGGAATCAATCACAGCACGAATATCTTGTCGGCAAGCGACGGGATCTGTGTCGCAGTTCCACAAGGTGCCTTGATTCGGTTCAAAGCGCAACAAGAGCAAAAGTTTTTGGCTTAAAATCGCATGACCGCGGCAACGGCCTACACCACGATAACCAAAATTTGGGAAAGAGAGATAATCAACGGCGCGAACATGCTGTTGAGGTAAGCCTCCAGGCACGCACGACTGAGACACAGGAGGTTGTGGACGCGGCCGAGTACGTGGCGGCGTAGGAGCAGGAGTTGATTCAGGTGTCTGTTCAGTTGCCGGCTTACGAGGGCTTGATCCCTTTTCACCGGAGCAGGCAACGAGCAAAACCAATAACAGCCATTTCATGGAGGAGGTATCTACCCTAAGCATTCCGGGGCGTGGCCAGAAACCAGCGCCCCGTGACTTTTTTACCGACCGCACTACTTCTTCTTATCTGTTATCAAGGAGATATTATCGAGCTTATGCTCGCGCAGAGAATCTAGTACGAGCACGAGACGGTCGTAGCGAACGTCTCCACCCACGCGCAGGTTCACCAGGGTTTTTGGCTCGGTCTTCTTAAACCAGCCCGGCAAGTCTTCCATAGCACTCTTCTGTCCATTGATCGCCACTTCAGTGTCCGACAATTCAATGGTCAAACTCTCGAGCTTCTTTTCATCCGACTTACCTTGCTCGGCTTGGGGCAATTTCAAAAGAAGTGCGAGTTCTTTCTTACGGAAGACGGACGTCACTAAAAAGAAAATCAGCAACAGAAAGACGATGTCGATCAATGGCGTCAGATCTGGAGCGAGGGCTTCGCGACGATTACTACGACGTGACACGGCTTACTTCCTCGCCAATTTAGAAAGCATATCTTTTTCTAGTCCACTCTCGAGACGGTCCAACTGGCCCGTTAGAAGGTTATGAGCGATGTAGTGCGGGATCGCTACGATCAAACCGGCGATGGTGGTAATAAGCGCAAGAGAAATACCGCTGGCAAAATCGCCTGGGTTGTCGAGACCTTTAGAGGCAATGACTTGGAAGGCTTCGAAGATACCCACAACGGTTCCGAGAAGCCCCAAGAGTGGCGCGATGGTGGCGATGATACGAATCATGATCATACCGTATTCAAGATCGGCGACTTTAGAGGACGCAAATTCTTTAGCAAGTGCGTAAGTATCGGCCCCTTTACCCTGTGACCCGACTTCACCCAAAATACCATCAGCGACGGCTGAGATTTTTTTCTTAAAATCCCAAATGACCCAGAAGCGCCACAGAATCAGTGAAAGACCAATGATGTTCATGATCACCAAGATCCATGTAATGGAGCCACCCTGATTCACATAGTCGATCAAACGCATGAAACTTCCTTCGCAAAAATTGAAAAGCTATATGCCCCAATGATAGGCTCCTTGGGACTTGGCCGTAAACTTCTGGCCACGAGTTTTTAAGTTGAGCATTTTAATCCCATAAGGTTCCTATGACGTTTTTGACTGAAATTTCTGATCACCTCAAAGTTGTTTCCGCGCTGTGGAATCATAAACTCCTCACTGTTCAGGGTGTCAGTCTCTCTCTGGGAAATATCCTACTGGCGCTTTTACTCTTGGGTCTGGCGAACCGCGCTTCAAAAATGTTGTCACGCATCGTGATGAAGAGATTGGTCGAACCTCACGTCCCTGATCGCACTGTCATTAACACCTACCGCCGCTTAATCTACACCTTTAACCTGGCCCTCTTTGTCGTACTGGCGCTCACTATCGCCGGCATTCCTTTGACCATTTTCACCGTGGTCGGTGGTGCACTTGCTATCGGGATTGGTTTTGGTTCTCAGAATATCGTCAACAACTTCATCTCTGGTTTGATTCTGATGGCCGAGCAGCCGCTTAAAATTGGTGATGTGATTGAAGTCGACAATATTTCAGGCTCAGTCATCGAGATCGGTACGCGCGCCACACGTATTCGCACGCCTGAAAGTAAAATCTGGATCGTGCCCAATAGCATGTTCCTAGAGAAGCCTGTGCTTAACTGGACCAATCGTAGCGCTATTGTGCGCACAGAAGTCGCGGTCGGTGTGGCCTATGGAAGTGATGTGGATAAAGTTCGCACGCTCGCACTTAAGGTCTTGCAAGACATGCCCTTCGTCGAAAAATCACCTCATGCTCGTGTGATGTTCGATGACTTCGGTGAAAGTGCGCTGACGTTTAAAATACAATTCTGGGCCGATACCGACAAGGTTGAATCTCTCCAGCAGTGTCGTAGCGATCTGCGTTTTGCCATTGAGAAGGTCTACAGAGAAGCGGCCATTGAAATGAGCTTCCCGCAGCGTGATCTCAACTTGCGCTCAAGTGTGCCGATTGAAATCCGTATGAAGTCCTGATTCGCGCCACCAGCTCAGGGCCCCGTTTACCACGGCGACAATTCCTTGACCGGGAAAAACCGTATCTCCTAATTGCGTGAGACTTTCCGTGCGTCGTGAAGATGGCCAACGCCAAAGCGGAAAACGCCAGGAGTGCGGATGCCCTCCCACACGCCCAAACGGACGATGGGTGTAGCGCTCGAAAGTTTTCGGTGTGCCTGCTTGTAGAAATTTGTGCTCGAGTACACCGGGAAACTCACTTAAGAAATGCGCCCACACTTGCTGCAAGCGCGCTGCTTTACGAGCGCGGTATTCCTCTGGCGGCAATCCGTACCAAGACTCTTCCATGGTGTGCTGAGAGATCGTCACGGTTTGCCAACCACTCGGCGCACGGGCGAGATCTTCCGGAATAGAGAATGAGACGAAATAATCTTCCACACCACTCTCAATGGCAGGCATGACGAGATGATAGGCATGAGTCTGCGGCTTCTCTAGACGAACACCGGCGTACAATGTGAACGCACCCCACGCTGTCTGCGATGTTGGGTTAAGATCGAGCATTTTCTCCAGACTCCAGCTGGTGGTGTTCATTACCAAGTGGGAATAGTCTCGCTGAAGCTTCACTAGATCTTCGATTTTTTCACCGGGTCGCCACTCCCCACCCAGACTTTGAAAGTGCTTGAGCCATCCTTCAAACAGAGCCTGCATGCCCCCGCGTGGAATGTAGGTTTCACTTGGATAAGTCAGCGCCAGCGCGCCGATGAGGGCCGGCACTTGGGGGGCGACGTTTTGCGCCGAGATCATACAAAGAGCATTCAACCAACGTGTGAGTTCAGCCGATACACCTTGGCGCATCCGGCGAAAAGTTTCCAGATCATGAAATAAATAAGGCAGAAGACTCGTGCCTTTCAGCCATGAAGGAGCGTGGCGAAGATCACGCAGAGACGTCGGAGGAAAACCATTCACATAAGGCAAGAAGGCCCACGCGCGCTCCGCGAGGGTCTCAATGTCATGCCAAAATCTCTTGTGATCAAGGGTTGGAAAAACCCGCGAGAGCTCAGCTTGCCAGCGTTCACTGTCACGCCAACGATAAAATGTTTTTCCTGGAAGGTGAAAGACAAGACCGGGATCAGCCGCTACCACATCTAGCGGAGCTCCGGTGAGTTCGCTCCACAATGTGAGAGGACGACCCGGGCCAATACCACTTAAAGTCGTGGCCCCCACATCAAAACTAAAAGGCCCGCGCTTAAACCAACTGGCGCACCCACCAGGAATTTGGTGGGCTTCGAAAAGAGTCGTGGCCGTACCTGATGATTGAGCAAGCAAAGCGGCACTGAGGCCGCCCGCACCTGCTCCGACAACGGCCAGTGAGGTCATTTGAGTGCTTTTTCCAAAGTCTTAGTGATGCTGCTCGACATCGGTCCTGTGGTTGAGGCCCAACGATCAAGAATCTTGCCGTCTTTGCCCACCATGAACTTCACAAAGTTCCAACCAATGTCATCTTTGGTTTTTTTAGTTGAAGTGAGGAAAGTATAAAGCGGACGACGCTCTTTCCCGTTCACTTTGCCTTTTGAAAGCAGCGGGAAATTCACGTTGTACTTTTTCTGGCAGAACTCTTTCATGCCTTGGTCGTTTTCCGGTGTCTGTTCACCGAACTCGTTTGAGGGCACACCCAAAACCGTGAAGCCTTGCTCAGCGTACTTGGTTTGCAATTTCTGCAAATCTTCCAACTGAGGGGTAAATCCACACTGGCTGGCGATGTTCACCACCAGCACCACCTTGCCCTTAAACTGGTCGAGCTTGATTTCTTTGCCGTCGATGTCTTTTTCAACAATCTCATGGAAAGAGGCGGCCCAAACAGGCAGACAAAGCATACACAAAGCCAAAATAGCTGAAAGACGCATAAAACCTCCGGGTAGTATGAAAGTGTGCCACAAAGTTGGCCTTAAAGTCCTCTCACAAAGCCTCTACACTCTGGCCAGGAAGAGAGACTTCACATAATCTGACGCTGCAAAAGGGAGTAACCGTGCAAGGTTTTAAAGTAGGCTCAGACATTCTCGACGCGGTCACCCGTCTCGATTTTCATTTGGCCCCGAGCGAGACCGTTTCTACCCTTCCCCAAGAACTCAACACTCTTTTTGATAGCTCAGGTAAACGCTTCCGCCCGGCGCTGGTGTTTCTCTTTGGTCAGGTCTTTGAAGTGCCGGAGGAGACCCTCGTGCCTTACGCTCGCGCGGTGGAGATGACCCATACGGCATCTCTCGTGCATGACGATGTGATTGATGAGGCTTCTGAGCGCCGTAAGATCCCGACGATCAATTCTCGCTTCACCAACACCCAGGCCATCCTTGCTGGAGACTTTTTGCTCGCACGAGTGATTGGTGACCTGCTTCGGGAAGGCCGCATGGACCTCATCACCGATCTCACAGATGCTATTAAAGATCTCGCGGACGGTGAATGGCTACAGGCCCACTTGAAGCAAACGGGCCAAGCGACCTGGGCGGAACTAGAAACTGTCGCACGCAAGAAAACCGGCAGCCTGATGCTGTGGAGTTGCCTCGCTCCAGCGAAACTCTCATCACAGTCACCAGAGGTGATTGATGTGTGCCGCCGTTTAGGTGATGACATTGGTGTATTCTTCCAGATGCTCGATGACGTGAATGATTTTAATCCGCAGTCGGGTAAACCCTTCGCGGCTGACTTGATGAACGGCCAATTGAACTTCGTGACCGCTCGTATGTTGGAGCTAGATCCTAGCCTGCGCCAAACCTTCCAGCAGTTTCGTGTCACCGGCGAACTCACTTGCCGCGCTGAACTCGAAGCCGCCAAAACCTTTGTGGTGAATCGCTCAATTGAACTCGAGAATGATCTTAACCAGCGCTTCCACCGCTTGGCGGAAAAGACGGCACCTGCAACGCTCACCGTCTTTGCTAAGATGCTGGTAAAAGTCCGCGAGACCTTCGCGAAAAAAACTTAAGTTACCTGGCGAACTGTGATGTTGATCCTTTCCCCTTCTTTGAGAATGCCCGCACTTTCCCACGACAAACTTTTTTTATAGGCCGCGCCTACTCCATGGGACATCAAGCGCGCTGAATCGCCGAACACATACACAGAATTTCCCGGCAGCAAAAAACTCTCGTCGTTGTAGTAAAAACGACAAGTGCCTCCAAAATTAAAACCGATCACCGGAGCACGATGGTCCTTTTCTTCTTTATCGACGTGACGACCCATCTTGCGGCCAGTGGTGTAGTAGTTCACCAGGGCGGCTTCTGCGCGCCAGTTGGTATGATGAGGGAACGTCTGCGCTAAGACCTCGTGACAGAGTTTCACGAGCCACTGAGGCAACGGCCACGGCTCAAGGCCGTTGTGCAACATGCGTGGATGATAAAGATAATCCAGTGGGTCCCAGTACAATCCTAAACCCATGTAATGATCTACGGGATAACGTGGGGCCGCATGGAAACGATTGGGCTTGAGGTGCGGGTGATGAAAACCACGCTGCTTATCTTCGCCCAAGCGCAGAATTTCCAATAAATGACTCTGCGCTACTTCTCGGGGAAGATAATCTTCGGCAACATAGAAATCTGCACAACGCTCCTGCCATTTCATACTCAGAGGATAGTAGATGAACGAAGTTGAGGTCAAAAAAGAATGGGAACAAAAGCTGCGCGCCAGCTTTCAGAACTCCGATGCTTTGATGGGTTTCATGATCCACACGCTCGAGAGCTTCGCGCACCGCTACCTCAATAACCCCACCATCGAAAGCCAAGGTCAGGTGATGTGGCTGACGGGTCGCGAAGAGAATATGGGGCAAGCGCTTAAAACTCAAAATGCCACCATCAAAGAAGCGGTTAAGAACTTGGCGAAAAACGTTCCTCGCGAAGGAAAGCCCGCTCTCGTGTCGCGCGTGAAGATTGATATTCAAGAACTCTCTGCTGACAAAGGCAGGATCGTACTCACCGCTCAAGTGAACTGGGCCCATCCTGGACACGGCCAGGACAGCGATGAGAAAATTGAGAAAAAGAAGACGCTGACATGGGATGATTTGCAGGATTTTCGCAAAGGATTCCCCCTCGCCCTCGAGGAGATTTGCGATCTCTTCTTATGAGGTTTTATGCACGGCCTGCTCATTCTCGGCGATCAACTTTTTCCCGATAGTTTCTGGGCTAAGCACAGCAACCTCCCCGTGTTCATGGCGGAAGACTTCGAACTCTGCACACATTTCAAATACCACAAACACAAACTGGTTTTTTTCTTAGCGAGCATGCGGCGATTTGCTGGTGAGATGAAAGCCCAAGGTTTTGATGTTCACTACCATGAACTGAACGACGAAACGTTTATCGACCGCCTCTCCGTTTGGGTCAAGAAGCTCAAACTCACTGAACTCACGCTGTGTGAAGTTGAAGATATGTTTTTTGAGACGCGTCTGCAGACCTTCGCCTCGGAACACAAACTTAAACTGAACTGGCTCGCCAGTCCCAAGTTCATCACCAAACGTTCCGACTTTGCCATCTATAACGCCTGTACTCGCCGTCCGTTCATGAAAACCTTCTACGAAGGCCAGCGCAAAAAAACAGGTTTGCTGATGGATGGCAATGGCAAACCGTTGGGTGGCCAGTACAGCTTCGATGCGGATAATCGCAAGAAACTTCCCAAGAACATCACTCCTCCTCCACTGCCGCAAGCGAACATCACTCGTGAAGTGGAAGAAGTCGCTGCCCTCATCGAAGCTGTTTTTCCTGATCACCCAGGCGACACTGCGAATTTCTGGTTGGCCACCTCTCGTGCTGAGGCCAAGGAATGGGCAGGAGATTTTTTCAAAAATCGCATGGAGTTGTTCGGGGATTACGAAGATGCGCTCTCCCGTGAACATGATTTTGTTTTTCATTCGCTCTTATCGCCATACATGAACAACGGCTTTCTGCCTCCGGAGCTTCTGATGGCGCAGGTGCCGAAACTCATAGACAGGAAGATGCCTTTGAATTCTGTGGAAGGATTCGTGCGCCAAGTGATCGGTTGGCGCGAGTTCATTCACGGCGTCTATCGTCAATATGATCATGTTCAGCGCGAGAAAAACTTTTTCCAGCACAAGCGCCGCCTCACCAAAGACTGGTATGAAGGTACCACGGGCGTAGTGCCACTTGATGATGCCATTAAGAAAACTCAGCGCCTCGGTTTCGCTCATCACATTGAGCGATTGATGGTGCTGTCCAATATGATGCTCTTGAGTGAGATCCATCCCCACGATGTGTACCGCTGGTTCATGGAGATGTTTGTAGATTCTGCGGACTGGGTGATGGGCCCGAATGTATGGGGCATGGGGCAGTTCTCGGACGGCGGTATCTTTGCGACCAAGCCCTACATCTGCGGCTCCAACTACATTCGTAAGATGTCAGATTATCCTACGGGCGACTGGTGTGATGTGATGGATGGGCTGTACTGGCGCTTCATGGAAAAGCACCGCGAGTTTTTCACCAAGAATGCGCGCATGGGTGCAGCGATGGGCTCACTGGATAAGATGGATCCGGTTCGTCGAAAGAAAATTTTTACGGCTGCGGAGGATTTCCTGGAACAGAAGACGGCGCCTGGCGCGCTTTGAGTTTCTTTCGCACAAACCAAACAATAAACGCGATAAAGATAATTCCGAAACTGACGTACTTCGCTTCCTGTAGGTAGCCCACGATGTGTTCACCATAGGTAGCGACCAGGTACACTTGAGTAGGGACGGATAAAAGCGCGGCTGCACCATCGATGGCAATAAATTTCCACAGAGGAATGCCCAACATTCCACACCAAATGTGGCCGGGAAAACGTAGACCAGGAGTAAAGCGGAAGATACCACAGCACCAGGTGCCATACTTATCAAACCACTTCTGTGTCAAGGCATAGGCCTTACCGTTCACTTGCCGTTGCATCCAAGGATACTTGAGAAGATATTTCCCGAGATATTTGCCGATGCTGTAGACCAAGAAATCTGACAGGAAGACGGCGAGAAAACACACTATCATCAATGTCCACATATCTACGGGAACAGCACCAGGATAAGGAGGCGGGAATTGTTCTGGATTTTTTCCGAGATAAGCGACGAGGCCACTACTGATAAGAACTAATTCTTCAGGAACAGGAAAACCAAAAGAGCTCGCCAGCATGAAGACAATAATAAAACCGTAAACCAACAGAGGTTGGTAAGCGTAAGCCGAAAAAAATGTCAGTAATCCCTCTGGACTGAGGTCGATCCCGAACATAACGCTCCTCTACAATGTGCCCTTCATTTTATCTCAAGGCTGCTGTAGGAGTCCAGCTGGGCGCCACGTGAAGATTTTTTTAGCCATCAAAAGAAGAGGAATGCTGACCAGTATCATGCCACCTAAAGTAATACTGAGTAGAAGCGATGCGCTCCAGATAACATTTCCTTCAAATACGACGACTGTAAGCACAGCAGCGAGTCCCGCACCGGCCAATCCACCCAAAGTAAAGGCCACAAAAGCGAGTCCGAGGAACTCTCCCAGCACCATCAAAGTGACACGCCACGGAGAAATACCCAATGTTTTCTCAAGCATCACTTCATTCTGTCGACGCAGCACTTGGTCTTGCGCCATGGCCCCGACTACGACAACGCCTACGAGGAATGCAAAAAGTGCCATCAGCTGGAGAGCTTTTTTCAGACGAGTGAAAAGCTCCATCAATCTTGAAACCAATTGCCCAACGTCCACCGAGGAAATATTGGGGAACTGGCGGGAAACACTGTTTTGTAATTGCGCTTTCTGCTCCGCCGGCATCTGCCCTACCGCCGCCAACCAACTCTTGGGTGCGTCTTCTAAAACACCTGGAGCAAAAATAATAAAAAAGTTCGGTCGAAAGCTTGTCCATTTCACCGTTCTGATATTCACCACACGTCCCACAAGAGGAACGCCCAGTACTTCAAACGTAAGGCGATCGTTAAGTTCTAGCGAGAGTCTTTGAGCAAATCTTTTTTCAAGCGATACCGCCACTTCACCTTCAGGCACACTGGCTTCAGCGAAGTCTACGCCTTCAACCATGGTCTCACTTGGATTGAGGCTTGTTGACCAACTCAAGTTCATCATACGTTGGCGGAAGCGCGATTCATTTTCTTCCTCACGAGTCTGAAACACGGCCTCTTGCTTGTCTTTCTTAAAAGCTTCTTCGTTTACCGAGACAAGCTTTCCGCGCACCATCGGTGACAACGCTTGGAGTGGAACTTTCGATTCACTCAAGAAGGCCTTAAATTTTTCGGTCTGATCATCTTGAATATCGAACATGAACAGCGCCGGACGATCCTTGGATTCTAGACTGAACTCTTGACCAATAGAGAGTTCAAGATGACCTAAGAGAGAAATCAAGACGGAGCCAAGTCCGAGAGCGATGACCGTTAACAACGTAGTCATAGGACGACGAAGCAGACGACGGATGACAAGTCCACCCATCAAACCAAGAATGCCTGAGATATGACCGCTGCGCCGGAGAACTTTCTCTCCCACCCAACGTGCTAGCAGCGTAAATCCGGCCAATGTTAAAGTTGCCAACAAAAGCCCGACGACAAAGAGACCACCAATCTTCCAAGAGTGAGCGGCCCAAATAGCAAGACCGCTTAAGGACACGAGCCCTAACAAACCCCATAGCCCTGCCTGACGCCACGGCACCATGCCGACGCGTTCTTGATCTTGCAGAAGTGCCATGACCGGCACGCGTACGGCCTCTTCTACCGAAGGCATCAAAATCGCCATGACTAAAATAAAAATCAAAGGCAATGCTGGCCATACTGACCACGGGAACCCCGTGGCAGGAAGTTGGGTACCAAAAAGTTGGTCGAGCACACCGGTGATAACCGGGAACAAGATCGCCGAAAAGATGCCAGCGAGAGGAATCGCCACCAGAAAATCGGTCACCAGCGGCATGAGCAAGAGTTGGCGCGCTTCAACGGGCGCCACTCCTAAGGCCCGCAGAATCGCCACATCTTTCAGACGACGATGGACCAACGTGCGGAAGAGATAAAAGGTCCCCACGACAGCGAGGATGAGTGCGACAAGTGAGGCAAGTTGAAGATAATCACCGAAGAGTTTCCCAGAGCGAGCCGTCTGTTCGCTGGTGTCCGATGGACGCTGAATGCGAACGGCCGGATCATCAAATTCTTTAATGAGCGCGTCTTTCCACTCCGTCGTAAAGTCTTTGTTCGTCTGTGGACGAAGTTTAAAATGAAGCGCATGGGAAGCAATCGTCCCCTCACCCACTAGCTGAGTGTCAGCTAGGCGTGTTCGGCCCAGGTAAACCCTTGGTGCGAGAGCAAAGCCACGAAAGCCTTGTGTAGAGTCTTTTTGAACTGTTCCGCAATGGCGAAAGGTTCCTTCGCCTAAGCGAAGCTCATCTCCCACTTTTACGTCAAACAAGCGTGCGGCTTCATCATGCAGCCACAAACATTTTTCAGTAAAAAGCGGATGCTCAGCGGTGAGTTTAAGAGGCCCCTCGCTCGTCATCAGCGATCCATAAAACGGAAAGCCCGGCTCCACGACACGTACCTCAACTAGCCGAGCGGCTTCTGCCCCGGGAGCATAAAGCATGGAGCTCATATCAATGACTCGGTAAGACTGAAGTACCGAATCTTGGGTGGCTTTTTGAAAGCGTTCAATTTCTGATTCTTTCAAGGGACGTCTTGCACCCAGTGAAAGATCTGACGACAAGAGCTCGCGCTCTTGGCTGCGCACGGAACTCAGAAACGCATCCTTAAGACGCTCAATTAGAAACACTCCACCTAATCCCAGCACCATGGTCGCGGTGATAAGAAGATGAGAGGCGCGGTAGCGCTGCCATTCACGTCGAAGCCACAGGAACTTGTTCATGCCTGAAGACTTCCTTTCTCAAGGCGCAAAACGCGCGAGCAACGACGAGCCATCTCTGGATCGTGGGTGACGAGTACGAGCGAAGTGCCTTTCTCGCGAGCGAGGGCGAAGAGCATATCCATGACATAAAGACCGGTCTCAACATCTAAGTTGCCGGTGGGCTCATCGGCCAAGAGAACCTGCGGAGAACCGGCCAGCGCGCGAGCAATCGCCACACGCTGCTGTTCACCACCGGAAAGTTGGTTCGGAAAGTGATGCTGACGTGAAGTAAGACCGACCGAAGCCAAAAGTTTCTCGGCCTGCGCCCGCACATCTTTATAACCGAGAATCTCTGCCGGTAGCATGACATTCTCTAAAGCCGTGAGAGTTTGCACTAACTGAAACTGCTGAAAAATAATTCCCATGCGACGAGCACGCATACGAGCAAGGGCCGTCTCTCCGAGACC
>JAKFUR010000031.1 GCA_021732585.1 Bacteriovoracaceae bacterium
AGAAGTGAAGATGAAGCTCTTCAAGAACATGTCGAACCGTGCGGCCACGCTCCTCAAGGAAGATTTGGAGAGTTTGGGCCCAACGAAGGTTTCGGACGTGGAAAAAGCGCAGCAAGAAATCGTTGCGCAGCTTAAAGATCTCGAAGCGAAAGGCAAAGCGATCATTGCACGCGGTGGCGAAGGCGACTCGTTCGTCTGATCGTTTGCCTGTTAAAAGGATACTATGGATAAGCGTCGAAATACCAATGAGGTCAAGACTTTCAGCTTCAACGCGCTGGAGGGCACGGCCGTGGGTGGAAGCTCAAGCGCCACGCTTTTCGAATTCAAAGATTTGTCCGGTCAAACGGCTATGGGTACTAAGCCTACCGCTAAAATCATTCGCACTGAGCGTGAAGCGGAGTCTAAGAGTCATTTTAAAATCGATTCTGCTGTCCGTGACCTGCGAGGCCTCACGGGTCAAGAACGCGATGACCTTGAAAGCAGCATCAACGTTCAGGTTGAAAAACGTATCAAAGAAATTCGTGAGCAAGCTTATCGAGAAGGGCTAGAAAAGGGTCGCATGGAAGGTGCCGATGCGGCTTTGCAAGAAGCCATGGCGGCCCATGAACAGCAGATTCAGGCCGTGGAAGGCATGGTGGTTGAACTTCGCACACAGTGCGAGTCTCGTCTCGAAAACCATCGCCACGATATCTACGAGATGTCGAAACGCTTGTTGAAATGGCTCGTGCTCAAAGAAGTGCAAGACGACGGCTACGTGCCAAAACTTTTAGAAAAACTAATTCTGGAAATGAATCAGCGCCAGAACCTCATCATCCGCGTGAACCACAAAGACTTCGCCAATATGCCATCAGTGGTAGAAGCCTTGGAGAAGCGCATCGGCAATCTTCCCAATGTGCGCATTGAGCCTGATATGGATATGAAAGGTCGTGGCATTGTCCTTGAAACAGAAAATGGCATTCTTGATGCCAGTACGGATGCTCTATTCCAGACCATTGATAAGATTTATGAGTCTGTGGTGAACCATGGTCGATGATCTCAATTTACGTGGGCTGGTGAAGTGGACGGAGAATCGCGTCCCTTGGCAGCGCATCGGTAAAATTGTGGCCACACGAGGCATGGTCTACGAGGCCAGCGTTCCTCGCGCTGTTTTGGGTTCTCACGTGGAGTTTGAAACTGAAGGCGGTGAACGCTCGCTTGGTGAAGTGGTGGCACTGCAGAATGGTAAGTGCATGGTGATGCCGTACAATGAACTCTCAGGCATCAATTCAGAAACTAAAATTCACTTGAAAGACATCGTGACCGAACTCAAAGTCAGCACCGCCATGCTTGGCCGCGTGTTGGATTTCCAAGGTCACCCCATCGACGGCAAAGGCCCGCTGGAAGGAACCTTCGAGACACGCTCTATTTACGGCACACCCATCAATCCGTTAGATCGTCCGCCTATTCGTGAAGCGCTGGACGTGGGGATTAAATCTATCAATTCATTTATCACCGCTGGCAAAGGTCAGCGTTTGGCGATTATGGCCGGTTCAGGTGTGGGTAAGTCAGTGCTGATGGGCATGATTGCTCGCAACACCAGTGCCGACATCAACGTCATTGCCTTGATCGGTGAACGTGGCCGTGAAGTGCTCGAGTTTATCCAATCCGATCTCGGTGAAGAAGGCCTCAAGCGTTCGGTTGTGATCGTCGCGACGTCGGATACGTCGGCCCTGATCCGCACAAAAGCCGCTTACGCAGCGACCACCATCGCTGAATTTTTCCGTGATGAGAAAAAAGATGTGTTGTTGATGATGGATTCCATCACACGTTTTGCCATGGCCAATCGTGAAATTTCTCTTTCATCCGGTGAAGCCCCAGGACCGAAAGGCTATTCACCGTCAGTATTTGCCAAACTGCCGAAGCTCATGGAGCGCGCAGGAACCAAAGCCAACTCCGGCACCATCACAGGAATCTACACCGTCCTCGTCGAGGGTGGGGACATGGATGAGCCGATTGCAGATGCCGTTCGTTCGATTTCCGACGGTCACATCTTGCTGTCCCGTGAACTCGCTGCCCGCAACCATTACCCGGCCATTGATGTGCTCGGAAGTGTCTCGCGGGTTATGCCTAAGGTGGCCACGCGTGAGCACAAGATTGTCGCCAGTCACTTACGTGATCTCATGGCGGCCTATGAGCAGAGTGAAGACTTGATTCTTGTCGGCGCTTACGCTCGCGGCAGTAACGCTAAAGTGGATAAGGCCATCTCTATCATCGATGACCTCACGAATCTGTTACGCCAAGACGTTGCTGAGCACATGGACATCCCACAACTCTTTGACCAGATGCTCGAGATCGCGCGCAAAGCCGAGCGCGCCGTGGACCCCAGTTTCCAACAGGGGTGATGAATGAAACGCTATCAATTTAAACTTGAAGCCGTTCGCAAGATGCGTTCGATGCTGGAAGAGACCTGTCGAAGCGCCTTGGGTATGCTCATGGTCGAACGACAGAATCTCGTCGAGCTCATTGAAACCATCAAACACGATATCCAAAGTACCTACGCCGAACAAGAGGCAACGCTCGCAGGTGGAATGAAGGCCGGGCATGCGGCGTTTTTTCCTTACGCTGTTGCCGGTAAAGAAGCTCGCATCAAAGAAATCGAAAAAGAAATCGCTGCGCTTGATGTGAAAATCGATGAGAAAAAAGCGGAACTCATTCAGCGCCGTGCCGACCTGAAGTTGATCGAGAATTTGAAAGAGAAAGATCACACGGCCTGGCGTAAAGCTTACAACAAAGAAACAGATCAAAAAGTTGAAGAAATGGTGCAGCTCTGGGGTGAGAACCTCAAAGTGCAAGGAGACCAAAAATGAAATTCCTCATACTCGCTCTCGTGTTGTCGACGACGGCCTGGGCGCAAAACAAAGCTTCGAAGACCTACACCGAGGCGGAGTTTACTAAAGCCGTCGCCGAGCAGGTCCGCAAAAAAGTCGAAGAGGTGAAGAACAAGAGTGTCACTGATCTCACGAAAGAATTAATTACCAAAGAAGAGTCCATTCGCCTCCGTGAACTTGATCTTGAAAAACGCGAAGACCAGATCAAGGTGAATTCTTCTGAGATAGAGAAGAAGATCATGGCCTTCAATGCCCAACAGACCTCTGTCTTGGGGTGTGTGGAAAGAAACGACGAGGAACTCAAGACCCGTATTACTCAACAGGTTGAGGTGGTCTCTAACATGCAACCGGCCAAGGCAGCCCAGCTGTTGTCAGTCCAGGATGCAAATATTGCCGTCCAGATCCTGCAAATGCTTGATCCTAAGAAGGCTTCCAAGATTTTCAACCTGATGGAGAAGGAAGTTTCTGCCCGGCTTCAAAAACAGTACATGGATATGAAAAGATAGCCGAAGCAAAAAGGTAACGCACAGTGATGACGCCATCTAAAATACAAACGCCCGCACCGAAGCCACAGCCGGCCAAAGTCGCGTCTTCTGAGAGCAGCAATGTTCTTAAGAAGCATGATTCTCACAAGAGTGAGAAGGTGAAGGAAAAAGATTTCGCGTCAGAGCTCGCCGAGATCGATAACTCAGAAGATATGGAAGGCATGGAAGAAGTAGCCGCCGAGGGTGAAGAACTCACTCTTGAAGCGAAAGGCGAAGAGTTGGCGAAAGCCCTCAAGGCAAATGGTGACATGCAAGCCGCTCCAGTGAATGCTGAAGAGCTCATGCAGGTGCTCAATGAGACACCGGCGATCACCGAGCCGACTCCTAAGTTACTCGATCCAAAACTCATCAAACAAGTGAACGAAGTTGTTTTGCCAGAAGGTGCAGAGCAAGTTGAAACCACTCAGTTGCAATTGAAAGATCTTTTGATGCAGCAGCAAGCTCCTGCCAAAGCAGTAGGTCGCTCACCGGCGATTGATTTTGATAAAGCCGAAGTCGATTCTCAGTTGTTGAACTTCGAAGATTTCGTAGCTCAAAAAAATACCGTGAAGGGTAAAGCTGTTGCTCCGAATGCTTACGGCATGCCTTCGAAAACCACAATGAATGCAGAGCAATTGATGGGCGAAAAAGCCGTCGCTGCCAATGAAACGTTGATTCATGGTAATGCCAGCGCCACGACTCAAGGTCAACTTGCTCCAGCGATGATGATGGAAACCGCAGGCAATGATACTCTTCGCACTGAAGTGAGTGCTCCAAGCCGCACGTTCAACATGCAGTCTTTGACCAAGAACCAAGACGCCGACAGCATCCTTACGCAAGTAAGTGATTACATCGTTCAGGCGAAAGCCGCTAAAGAACCAACCGTTCAAATGCGTGTGAATCATCAAGACTTAGGTATGCTCGACATCACCGTCAGCCGTACAGCTAACGATATGGTGAGCATTGTTCTTGGAACTCAAGACAATGGCGCGAAGATGTTCCTCGGACAAAATCGTGAATCATTGATGAGCCATCTTTCTCAAGCGGGCGTGAACGTCAGCGACTTGAAGATGGAACAGAGTTCAAATACAAAAGACAGTAGTAACGGACAAAACTCTCAGCAGGGCGGACAGCCAGGCGAGCGTCAGTTCGGATCACAAGAGAATCAGCGTCGTGAGGAACAGCAGCGCCGTCACGACCTTTGGGAACTCATTCGCGAAAAGGAAGTAGCATAAGCTATGCCTGAAATCGGACGCCCCGCAGATCCAGGTCAGTCTCAATACACCGGTGTCACCATGGCGCCGAAAGCTCTCTCGGCGCGCACTGCCGCCGGCGCAGCCAGATCTAACGAAGAAATTATCAATCGTGCTACCGGCCAAAAGCCGAAGGGCATCCATAAAGATGGTAAGCATAATGAGATGGGCAAGGATGAATTCCTCAAGCTCCTCACATTCCAGATGCAAAACCAAGATCCGATGAATCCTACGGATCAAAGTAAAATGACAAGTGAACTCGCGCAGTTCTCTCAACTCGAGCAGCTCTCGAACTTGAACGCGAAGTTCGATTCCATGAACAAGAACCAGATGGTGCAAGACAAATTCTACGCAGCAAACTTCGTTGGCAAACAAGTTGTCACCAGCGGCGCTTCTTTGAAAGTGACTGAAGAGGGTGGCGATGCGGACGTATTGTTCAAATTAGATAACGACGCTTCTCGTGTGATGGTTCGTATCCTCGACGAGAAAGGCCAGATCGTTGGCGAAGTTTGGCGTGATGGGATGTCGAAGGGGTCTCACGAAGTCACATGGGATGGAGTCACCACTGACGGTCAATTGACGGCAAAGGGAACTTATCGCGCGATGGTGAAAGCGTGGGATTCACAAAACCAAGAAATCTCGGCACAGACTCAAGCAAGTGGTTACGTCACAGGCGTATCATTTGATGAAGGCGAGCCGGTACTTACTGTTGATGGTCAGAAAGTATTTTTGCGTGACGTAGTGTCTTTCCAATCAGCTCCTCAGGGTGCGATTGGTCACGCGATGCAAAATATGCCCGGTGCACAACAACCGCAAAATAACTTAAGATTGAATCAACAGTCGCCAACTCCGAGCGCACAGCAAGCAGCCAATGCTTACAAAGCTCAGAGTAACGATGAAATTTACGAGTAGAAAATAAATGTCACGGATTAATGAATTACTGATTCCAAACGTAACGAGCTTGCCTGCACAAGGTAAGCCGGATACGTCGAATCGTCTTCAGTCCGGACAGAAGAGTGAATTCGATCAACTGGTGAAAGATGCTGCCGGCGCAAAAAAAGCGGACGTGCAGATGTCGACCCACGCGACGAAACGTTTACAAGAACGCAACATCGCCTTTGATGGCGCTGAGTATGTGAAGCTGCAAGAAGCCTTGGGCAAATTGCGGCAGAAGGGCGGTCACGATTCATTGGTGATCACAGACAAAGCCGCGTACGTCATGGACGTCGATAAAGGCATGGTTGTGACGGCAGTGGATCGCGAGAGCATGGGTGAGAACGTGTTCACCAAAATTGATTCGACGATCTTTATGTAATTTGAAAATTAGAATCTAGAATACGGAAGTTCTAGATTTTAACGGTAGTAACATTAACTTATGTATTCAGAGTAAGGCTGGTCCTTCCAGGAAGCCCCTCTTCCAAGTCTGTAGTACTTGGGGATCTGAATACGCTGTCTAGGAGGGACTTGATGAGTATTCTTTCGTCTTTTAACATCGGCACAACAGGTTTAAACGCTGCTGGCCAATCCATGAGCGTCATCGGTGATAACATCGCCAACGCCGGGACTTTCGGCTTTAAATCTTCTCGTGCAGAATTCCAAGATCTCCTCTCAGCATCGTTAAAGGGTATCCACGGCGGTGACCAAATCGGTTCCGGTGTGAAACTCGCCCACGTTACTGGCCAGTTCAACCAAGGTACAATTCAGCGTACATCTAACATCACTGACCTTGCCATCAATGGTAACGGCTTCTTCATGGTAGATGCTCCATTCGGTAACGGTTACACCCGTGACGGCTCATTCCACTTCGACAAGGAAGGCCACATGGTCAACGGCGATGGCCACAAGATCAAAGGCTTCCAGCCAGACGACAAAGGCAACATGACGAACCAATTGTTGCCAATCAAATTGGGCAACACAACCATTCCAGCTACTCCTACTTCGACAGTGAAGATGTCGATGAACTTGGATAGTCGCGAAGACATCAAAGTGTTCGATCCGAAGAACCCATTGAAGACGTCGAACTTCAGTAACTCAATCACTGTCTACGACAACATTGGTACAGCTCACTTGGTGACCATGTACTTCAACAAGACAGCTGACGGTCAGTGGGATTACCACGCGATGGTTGACGGTGCTGAAGCTCAAGGCGGAAAAGCTGGCGAGATGGTTGAGATGGCGTCAGGCTCTCTCAAATTCAACCAGAAAGGTGTGTTGGAAGAGGAAGTTGAAAAGAACAACTCATTCAACTTCAGCAAAGGCGCATTGCCGGGCCAGAAAGTTGCATTCGACTTCGGTCCAAGCGCGAAAGAAGGCGGCACTGGTCTTGAGGCTTCAACTCAGTTCGGTTCGAAGCACTCTGTGGCTCGCCACACTCAAGATGGTTCAAGCGCTGCAACTTTGGCATCTATGTCATTCAATGACGACGGTGTTCTTACTGCGGTTTACGACAACGGTCAGCAACGTGACTTGGCCCAGATTGCCATCGCGAAGTTCGAGAACAACGAAGGCCTCTTCAAAACAGGTAAGAACTTGTTCAAAGAGACTCGCAAATCTGGTCAAGCAACTGTTGGTAAGCCAGGTGCAGACGGTCGCGGCGAAGTGATGTCGAAGTCAATCGAAGCCTCTAACGTGGACATCGCGAAAGAGTTCATCGACTTGATGGCAGCACAGCGTAACTTCCAGGCCAACACCCGCACCATCACAACATCTGACCAGATGTTGCAAGAAGTGCTCAACATCAAGCGCTAGTAGCTTGATGATGATGTGAACTACCGAGTTTAATTCCGAGAGGGGCCCCTTTATAGGGGCCTCTTTTTATTCTAGACTAGGCAAATGAAAATACTTCTTTTGCTTCTGCTGGCATCCTGCACCCTTATCACCCGTCCCGAAATCCATCCCTTCGCCACCGATGCCCACATGCACATTCACACACCCGGTGAAGACGATCTGCAATTCACCGGCGAGCGTGCTCTGTTTGCCGCGCTGACAGCAGAGCAACGACGGGCAATTGTGCTTTCCTCAGGCTATCAACCTCACATGACCGCAATGAATGCCCGCAAAGAGAATGCCTTCGTGGCCACTGAAGTTAAAAAGCTTCCCACGCGGCTGGCCGGAGCCTGTGCGGTCAATCCGATGAAAGAGTGGGCGGTGGTGGAGATGCAAAAGTGTAGCGATGATGGACTGCGCGTTCTCAAACTACACACCATGGCGTCGGGATTAAAACTGCGGGAGCCCGCGGACCTAACCCGCCTGCAAAGTATCCTCATCGAAGCCGAGCGCTTGCAAATGACGGTGCTGATTCATGGTAATTTTCCAGAGGCCAGCCGTGGTGATGAGGGTTTGCAGCTTCTGCGCGAGCTGGAGAAATTCCCGCGCACACGTTTTATCCTGGGTCATCTCTGGGGTCGTGAATTCCGTTGGCTCGAAAGCTTTAAACACCCCAACTTCTTGGTGGAGGTCTCAGTCGCTCCAGTTTGGATGAAGTTGCCCGAGAGCCGGGAGCATTTAGTGAAAACCATGCGCAAGGTGGGCATGAAAAAGTTTATCTTTGGCTCGGATTGGCCGGTCTTCCATCCCTCAGAAATGGTGATGGCGCTTAAGGCCTTGCCCCTTAAAGAAGACGAGTACAAAGCCATCATGTTTACAAATGCTCGTGCGCTGGATGATCTGTTTCTTAAAGAGTAATCAGTACGATAAATGAATTGCATTGGCCCCCAAAGGCCAGATGGGTAAAACTGATGAACATGAGCTATCAACTGGCACAGAATAGTGATCTTCCTCAACTGAGTTCCTTTGTGAACCGTGCGTACCGTGGCGATACCGCCCGTCAGGGCTGGACCCATGAAGCCGATCTCTTGGATGGCACACGGGTGGAGGCCAGCTTACTTGCCGAAGAGCTCGCTCGCGGGGTCAGCCTCGTAATGGCCCATGACTCCGGCGAACTTTTGGGTTGTTATCACTTTGAGATGAAAGATGCCCACACCGCCTACGTTGGTATGATTACAGTCGATCCGCTAAAGCAGGGTGGGGGGCTTGGGAAGCAACTTCTCGAAAATGCCTTCGCTCGTGCTCGTTCATTAGGTGCGCAGTTGATTAAGCTCACCGTCATGTCAGACCGTCTTGAGTTGATTGCCTATTATGAACGGCGCGGTTTCAAACTCACGGGTGTCGAATTCACTTTTGAGCCGGGTGATGCACGTTATGGATTGCCGAAAAAAGATCTCGTGCTCCTCGAAATGAGCCGAAATCTCTAACTCGTTTCCACTAGTGGAAACGACAGTTCAAAGCTGCAAAATCTTGAAGTTAGCGCAACAAGATTTTTTCTTCTGACATCAATAAATGTTACTCCTGGCCCACAGGAGAAAAACATGAATCTAAAATACCTCACCGACACTGAATTGCTTAAAGAACTCGAACGATATGTTCAGCAAGAGCGGCAATTATCGATAAAAGTACTCCATCACATGCGCGAAGTGGATCGTCGTCGCCTCTACAGCGATCAAGGATGTAAAAGTCTTTTTGATTATGCCACCAGTAAACTTGGCTACAGCGCGGGAGCTGCTTATCGGCGTGTGCAGGCCGCGCGGATGCTGGGCGAGATCCCAGAGATCGAAGAGAAGATCCAAGAAGGTCTGCTCAACCTCACCCATATCACGGATGCTGCGAGTTTTTTTCGTGAGAATAAAATTCACAAGAAAGAGGAGAAGAAGGAAATCTTGACGCAGGTACAGGGACTGAATAAAAGAGAGACCAACATCAAGCTGCATGAGTATGCCAAAAAGCCTTATGTGCGAATGATCCCTGTGGCGCTCTCAGAAGCCACCATTACTAAAGTAGAGCTGTGGCGGGGTTTGCGGCCGGCGATTCATACGCCCGATGAACTCATCGGAGACGCGTTGGATATTGCCATCACGAAGACCGAGCGTTCTCGGAACGCGGGAAGCCTGAAGAAACAGGTCTACCAGCGCGACGAAAAAAAGTGCACCATCTGCGGCAGCACTCATAATTTGCAATACGATCACCGACAGCCCAAGGCCCTTGGGGGCGAGAATGTTGTCGAGAATTTGCGCTTATTGTGTTTTGCATGCAACCAGCGCGCACGGATACGCGCTGGTCTTTAGGAATTTAGAATTGGCAGAAGAAACGGATTTGGGTTGGCGTGCTTTCTTTGATACCGCCGCTGAACTTTAAGATGAACTCACCGGCGACGGCGCCTTCAGTTTTGAACTTTGAGAGATCACACAGAACTTCACCTGAGAGCACGTCCTCTCCACGAGTCGCAGTAAAACGACGCTTGAGGTTTTTACCTACAGAGTTTTTTGCTGTCATGACTTCTGGAAGTTCAGCTCTGAGTACGCGGCCGTTGTAGGGAAGACCCAAGGTGAACTCATCCATCTGAACAGGGTAGGTATTGATGCGGCCATCAGCGTATGTTGTTTCGAAAAACCAAAAAGGGATTGGATGCTTGGGGGCAGCCGCTGGGCCCGCTGCAAAAGCACTTGTGGCAAAGATGAAACTCAACAGCAAAAGCTTTTTCATAGGAGTGATCCTTAATAATTAATGAGTCTCTAATTTAAGAAACAGAGCAGAAATCGACAAGGTTTTTGTCTCTAGCCGTCGTTGCCGATGGCCTCTACAGGACAGGCCGCCATGGCATTCTCAGCTTCCTTGAGGTCTTCCGGGGTGGTGGGCTGAAGCATAACGTAGGCATGACCATCATTGTCGTTCATGGCGAAGAAACGAGGAGCTTCCACACAGCAGGCATCGCAGGCAATGCACTGGTCATCTACATAGTAGATGCCAGTGACATTCATTGAAAATTTGTGCTTTTTATCGGCCATGGAGACTATCTACAGCAGAGCAGGGTTCGTGACAACTTTTGCAGTGGCCGTTAGCTCTTTGATCATCTCTTCGCGGAACTTACGGGCAAAGAGCTGCGACTGAGACTGAGCTTCTGTTTTCAACTGGGTAGCGAGTTTTGTGTTAATGTCGCTATTGGTTTTCTCGCCGACTTTCACCAAGAAGAGGGCGCCTGGTGTAGAAAAATCTAAAATTGTACCTGGAGTGGCGGCAAACAGACGCTTGGCTTCGTCAGCGCTGAGGGCGTGCGGACCAACGGTGAGGTCGTATTGGTTCACTTCTGTGCCTGGGAAATGCACCAAGTTCATGCGGATTTTGTTGGCAGCGATGGTTTTAGCGTCGTTGTTTTTAAGGGCGGCTTCCAGCATGGCCTTATTGTCGCTCATCAACTTATCGAGGTCTTGGCCTTTACGCTTTTGCAGAGCTGTGGTGGCCAACTCGACCTTCACTTGCTCAAGAGTCTTCTTCTCTTCGCCTTTTTTGCCTTCAACAAAGAGCCAGTGGTAACCAAACGATGTTTTGATTGGGCCTACGATCTGACCGACTTTGCTCTTAAAAGCGGCTTCTTCGAACTCAGGGACCATGCGACCGCGACTGAACCAGCCCAAGTCACCACCGGTTTCTTTGCCAGCGTCTTCTTCTGTCAGGGCCTTGGCTTTTTCAGCAAAGTTTTTAGCGGTGAGAGTGCCGGCCAATTTATCAGCTTTCGCTTTGGCAGCTGCTTCGTTCTCTGGCTTATCAGCACGGAAAAGGATGTGGCGGGCCTTCACTTCTTCGGGCTTGTTGTATTTGGCGAAATTCTCTTGGTACATGTCGTCCAAAAGTTTTTTGTTTTCTGGCTTGTTGGCGAACTCTTGGGCTTCAGCGGCAGAAATATTGACGAGGTTCACGAGTTCATTGCGCTCGACGCGCACAGCTTCAGTTTTAACACCGGTCATTTTAAAACGCAGGATGTCACGAGCGTAGCCTTCGGAGACGAGCTGCGAGCTGAAAATCTGCTCCATTTTACGGCCGGCCACGTCATGGCCGATAGTTTCTTCAAACTGAGAAGGCGAGAACTGGTTTTGCGCTAGCAAGTTGCGATAGAGCACCACGTCGAATTTACCTTCACGCTGGAAGTAAGGAAGGCGCTTAATCTCTTCTTTCACTTCTGATTCTGAGAGCGTCATGCCGTTCTTAAGACCGTAGGACAGGACTAGCTTCGATTGGATCAATTGACCAAGAACGGTCTCCTTGATGCCCATCTGTTGAATTTGCGCAGCGGTAATTTTTCCGCCCATCATCTGATTAAAAAAGTCAATTTGTTGAGAGAGGCGCATCTGGTATTCGCGAGGAGTGATCGATAGACCATCCACTGACGCGACGTCTTGCGGAGAAGCCGAGCCACTGTTGTTGTAGTCACCGAAGAGGAAACTCACAATGATGAGAATGAAAGCGGTACTCAAGATGAAAGTGGCAATTTTACTCGTGACTGACTTTTGCATGGATGACTCCCTAAGGTTTACAGCTTGGACATTCTAACGGGTGTTCTCCGTTCAGGTCAAAGGAGAATCACTTTTCTTGGCAATGTGCCTCGGCGCGCGTTACTCTTTGTGCAGTCACTTTCATGAGGATTTCACTTGCGACGGATTGTTTCCGAATCTTCCAAAATTAAGATCATCAATAATTTGCTTGTTTTGGTACTGGCACTCTACGGCATTTCCCAAAAGCGCTTTGATTTGGAAGAGATGACTCTCTTTCAACGCCTCGTGGTGGAAGTCGTGGCTCCTGTACAAAAAGGGTTCGCGAACTCGCGCCAAGAGTTAAGCGATCTCATCAACAACTACGTTCGCATCGTGAATACCAGCAAAGAGAACGTGTACCTTAAAGAGAAGATCGCGCGTATCGAGAGCGATCTTTTCCAAATGGAAGAAATCCGCCGCGAAAACTTTCGCTTGAAGCAGATGCTGAGTTACTCAGAAGACATCGGCCAAGAAAAGATCCTCGCGCAAGTTATTGGCTGGGATTCGGCGAACCAGTTTAAAGTTCTGCGCTTGAATCGTGGCTCGAACGACGGCATCCGCGTGATGTCGCCGGTGATCACGCACATGGGCCTTGTCGGCTACATCTATCGCGTGGGCCCGAACTACTCTGACGTTTTGACGATTCTTGATCCTAACAATCGTGTGGATGCCCTCGTGGAGCGCACGCGCACTCATGGCATTGTGGAAGGTGTGTTTAATTACCGTTGCGCGCTCAAGTACATCAATCGCACCGAATCCATCGAAGTGGGCGACCGTCTCATCACGGCCGGTGTCGGCGGGATTTATCCGAAGGGTGTGAAGGTCGGGATGGTCACTGATATTGACCGTGAGGCTTCAGGCATGACTTTGGGAGTAGAGATTACACCGTCGGTGGATTTCCATAAACTCGAAGAAGTCTTGGTGCTGATGCCGAAAGTAGCGACCACAGCGCAGGTGACTACTCCAGAGCCTGAAACTGTGAAGGGGAAATAACCATGCAACCGCGTTTTTCCCGACTCATCCTTTCGACCCTCATCACTCTGGGCATTTTGATCGCCCTGGAAATCGCGACGTCGGCTTTTTTGCCGGCGATCGGTTGGCGCGAGCATCGCCTCGCTTTTAACGTCGTCATCATCTTGTTCATGGCCTTGAAAGTGACCACGCCGTTGTTGCCTTGGTTTGTAATGCTGCTGCAACTTATGCACGCAGCTTTCTCAGTGGAGGGCTGGGCCCTCGGAACACTGGTCGGAATTTTGGTGTCTTTGATCGCCTCTTACTTAAAAGAAATCCTGCAGTTCTCAAGTGCCATCGCCACCATGATCACGGTTCAGCTTTTCCAACTGGTCTGGTATGTCTCGACAGCAGCGATCATCTGCTTGAAGCTCGGTAACTTCGAAAAATTCGGCATGATGTTCTGGAATGCCATGCCAGGAACACTGTTGCTGTCGTTGCTCTCACCACTGCTTTTCAAGTTGCTTGATAAAGTGTGGAACACAGAGAGTGATGTGGGTCGTTCAGGCGTGGAAATCTAGCCATGTTTGGAGAAGAAGAACTCGTCAAAGTCCATAAAACACGAGCGGGGATGATCGGAAACATCGTCTTCGCGGCTTTTGGTTTGCTGTTGGCGCGTCTATGGTACCTGCAAGTTTACAAAGGTGAGCAACTCCATCAGTTCTCCATCCAAAACCGTCTTCGTAAAGAAGTGGTGTGGGCCCCGCGCGGCATGATCCACAGCCGCGATGATCAGCTCTTGGTTGATAACATTCCTCGCTACGACGCCATTCTCACGCCGCAATACCTGCTTGAGAAAGAAGTGACGTTGGAGAAGCTCCATAAGATTCTGATGCTCGAGCCGGGCTCAATTGAAAAACTTCTCAAGAAAAATCAAAACCAGGCCACTTACCGTCCGATCACCATCAAAAAGAATATCGGCTTTGAGGAACTCGCACAAATCGAAAGTTTGAACGCCGAACTTCCGGGCGTGAGTGTGCAGACGTTCATCTCGCGCGAATATAAAGATAAAGAAGTGGGCGCGCATTTGCTGGGCTACATTTCAGAAATCAGTCAGCAGCAGTTGCCCAAATTCCGTAAGCGCGATGCCATGGACTACCGTCTCGGCGACTTCATCGGCCAGTTCGGTATCGAAGAGCAGCTGGATAAATTCCTTCGCGGCGCGAATGGCCATGAATTCGTAGAAGTGGATTCTCGCGGCCGTCGTAAGCGCTACATCAACACCGATAACTTGTTCAAAGGTATCGAAGACGAGAAACCCAACCAGGGCATGAACGTTAAGCTCACCATTGATCGCGATATGCAGATGGCGGGTTACGCAGCTCTTGAAGGTAAGGTCGGCAGTATCATTGCCATTGATATTGAATCTGGCGAAGTTCTTGCGATGGTCAGTCGCCCGGCCTTCGATCCCTCTCAATTCTCGCGCGGCCTGACACCTGAGTACTGGCGCAGCTTGATTACCAATACTGAAAATCCACTGCGCGATCGCAATATTCAAGAACACTACTCACCGGGCTCAACCTTCAAGGCCATCACTGGTATCAGTGCTTTTGAAGAAGGCGTGATCGATGAGAATACGGAAGTGTTCTGTAACGGGAATCTACGCTTCGGCCGTAAGGTTTATCACTGCTGGAAGCAGGCGGGTCACGGCGCCACCAGTATCACCAAAGCCATTCGCGAATCTTGTAACGTCTTCTTCCAACGTGCGGCCATGAAGATGAGTATTGATACCATCGCGAAGTACGCCAACATGTTTGGTCTTGGGAAACGCACCGGCATTTCACTTCCGCGTGAAGTATCGGGCCTGATTCCGACGGAAGCGTGGAAGCAAAAACGTTATGGCCAAGTTTGGCAGCCCGGTGAAACACTTTCATGTGCCATCGGTCAGTCGTATGTTCTTGCGAGTACCATTCAAATGGCACAGGCCTACGGCGCTATCGCCAACGGCGGGAAAATTTATCGTCCTTACGTGGTGAAAGACATCTACACCCCTAAAGGTGAGTTTATTAAGACGTTCACGCCAGAATTGTTGTCTGACTTTAAATTGAAAAATGAGAAGACACTTAAGTACGTCCGCGAAGGTCTTTTCCAAGTGGTGAACAATCCCAAGGGCACCGCTTTCGCGAGACGAGGCAAGGGAATCATGATGGCGGGTAAAACCGGAACGTCACAAGTTGTCCGCGCCACGGCCGATAAGGTTTACCAAAAATGTGAGCAGATGGATTACGACTACCGCCACCACGGTGTGTTCGTCGGTTTCGCTCCCTACGATAAGCCACGCATCGCTGCTGCCGCCTTGGTTGAACACGGCTGTCACGGTTCAAGTGCGGCGACTCCTGTGGTGGAAGCAGTTGTCACTGCCTATATGCAGAAATACCATCCCGAAAGTTACTTAGAGAATTTAGAGAAAGACAAAGATATCCATGCGCAATGGGTGAAAACACTCAAAGCCGCCGCGCCCGCAGAAGAATAAAGGACGTCGATGTACCAGACCCTCCTGCAGTATCTTAAACGCTACGACTTTAGCTTCCTCGGAAGCTTCTTTGCTATTTTCCTCGTGGGTGTGTTGAATCTTTATTCGGCGACTCACTCCCAGAGCCATGAAGGTCTGGACATGCTCTACCGTTCGCAGATTATCTGGTGGTTGCTCGCCTCAGTAGTCGCCGTTGTCGTCAGTGTCGTCTTCAATCCTAAAACCTTCGAGCGTGTGTCGTACTTCGCCTACGGCGTAACGTTCTTCCTCTTGATCCTCGTTATGGTGATGGGGGATGTGGGCATGGGAGCGCAACGTTGGTTGCAACTCGGACCTATTCGTATGCAGCCTTCCGAGTTCATGAAACTTGGGTTGGCGATGGCCCTCGCTCGCTATTTCGCTCGCGTCCAACCTGAAAAAGAGCTGACCTTCCGCGATCTCCTCATTCCCGGCATCATCGCCGGTGTTCCTGCCATTATGGTTATTCTGCAACCGGACCTTGGTACCGGCATGCTGTTACTTTTGATCTTCGCCATGATGATTTTCTACAAACGTCTTAAGTGGAGAACCATCATCACGTTGGTGGTGGGCGCACTGGTAGCTGGTGTGTTGATGTACAACTTCGGTCTGCGTGAATACCAACGTAAACGTATTCACACGTTCATCGATCCTTATGCTGATGCCAAGGGGTCAGGCTACAACGCCATCCAATCTGAAATCGCCATCGGCTCAGGCCGTTTGTTTGGTAAGGGTTTCAAAAACTCTTCCCAGGCTTCATTGCAGTACTTACCAGAAAACCACACGGACTTCGTGTTCGCGATTTTTAATGAAGAGCATGGCTTTTTTGGATCGGTGTTCTTGGTGGTGCTCTACCTCATCATGTTTATGAGGCTCATCTGGCTCGCCAGTTCCGTGCAGAGGTTTTACGACTCAGTCCTTGTGGTGGGCATCATGTCCATCTTCTTCTGGCACACCTTCGTGAACATGAGCATGGTGAGTGGGCTGATGCCCATTGTGGGTATCCCGTTGCCCATGATGAGTTATGGGGGATCGGCGATGCTGACGTATGGAGTTTGTATTGGCATGGTGACCGCGATCTCCAATTCCCGAAACTTCTTCAATTGATGACTTCTGAAAGCGGCGATCTCCTTCGTCGCTTTCGTCATTCGCACCTGCGGCGTACATATCCGTACGCCTCGGCACTCAATCCTTAGCTCCTAGGATCTCATCCACTTTGAGAAGTCATGGGCGGGCGGGGAACTAGCGAGTGGGCGCGATTCCTAAGAATCTCTCATCCGTACACTGTAACGGCGGTCCATCACATTGTTCTGGCGTTCCCATGCAGCTGTTCTGAGGGGCGCCGCAGGTGGTTTCATAGGCCCACGAAGAACAGATGTTGTAATCCGCAGCTTGGCGGCGACAACTGCCCGCAAGAATGCGATTGAAATGCGCTGGCGCCAACGCGCTGGTGCGAGTTCCGGCCTGGTTCAACACGATACCGGCATCAGAAATACTTACGCTGCTTGTTCCGGAACCACCGTAGGTGGAAACTCCGGTCATGATCGCCGGGCATTCGCGACGAGTGAAAGGCCGCGTGAGCTGCGGGCGTCGCTGTGAAATCCAAGAGCGGCACTTATTCATGGTCGCCGGATCTGTACACTCACAATTGATCCTGCGGACTTCCGCACGGGGTACATCTTCCATGACCACAACGGTTGATTCGATCACCAACGACGTGGGAGAGCCAGAAATTTCCCGTGGCCCCGGATTCGGCAGCGCTGCTGCTTGGGCAAGGGTTAGGGTCTGCACCTCAGAAGCGACTTGGCAGTAGGCCTGCCCACCGCCACCCATGGCTTCACTCAAATCGGGTAACATAAAGACGTTGCGTTCAGCGCTTGAAAGACTTTCCCACAGTCCGCGATGCTCTTCTTGAACTGTGCACGTGTTGATGCGCGGAAGTTCGCCAGCCGTTTGGATTTGATTCGACATGAGTGTATTTTGGGTTGGTACCACTCGGCACTGATATCCAAGGGCCGGATCTGATTCGGCATACTCATCACACAATCCCACCAAGTGCATCAGTTCATGCATGATCGTAGGGCAGTCGACGGTACGTGCGTAGTTGTTCGAATTGGCGCGGGGATAGTTGTTATGAACCTGAACGAAATGAACCGGAGCGCGGGGGGCGTCCGCAGGTAGCGCTGCTGTTTCTGTGGGATTCGTGAGTTGGATGGTGAGTTGCTCACCCCGTGGCCCGCGCATGACGGGATTCCAATCAGCGACACATGAGCGCATGCGGGCCTCTAAGCTGGCCATGTTTTCTGGTGTGACTTCAGATGTAACAAGATTGACATTGATGCTTAAGCGGTAGGTATTCTGAGCGGTGCGCTCGAGGACATAGCCAGCAGCGACGTTTCCATTGGTCGTGTCAACGACACGGGCCTGGCCAACGTTCAGCTCGAGACAATTCACCTCGGCGAGCAGTTCTTCCACCCCACGCTTGCGTGCGAGGGCCAGGGGATTGGCGGGATCGAGCTGCAGGCAAATCTCGGATGTAATTTCTTGGGGGATGTCCTCTACCGGAAATGCCATGAACACTAGCTCTCTCACAGCAAGTGTCGCGGCTTCTCGTAAGGGCGCGTCCTCATTAAGCGTCAGGCGGTTGCGATTCCATGGACTACAAGGGGCAGCTCCACAGTCGCGCATACGAGATTGCGCGACATGGTGAGCGTATTTTTCCGCAACTTGGCGAGCACACTCAGCTCCTTCGGCACGAACCTGCGCCACGATGGTCGCGCGGTTGCTAATGAGTTGTTGTTCGAGCTGCTGGCCCGGAAGGTCGTGGGGACATTGGGCCCAGGCGTTGAAGCTTAAACTAAGCGCGAGAAGAAAAAGAATCTTCATGGGGTTACCTTTGAAAACTGCAGCAATCCTTGGGGGTATTCACACAGCCAAGCCGTGCTATCCCAACGACACTCGAGGGTTTGTGCCGGAAGAACTCGTTGCACAGCTTTCCCTTCCACCCATTTTTGAATTTTACCGTCGATCACTGTGTGGCCATCGATCGGCTGCCAGCTGGCCTTAAAAAAATCATCTAGAATTCCACGCAGCTCAACGCCAAAGGGAGTGTTGAGATCCACCACGTGATCATTCAAGCGACCATAGATCGCATGATCTTTTTTCACGGGTAGGTCGCCGAGGAGTTGAGCGCGCGCTTTGAGTTTTGTATCCAAATCGAGCATGCGCTTTTTGAGCGGCCCAAGAGTTTGCTTGTTGGAAAAAGTTCCTACACCTTTGAGCACCGGCGCGAGTTCACTATCTTGGACCTTGAGGGTCCAGCCGCTTTTCTCAGCGTCGATCAGCATCGAGCGGCTACCGCCAGGACGCAGGTCGGTCCAGCCGATGGAGGGGGAGGCCGTAGCTGAAAAAATCCATAAAAATATGACTAAAAAGCCCATGTTTAATCTTTTCACAAAGCCCCACCCTGTACGAGTGGGCAGAGAGTGACATTTTTACAGAGTCCGCCCCGTCGTCTTAAAAAAGCCCTTATCCTTGAAGAAATAGGAGACCCCCATGCGCTTTCTTTTTGCTGCCCTGATCGCTCTCACTTCGGTGACCATCGCTCATGCGGAGACGGGGATTCCGACGAAGGAACGCGTGAAATGGGAGCTGTGGGTGGAAGGTTTGCCCGTGCAGGTCTCTGTGTCAGAGTCAGCTCCCGTCAAAAAAGAGCTCCCCGAAGAGATCACCCGTATCCTGCTTAAGTATCAGTTGTAGGCCAAGCCCTATAGTATTATGCTAATACTATATGCGTCGTATCGCTCACATCGGCAGTCTTCTCAAACAAATCTATCGCCTCTACAGCGTTGAATTGATCCGTCAGCTCCAGTCTCGCGGCTTCACTGATCTGCGCGCCTCTTTCCTTGAAATCCTCATGTATCTGGTTGAGCACGAAGCCCCGTCCATTAAGATGATCGGCAAGGCCTGCGGTCTTAAAAAACAAACCATGACCAGTCACTTGAACGAGCTCGAGCGCCGTGGATACGTCACTCGTCAGCATTCGGAGATCGATAAACGCGAGCAGCTCGTGCGCCTGACGGATTACGGTGAGAAATTTAAGGTGAACCTACTGCAGGTGGTGAACGATGTTGAGTCGCACTACTCACGTAAGATGGGCGAGGTCGAACTCGATCGGGTGGAGCTGATGCTTGAAAATCTTCACAGAGAATTGTTAGGAAGTCAGAAGAAGGGAACGCTGATCTAGCGCCCCCTTCGATTGTTCAGTTATTGTTGGGTTGCGGAGTCAGCACCATCAATTTTCTCAGCAGGAAGGGCGGGGATTTCTTTTGACTCACGTGAAAGCGAGTCCACTACTGATTCCGGTTTCTCGTCCACGCACTCTTTGTTGGCCCGCTTATAGATCACCGGAACATTCTTGATCTCAGAGCTGTGTCGAGTGATCTCGATTTTTGGATTTACTGAGAAGAATTTTTCGGTCTTGGAATTCAATCTTTTGTAGGAAACTTGATGTGTCTTGTTGCCGACTTGGAAATAGTAATTCCAATTCTGTGGGATGTTTTCCTTCGAGCTAACAACAAGTTTCTTTTTCTTGAAGAGCTCTACCTCACCGCAAATAGCGATAGTTTCCGAACCGGGAAGTACCACTTCTGCTTGTTCGGCAGCAAAGACATGTCCAATTCCAGTCAGGAGTATAGAAAGAAGAAAAAATTTCATGTGGGTCTCCAGTTGCATTTAGATTTAAGCTGATTTGTCGCTTTGATTGAGAATTTTAAGTTGATGGCCTGGCCAGAATTTCCAACCACCCGAAATATTGTTGCAGTTGAAGTAGTTCTTCGAATTCAAAAATTCGCAGGCAAGAATACTGCGCAAGCCTTCCTCAGAAATGATCATCAGTGGCGTGCTTTGTTTGGGAACTTCATCCCAGCGCTCGGCAAGCTGTTCGAGAGGAATGTGGAGAGTGGCTTTCGGACGTGGGCCTTCCGGAACGTAATCCTGGTGAGACACGTCGAGGAAAATAAAATCAAAACTTGGGTCTTCGAAAAGCTTCCAGGCCTTGTCCGGTGACAGGTCATGGTAAGGACGGCCGTCGTGGATAAATGCATCCGGTAGGTCCTGGCGATTCTTCACGCGCACGAGGTGCTGGCGTTGGATAGCAAACTTGCGGTCCATGTCTTCCTGCATTCGCATCATTTGGCGCTCGAGTGCAGCGACCCGTCCGGTGAGGAGGTTGATGACGTAGAAGATATTGTTTTGCAGCTTATGGAGCAAAGACATAGAACTTATCTTACCCCGCTGCGCCTACCCGCTAAAAGAACGGGTAAATCGTGCCGAATTGGATGTGATTCACGATCATCGAAGTCAGGATTGCAGCCGCGAGGAACAATGAGCCCTCGTAAAAGCCATAACCCCAGTTCTGCTGATCGGTATCTTGGATCGGGGCATCGGCGCCGGCCGCGTAGGTGCGGGTCTTAAAGACGTACTCTAGGCCGCGCTTAAAGAGAGGATAGATGATCAACGCCAAGAGCATTTTAAGCATGACCTGTACGCAATACATGCTGATATCGTAGTGTTCCTGATCAAAGCTTCCGCCCACGAGCCAGCTAATTCCTAGAGTGTAACCAGCGTAAGAAAGCGCCACCGAAGGCCGTTGCTGGGTAATTAGGCGATTGAAGTTCAATTTGGTCAGCAGCGTGTAGTACTTCGAACTGAAGCCCATCACAACCATCGCCAAGAGCCACAGCACAAAAAGAATGACGAGCGAGTTTTCTGATTGGTCCACCACGGTGCGAGTGACATGAGCAATGGAGAGCGCATGGCTGAGGCAAATAATGGCGTAGGTGAGATTCTGGCGCTTGAGGACTTCGTCTTTGTATTCGAAGTTGTACAGCACAATGCTTTCGATCAAAAACAGCGACAATAGGTAGAGCCCGCAGGTGAGCGAGCCCCACACAAAGAAATGAAAGATCGAAAGAAAGATGCCGTGGCTTTCATCAAAACCCAAAGAACTTAAAATAATGGTGAAGCCCACCAATCGCGAAAACATGTGGATGGTATCTGCTGGATTTTCCGAAGGGTAGAAGCGCTTAGTGACCTGCTTCTTCATGGTTGGATAGAAGAGGAGGTGAGCATACTTGTAGACGAACAAAACGCCACAAACCACGCTCACGAGGATGATGCGGATTAGAAGACGATCGAAAATCTCATTCATACAACAGGCCCTTTAGAAATTCTCTTTGAGGTACTTTAAGACAAGCGTTTTAAGTTCCACTTTCTGCTGGCGCTCCGGTTTAAAAAAATTCGGGAAATTCTTGCGTGTCACACGGCCATCAGTTCCAAACTCATTCTCTAGGCCATAGAAAGTTTTCTTGCGCTCGTAGTGTGAAACGTATTCTTCATAAAACGCCGGGATGGGCCGCCATGTGCCCCAACCGAGGTAGCGCGGGAGATTTTTGTACGCGCGGTAAAAACGCCAACGGACTTGGCCTTTTTTATCCGGGCGCCACTCACCAAAGCCACGGTTGCCGACATAAGCCACACCGGGTGGCATGGGAATGGTTTCTTCAACACCTTCTATTCGACGAAACACTGACATGCCAATATTTTTGCGATTCTTGAGCGCAAAATCCCGCGAGGTGCGCACGATCATTTCTTCGACGCCTTGGAAGCCATGAACCAGACGGAGTTTTTGATAATAGGTTTTGATCAGAAAGCCGGTGGCATGCGTGTCAGTCAATATTACGGTCACGCTTTGTCCCGGGATCACGCGACTGAGGCCCTTCTCGTTGGGCATGTAATCCATTCCCAACTCTGAGGGTGAGAGCGCCTTGGAGAGTCCCAGGTACGCAACCACCAACATGAAGTAGAGGAAAAACTTTTGCATTAAATCGCTCGCACGATCTCGAGCACAGCTTTCTGCTGAGCTGAAGGAAGCTGGTCGTAGTCCAGGTGCAAACGTGTGACTGCATGGCTCTTGGAGTATTTCTCAAAGAGATCAGTGGCTTCGTTCACATTGATATGACGGCGTGTGCCTCCCATGGAAGCTTCTCGCAGAACCTTCATCGGATAAGCGTTCGCCGGCGCGGAGTCCGCATAGTACTTCGACAAGCGGCCCTTAGAAGAGCACTTGATGTAATCAATGTTCTGCGCTTTGAGGTAATTTTCCAGCGTCTCCATGTGCTGAACTCCTTCAGCTCCGAAGGTCTCCATCACTTTGCGAGGAATATCATTGCGAACCACTCGCGCTGCCCATGGATCTTTACTCTTGCGTAGGACTTTCCACAAATGCGGATCATCGTGCTCAAGGTAAGATTCAATATCAGCAGGAATAGCGTACTCACTGGTGCCTGTCGCTTTGAAGTAGCGCATGAGCATCTGCTCCAGGCAAACGGCGCGGTAGTGGAAGTACACCATCATGAACATATGGAAACGGCTCAAGAGGAAATCATCGAACGTCGAAACGGCGCGCTCGCTGATGCCTAAGTACATCCGGCCGCCTTCTTCGCAGGCCTTGAGATTGTCGACGATCCAATCCAGATCAAATTTTCCGTAGCTCACGCCGCAGAAGTAGCTGTCGCGCAGAAGATAATCCATGCGATCGCAGTCCATCTCGCTTGAAACTAATTGGTGCAACAGCGGGAACCAGTCCACACCATCCAGCGTGAAGTAGGCCGGATCGCGGGTTTCACCCATGACGAGCTCAGCGACCGCTTCAGGAGTGACTCCAAAATCAGCGCGCACATCTTTAAAAGAGGTAGTGAAACTCGAATCAATAATACTTTTGAGAGTGTAGTCTTCGTGGCTCGCTTGGCGGTCTTTGCCGGGAGCAAAGCGCGTCGGGAGTTTCAAGGCACTCACTAACGGCATGACATGCTCAGTGGTGTGAGACAAGGGCGCATGGCCAATGTCGTGGAGCAGACAGCCCAAGCGCAAGGTTTGGCGCAGGCGCTGAACTTCTTTATCGTAGAGGCGATCCTTGAAAAGGGCATTAAAAACTAACGTGCCTACATTCATCACACCGATGGAATGCAAATAACGTGTGTGGGTGGCGCCGGGAAAAACGAACTCCGAGAAACCCAGTTGCTTGATGTTTCTGAGGCGTTGGAAAAACGCATGCTCAATAACCGGGGTTTCAGCATCATGAATAGCGATAGAGCCATGGACCGGATCACGAATTTCCACTAGAGGCCTTTTGCGTTGTCAGTCAGCCAGCGAGCAATGTCTTTGCTCTCGAACATCGGAACGCCGTCGATGTAGAGACAGGGAACCGTGCTACGTCCCGTGTCTTTCATGAGCTTTTCACGGTTCGCCGCTTCTTTACGGATATTTTTTAAGACGACTTTGTCTTTAAGACCAAGATCCGCAACAGTGCGCAGGACCAATTGGCAGTAGGGACATTCATCAAAGTAATACAGTTCTAATTTTTTCATAGGGCCTTAAAAAAGAAGTGGCCCCTGCGGGCCACGTCTTAAGTGTAATTAGTAAGACTCGTCGTCTTCAGCTTCTTCACCCGGTTTCTTCGGGCCTTTGACGTATTCTTCGTCTTCATCAAAGACTTCGTCTTCTTCTTCCGCTTCTTCGGGATTATCGAGGCCTTCTTCGTAACCCCAGCCGTAGCCGTAGGCGCCTTCTTCTTCCTCTTCACCCGGCGTGAACTCTTCAGCTGGCTTAGCAGTTTTTTCAGCTTTCGGATCGACTTCGCCTTCTTCTTCTTCGTCGAAGTCGGCGTCGAATTCGTCAGCGCCGTCGGATGCGTAGTCGTCATCAAAAGCTGCGCCTTTGGCGTGAGCAGGAACAACGACCGGTACGAGTGGTTTTTTAACTTCTTTCTTTACCGCTGGTTTCGCTGCGGGTTTTGCAGCTGGCTTGACCGCTTTAGTTGGAGCTGCTTTTTTTGCAGCCACTTTCTTCGCTACTTTTTTTGCGGCTTTCTTCGCTACTTTCTTGGCCACTTTTTTAGCAGCGACTTTCTTCACTGCTTTTTTGGCGACTTTTTTTCCAGCAGGCTTGGCCTTAGGTTTTGCACTCTTTTTTGCGGGGACTTTCTTTGCTTTTTTGGCTGCCACAGGGAGGTCCTTTGCTTAATTGAAGGGGAGGAAAAAACTCTCACTAGTATAGTGGCACACCAATTTGTTGGGCAAGCGTCAGTGAGTGACCGTGGCAGGAACACTGAGGGCATTAAGATCTAGAGCGTTGCGAAAACTATTTTGCCGCACGTCTTCAAACAGCGGGTTAAACCCTGTGAGCATGCCTTCCGAGTACACGGGAGCATTATTAACACTCGAGTTATAGTGGCCTGAAGATGTCAGTGATCTAAGCGTCACAAGTTTAGTTGAGTAACCGGTTCGCCGCATGGTTTCCTGCTCACCGCTATACGGTGTTCCAAAAAGGCCCTCTTCAGTGGCTCCGCGCAGCGGCCCTGGCATGTAGCCCGTTAATAATTTATCCCAGGTCGCAATGTCAGCACCGCGTGGATGGCCATCACCTCGATAGGAGTACTCGATCACATGCATGTGGGGATCGATGCCAAAGTTAGGATTGGTACTGGTATAGAACGCGCTTATGCTTTCCATCAACGAGAGCGGGCAGATGCCGGGATCTGAAACGCCAAGAGTGTTATCGGTGCTACCGAAATAAAAATGTAAAAATGTTCCCGCGATACTTTTGCACGTTGGCCTGGCGTTTGGATCGTCCGCCGTCAGTGAATAGTTAAAATCTGAAATCCGATCAGCAGCGTCTTTGTATTTAACCGGATCATCTTCGAAAATGGATTTTGAAACCAGGTTCATGGAGTCGCGATACTTCCGCATGGCACCCTCTTGCATGCGAATGAAATCTCTGATTTCAGTCCCGACTTCCTCGGCGGTTGTGAAGAGCGCATCGCCATTGGAAGAAAACAGCGGAGCATAAATGCTGGCTTGATACACAGGGAAGCTGGTGTTGGCGATAGGTGCGAACGGCCCGACAATAAAGCCGAAGGTATCGAGGAAATTCCCACTCCCGCCAACCGCTTGAAGCGCGAGATCATAGGGAACGGGGACGGTGTAGTTCGCCGCTTCGTAGGCCGTCGGTGCGCGCACATTGTAGATTGAATCAGTGATCTCTTGAACGGTCCCCACACCTACAAGGTTTCGCTCAAACATTGTCATTTGCTCGCCCTTGTAAAGACCAGAGGAGTACGAGTCGTCTAGCCCAGCGCTAAATCTGTCGGGTTTAATCACATTCGTCTGCTGGGCACCTGTGATATAGCTGTTCGGGTTGGTGTTTCCTCTCGCAAAGTCATACACCAAGTTGGGAATTCCGAAGACAATACTTGGCCCTGAAACTAAGCCACCGATCTGATCGGTAGGCTCAGCGATCCAGAAGCGCTCCGTTTGCGCTGGCCCCTTATTAATCGGGATCGCCATGCCGGGAGCAAACACACCATCACCCACCGGTGTGTTGGTGCCCTTGCGTTTAACATCTTTCAAATCAAGCCCGCTGAGATAGGCAGTCGAGCGACGGTTGTTCGCCGTGGTTCGAGTGGTCATCGCCGTCTCATCAGCGCCACTGCTCGCAGTGAAGAGTGCCGGACCGATTCTTCCACCCATGGGTTTCGCAGCGGCGTAGGCGGTGAGTTTTGTCGACGGAGTGCTGAAGGGATTGAAGAGGCCTTGGAAATTCGCCTCACCTTTGACTGCGTAGTACGTCACGACTTCTGGATTTTTATAAAAACCCATCGGGTAGCCAGGAACGGGGATGGCGATTTTTGAAACGTCACACGCACCTTCAGCTTTCACTACTTGGCCGGCGGCATCGATGACGTCATCACGGGCGATGAGCGCCGTGAAAAAAGTGGCGTAGTTCGCGAGTTGTAGCTTGAGATCGAGGTAGTACTTGGGACTTTGTTTTCCTCGCGTGCCCGAGAGCATGGTGGATAGTGAGTTGTTTCCGAAAGTGACAGGTTGTGGACTGAGTTCGGTCAAGGTGAACGAGGCTTTCATTTCCTCGTTACCATTATTCCCTTCGTTGGTCAGATTGCGAAACCCGGACCAGTAGGCTTTCGCCGGCCGCTCATTGCCATAATGGTTTTCACCTTCAAGTGAGATCACGCTTCGGCAGGTGGTGGTGCCATCAGAAGGGTTGCCACACACGACCTGCGGTGCCCGGTTTACGGCGTATTCAAGCGCACGTGTTCGAATGGCCAGCTCTACCGCCCGAGGCCAGGCACCCACGCGATCAGCGGCGACCTGGGGAGCATCTTGAAATGCTGTTCCAACAGCATTTTCAGCACGGAGGTTGTAGGCCCACAAGTTGGTGATGTTGAAGTTCAGCTGCGTGCGCTTCGAGCAGTCACTGGATTTTTCTTTAACAATGGCATCGATGAATGATGACGTTGTCTCGTCGATACCGACGAGGTTGGTGGGTTCGAAGCGCGGGATACCGGGGATGGCGTAACGGCGGCAAACGTTGGTGGGGACACCTGCATAGTGCATGCAGACCGAGGGAAAATTATAGACGTCTTCGCCGGTGCCGGCCGCCGCTGGAATGTTCGGATCGGGTTGCATGCGGTAGCTGACATTTCCCGAGGCAGGTGGAGCGTCCACACCATCGATGTTGAGATTACCCAGCACGTAGTACTTGAACATCCATTCTTTGTAGTTGTTGCGCATTTCCCAGTTCATGTAGCCGATGCGCGTGAGCATGCGCGCTTGTACAGCAGCTCCTGCGTACGCCGAAGCATCGGTGGCATTCTGCAAATTGATCTTCGCTTTCACGAACAAACCGATGTTGATGACGAAGGCGATGATGGAAATCAGAACGATGAGACTGGAGGCGAAGAAGATGCTTATTTGGCCCCGCTCACCGGCGCGTTTTGTCCCTAGAAGGTTAGAAGTGAGCGAAATCATGTATGAGTATTTTGGTATGGGATTTGGAAGGTGTAAAGGTATCCCGGCACGCAAGGCCTTGGTCCGGGATGTGGAACGTGTGCTGCTAGGCCGTCCCCCCTCTGTTTCCCACCGGTTTACACCCCGCCACCAACAGTTTCTTCACCTCGGGCCCCGCAGGGGGCCCGGCGGCCATTTGTGCCCACTACAATCTTGCGATTCGCGCATGGTTTAATAGCTCTAGAGAGGTGAACTTGAAAAAATCTGCCAACCGCGACTGTTACTGCGCCCTGTGCCGCACCCCGCGTGCTCTTCAGTACGATAGTAATTTGTCAGCTCGTCATTACGGCCAGATTGCTCTCATCACTGTCATTCTCACTTGGGCACTCTTTCCAATCTTGGAATGGAAAACTCTCGGGAGTTTTTTCATCATGTGGGCGGTTTTTGAGTTCACTCGCAAATCGCTTTATCGTCGTGATGTGAAGTGTGTGACTTGTGGTTTCGATCCTACGTGGTATCGCAAAGACGTGCGTATCGCACGCAAGCATGTGGAAAACTTTTTGCGCGACAATCCAGATTCTCCGCTGCTACGCGCGAGAAAATCACAATCGTCGTCAGAAATTTCTCAGTAGCCTCCAAAAAATTTATTTGATCACCAGAAGCCTTGAAACATTTCAAGGCTTTCGCTCGTTTCCTTCTTGGCACATTTTCCGCAAGTGACGGCCTAAGTGAGAACCTGACCGTTTCCGTAGTGCTGCGATTGAAGTAGCCTCTGGGCACGCGAAATTCGTGATGGAAATCACAAACAACAATATGCCTCACCATCAGGCAAAGGAGATTCTATGAGCGTTAATAAAGTGATCCTACTCGGGCGTTTGGGCCAAGACCCAGAGTTGAAGTACACACCTGGCGGCGCGCCGGTTTGTAACTTCTCCATCGCCACCACTGAAGCGTGGACCGACAAGGGCGGACAGAAACAAGAAAAAACAGAATGGCACCGTATCGTTGTGTGGGGAAAACTCGCAGAACTTTGCAACCAGTACCTCTCAAAAGGTCGCCAAGCTTTCGTTGAAGGCCGTTTGCAAACTCGTTCATGGGACGACAAAGACGGCAACAAACGCTACATGACTGAAATCAACGCAGCGACTGTGCAATTCATCGGCGGTCCATCTGACAACAAAGGCGGCGAGCGCCATGTTGATACTTCAGCGGGCATGAACCAAGGTTCTGCACCGATGGACATGAATCAGGATTACAAAGTTTCTACGGAAGCAAACTTCGCTTCTGACGATATCCCGTTCTAGACTTAAAACTGACCCATTAAGTTGTCGCTAGGCCCACTTCGGTGGGCCTTTCTATTGGGTTTAAGGCCTTTCAAACACGATAAATTCCCCTCTCATGTTACAATTGTAGCCATGCAGACCTCCCCAGCTTTACGGAGCTTCTTCTCCGTTCGCTATGACTTGATCGACACCGGAAGTGCGCTTCCCTTCGATCTCTTTGTGAATTCCTCATCGCTCAAAGAGCGCGAAAAATTCGTGCGTATTTTTCCATCCGGCGAAGCGCTGAGTTTGGATGATCTCGAAAACCTGCGCAAAAAATATCTGCAGATCTACATTCCAGAAGATCAGCGCAGCCTCTACATGAAAAGCTTAGTGCAATCCGATCAGCGCGATGACACGCAAAAAGCTCACGTCATTAAAGACTCGGCGTTGGAGTATCTCGGCCGGATTTTTGATGGCAAACGCGAATTCTCAACTGAGCTACTTGAGGCCGGCATCGAAGGCTGCCGTGAAGTCGTGGAGAATATGGTCGATCTCTTAGGAGAGTACGGCATTGATGATCTTCGTGGCCTCATCAGTAACTTGAGCTTCCACGATTTTTACACCTACGATCATTCCATCAACGTGTCGATGTACAGCATCAGCATCTGGAAAGCTGCTCATCCGAAAGCGCCTCGCCAGGACTTGGTCAACATCGGTCTGGGTGGCTTGCTCCATGACTTGGGCAAAGTAAAAATCCCTACGCACATTTTGAATAACCCCGGCGGACTAACTGAAGCCGAATATGAGCAAATCAAAATGCATCCGGATTTTGGGTTGGAGCTTCTGCTTTCAGGGCACGTGAAAGTCCATCACACCATCGACGTGAATGTGATCGCGCGTATTGTGCACGAACATCATGAGAACTGGGATGGTACCGGTTATCCAACCAAGAAACGTGAAGAAGAAATTCATCCTATGGCGCGTGCATGCACCATCGCTGATTTCTTTGATGCCATCACCACCAAACGCTCTTACAGCCAAGTCATGTTGGTAGCGGATGCGGTGGGTGTGATGAAGAAGTTTCGCGGAGTGAAGCTCGAGCCATGGCTCTTCGACATCTTTGAGAAGCATGTGGATTATGTGAAGTCAGATATTCGCAAAGACATTACACTTTCAAATCGCTTTGATCCTACTATTCCATGGGCGCAGTTGCCGATCGAGGAAGTGAAAGCTCTGGCATCCGCTGACTTCGGAAAAATTCGTGTCGTTACTGAGAAGAAAAAATGAAAATGCTGATTCTGTTTTTGTTTTTCTTTTCTAGCGTAAGTTTTGCAGCCGAAACGATCAGCGCAGATGTGGCCAACATTGAATCTCTCGATAAGCGCCCTTATTTTAAGTCTCACCCAGACTGGGTTGGCATCCCGATGCCTTATGGCCCTGTGGAAAAAATTCGCGAAGAAGTAGAAAAGCGCAAGGGGAAAAAACTTCAGCACCGTAGCGAGGCGCACATCACTGTGATCACGCCTGCGGAGATGCGCATTCTTTCGCAAACGATCAAGGTGAACACCGTTGAAAAAGTTGTCGTAAAAGAAAGCGCCATGAAAGCACCAGTGAAAGTCTTGTGCCTAAAAAAAGTCACGGTGGTGTTAGGCAAAGCGACAGAGGAAAGCTGGTTTATCTCTGTTTCGTCACCGGAGCTTTTAGAGTTTCGTAAGCAAGTCTGGCGCCGCTTCGTCGCCAACGGTGGCCTTCCGGATGATTTTCAATGGAAGCGCTGGTCTCCGCACATCACAGTGGGATTTACATCTCGTGACTTGCATGACGAAGATCGCATCAGCAAAGAAAAAGCGGACTGCTCTTACGACCTTAAGGCCCTTTGAGTTGATCCCACAGTAATTTCCCCATCAGCAAAATCACCACGACAGTCAGCGCAGGTTTCACCACGCCCACTGTTTTACGTTTGGTGAGCTGTGCGCCCATGAATGAACCGATCACAATTGAGAAGCCGCCCACAGCACCCCATTTCCAATCCACCAGACCTTGCATAGCAAAGCCTCCCAGCGACACGCCGGCCGAGAGTGAGTTAGCGAGCTTTGAAAGCGCCAAGGCGCTCATGAGAGGCATAGACGTGAACCACAAGAGGGCGAGCAGCATAAAGGTGCCTCCGCCTGGCCCAAAAAAGCCGTCGTATATTCCTACAAGAAGACCCGCGAGCACGAACTTACTGAGCGCCGTGGGCTCAGTTGGCCGCTCGGCGAAGAGGCGCTCTTTCGACCACACAATCATCAGAATCAGTGGGCACAGAGCGAGCAGCATCCATGCGAAGACGTGGCTCGGGACAAGGCCCGTGAGTTGAGAGCCGATAAATGAACCGATACTAATCGCGACAAGAAACCACAGGCCTTCACGCCACGGAACGGGGTGATGGCGTTGATACACCCACAACGCCATCACGCATGAGGCAAAGGCGCCCACTTTATTGGTGGCCACCACATGCGCGCCAGGGCCCATGACAAGCGTCCACATGGGAATGGTGATGAGCCCACCACCGCCAGCGATGGCATCAATAAAGCCAGCGAGGATGGAGATGAGAGGAACAAAGAGTGGATATGATTCCATCGAGGGGAAAAAAGAAAGGCCCCAGAGGGGCCTTAAAACTATTGCTGTGTAGCTTGTTGCGGTTGCGCTTGATTAGGCGCTGAAGGCTGCTGCGTTTGTTGCGCAGGAGCGGCAGCTTGTGGAGCTGCTGCATCTGTTGGGGCCGGAGCAGAAGCGCCTGCTGCTGGAGCGGACGCATCGCTATTCAAAGGAGCTGCGAGTTCTTGCTCATCATCGAATAAAGATTTTTTTGCTTCACGGCTCTTGAGCGTCGTAAGAGCGATCGAGTTCAACATGAAACCAATCGCGAGGGCGCTGGTGAGTTTAGTAAAAAAGTTACCTTTGCTTGAGCTAGAGAAAACGGCTTGAGAAGCTCCGCCCCCCATAATCGCTCCCATCTCAGCGCCTTTACCGAACTGCAAGAGCACGGTGACAACGAGAAGGACGCAGATGATGACATGCAAAACAATAAGGGTCGTGATCATAAAATCTCCTAGGGGCTATATTTGTAACACGCCCATTCTTATAAAAGAAACCAGTTCTACTGACACAGCGCTAGAAAATCCGTCGCTTTGAGGCTCGCGCCGCCTACTAAGGCACCGTCGATGTCGGTTTGCCCCATGAGCTCTTTTACATTGTCCGGTTTCACGCTGCCGCCGTAGAGCAGGCGCACGGCCTGACCCGCAGCAGAGTACATTTCTTTGAGCTCGGTTCGAATCGCCGCATGAACTTCCTGCGCCTGGGCCGGCGTGGCGACTTTGCCCGTCCCGATCGCCCAAACAGGTTCATAGGCCACAATCAACTGGCCCGGATGCCAGCCGCCGAGATCACTGAGCCCTTGGCGCAACTGTTGTTTTACAACAGAGAGAGTTTGCCCGGCTTCACGCTCGGTCAGGGTTTCACCCACACAGTAAATCACTGCGAGATTGTGAGAGAGAGCACGTTTTGTTTTCGCGGCACAAGTGACATTCGTTTCATGGAAAATTTGGCGGCGTTCAGAGTGGCCTACCAAAACAAAACTCGCTCCGAGATCTTTCAACGTCGCCGGAGAGTTTTCGCCCGTAAAGGCACCGCTGTCTTGCTCGCTGCTATTCTGTGCACCGATTTTGATATCATGGGGAGCGAGGCTCAAAGCGAGACCAATATGCAAAGCTTGCGGAGCAAGCCAGGCTTCTTGCTGACGGGGACCAGATTTGAGAGCAGAAAAGAACGCACGAACCTGCTCTTGATTCTGATTCATCTTCCAGTTGCCGACGATGAGTTTCATTTTAGAGGCCTCGCAAGGCATTCACGCCTGGAAGTTCACCTTTCTCAATGTACTCAAGAGAAGCGCCGCCACCGGTCGAGACGTGGCTGAACTGATCAGCGAAGCCGCTCTGTTGAGCAGCGGCCACTGAATCACCGCCGCCGACGACAGTGAACGCACCTGAGTGAGCGATGTAGTTCGCCATTTCCATGGTGCCCGTTGCGAATTTTGGATTTTCAAACAAACCCATCGGGCCGTTCCAGAAAATCGTCTTAGCACCTTTCAAATGGAGGGCGTACTTGTCGATGGTGGCAGGTCCAATATCAAGACCCATTTTATCGTTGTTGATGGTCGCTGAGAAACTTGGTTCTGAATCAGGATTGCCGGCCACGATGTGATCGACCGGAAGCTGAATCTTGCCGCCCTTATCCTGCGCGAGCAATTGTTTGGCGAGAGCGACGTCTTCATCACCGCACAATGATTTACCGACGGCGAGACCCTTGGCCTTCAGGAATGGGTACGCCATAGCGCCGCCAATCAAAATCTTGTCGACGAGCACGAGCAAACGTTCAATGGTTTTGATTTTGTCAGCGACTTTTGCTCCACCGAGGACAGCAACAAAAGGCTTCGCTGGTTTATCCATCAAGTGCCCGAGGGCCTTGATTTCTTTTTCGAGCAACAAACCGGCGTAAGCGCGACCAGAGAAGAACTTGTTCACACCAAACACTGAGGCGTGTTTACGGTGAGCAGCGCCGAAGGCGTCGTTCACATATACATCGCCGTAAGTAGAAAGCTTCTCGGCGAACTCTTGATCGTTCTTTTCCTCGAGAGGGGAGAAGCGCAAGTTTTCCAAGAGAACGATTTTCGTCTCGGGAAGTTGCAAGAACTCTTTCACGCCCACATCAACCGGTCCGGTCGTGAGCACAACATCGATCCCGAGCTGTTCGGCGAGGTAAGTCGCTACGGGCTCCAGTGAGTATTTCGGATTCACTTGACCGTCTGGACGTCCGAGGTGACTCATAAGAATAATTTTCGAAGCACCTTTCTCCAACATGAGACGGATCGTTGGCAAGGCCATGTCGATGCGACTCGCGTCCGTAATGGTACGTGGCTCAGTTTTAGTGAGCGGCACGTTGAAGTCAAAACGGGCCAAGACTTTTTTGCCTTTGAGGTCAGCGTCTTGGATGGATTTCAGTTGCATGGGTTGTCCTTAAAGTTTTGCGCCAACGAATTTTGCAAGATCAAGAACACGGTTCGAGAAACCCACTTCGTTGTCATACCAGCTCACGACTTTCGCCGTTTTGCCGATGACGTTGGTGAGCTTCGAATCAAAAATCGAAGAGTCTGGGTTGCCCATGAAATCAACAGAAACCAATTCTTCTTCGGTGTAACCGAGGATGCCTTTCAAAGGACCTTCGCTGGCGGCTTTCATAGCTGCATTGATGGCTTTCTTATCAGCAGGCTTCGTGAGTGTGACAGTGAGGTCAACCATTGAAACATCGGGAGTCGGAACACGAACGGCGTAGCCGTCGAGTTTGCCTGCCATCTCTGGGATCACATCGCCCATGGCTTTAGCTGCGCCCGTTGAAGTCGGGATCATGCTGACAGCTGCTGCCCGCGCGCGGCGCATGTCGGTGTGTGAGTTGTCGAGAATGTTTTGATCTGAGGTGTACGAGTGGATTGTCGTCATCAAACCGTTCTCGATACCGAAGTTTTCGTGCAGCACTTTCACGATCGGCGCGAGGCAGTTCGTCGTGCAGCTGGCGTTAGAGATGATGTGGTGATTGGCGGGATCGTACTTGTCGCTGTTTACGCCCATCACGAAGGTGCCGTCGAGGTCTTTACCTGGAGCGCACATAATAGCTTTCTTCACTGAGCCGCGAAGATGCTGGCCGAGACCTGGTTTGTCTTTGAAGATACCGGTGGCATCGATCACCACTTGCACGCCATGAGCGTCCCAAGGAATCTCGGCTGGGCTCTTGATACCGTAGAAGTGGATTTTTTTGCCGGCAACCATCAGGTCGTCGCCATTCAAAGTGACGTCCACAGGAAGTTTCCCGTGGAGAGAATCGTATTTCATTAAATGTACGTAAGGTGCGCGATCACCGGGATTGTTAACCGCGACAATTTCGATGTCGAGATCAAGGCCTTTGTGTTGGCGCTTAACCAATTCGCGTAAAATTGTGCGGCCGATGCGGCCCATTCCGTTAATGCCAACTTTAACCGTTTTCATGAAGTCTCCTTAAGCACCAATTAAGGTGAGAAATGTCTGGATGAGAGGGAGAAATATCTTGGTGCAAATTGCCATGGATAGGGCCTTTTGTGTAGGGGTTTGAGGGTATTGGCCCATGCTTGCGCGGTGCGCATTAAGTAAAAAGCTCAACAAAACGGCAGAAAGTACCCGGAGGCTCAAGAGCGGCATGTAATCGTATGATTTAGCCAGGGGAGAACTCATGAAATTAACGTTCATTATCTTAAGTCTATTACTAGTCCTCATGGGCACGCGGGCGATGGCGAGCGTAAGTTCGATGCCACAAGCGCAGAAGCCGGAAAAAAGTTTCGTCTGCTGGAAAGCGATGCAAACACTCATCAAGCGCGACGGGGTGGGTGAGCAGTGGCGAGCCAAAATGCGCCCTGATAACACTTTCCGATATACCGCTCCAACCAAGACGCTTTCGCGCTGGTGGACCTTGGAAAAAGAAGCGGGCCACGAAGTGCTCGTTAAAGAAAGTCCTTACGATCGTTTGATCGTTCGTTATTCCACGTCTCAAAAATGCGCTCCGGAAATCGCTACCATCGCTCTGAACGCGCCAACGACCGGCTTCACCGACGCAGAACTCGCCCGCACTTTGAAGAACGCTCAAGGCGGCGGTTTGATCTACTCTTGGTCACCCTTCATGGATCATTCAGTGAGTGGCATTAAAACGATCCGTGAGGTGGCGGCCAAAAATAATCTCGCACTCACCATCGTGCTTGATCCCAATGTAAAAGAAGCCGACGCGCTGAAGGCCCTCAAGAAAGAAGGCATCACTGACGTGAAGCTCACCAAGATGCATAGCTTCGAAATGCGCAAGCGCAACACGCTGATGCACTACCCGAACATTCTTATGTATAAAAGTGGCCGCATCGTCGGGCCGATGGTTCCCGGTATCATGGGACAAACCACTTACTCCCGCGTTGTCGGGAAATACCTGGAGTAGCCCATGTTACTAATAACGATGATGGTGCTGCTTTCTGGAAATGCCAACGCGCAAGGTTTACCGGCCGTCTGTGCGGTGGATAGGGATCTCGCGCAAGAACGCGTGGAGCTCGATTTTACTCCCGATTATTTCTTCAAACCGATTCCACGTCAGGGACCACAAGATAATCGAAACGAAGTTTCGATTATTGGCCCAAGTGGTAACCTCGTTCTGGACATGAACACTGGTGACTACCGTGCGGTGCCTGGTCCTTACGACGCAGTTCCAACACCTGATGGGCAAATTATCATTACGCCGGGACTCAATTTTTACGATCGTGATAATTTGAGCACGAATTCAACTCCGTTGCTCGCTGACGGCAACCGTCCGGCAGGTCTCCAAGGTGTCTATCACTCGGCTGGAGTGTTGCCAGGAGTGCAGACGCCCAACAGAAACTATCGTGTGATCACCGATACTCTGACGACGGGTGACACCAGTATGAACACCTTGATGTTCAAAGATTTCAGATCGACCGTCGCGGGCGGAAGTCCCAACATGGGGTCAAACGATCAAGCACCTAAACCACTCTGTTCTAACTTGGGTGATGCTCCCTACAAGTTGCCGATGCTTTCAAAAGACGGTCAGCAACTCGCGGCCTATGACGTCGAGGCCGGCACGACTAAAATTTTCCGTATCGTGACTGCACCTAACGGCGGCACGCGCTGTGAGATGACTCGTGATCTAGGATTTGCCACGGGTAAAGTGGAGTTCTCTCCCGATGGAAAAAAAATTACCTTCGCTTCTGACACCAATGACACCAATCCTGGGGGCGTTACTTGGTATGAGCAACCGAGCTTAAATAGCCAAAACTTTCAAGTCTATGTTGTGGATCTAGAAGAAGATACCGTTCAGCGTATCTCCAATCAGACGCGCGGCAACTCATATTATCCATCGTTCACGCATGATAACTCAGTCGTTTTCCTCGAGCAGATGCCGGACTCAACTTACAACGTTGTTCGTGCACCGATTGAGAGCGCCCCAGCGGTTCGCCTTGCGACTGCAGACAGCATCAACAGCACGAGCTGTGCCAACATCGACGACGATTTCGTCGCGGCCGTGGCGCTAGGATCGCTCTGGACGGAAGTTTGCCAAGGAAGCCAAGCGCCGGCGAAATCTCTGCAGGGTCTCGCTTTCACTCCATTGTCACTTGATGGGGATCAATGCCGTCAGCTTGTGCAGCAGCGCTGGCCGGCTTACCAACAACAGTTGCGCGCGAGTCAGCAGGCGCTGCCGTCGATCACTCCAGATCTCCAATCAGCGCGTGGTGAGGTTTTGAGCGCTTACTATCAACGCTTTGTTGGCTTGAGCCAAAGCGCTCTCGAGGCTGTATGTCCAGAGGGAGCAGCAGGTCCAGGGCCAGGCGCAAACGTTGTGACGGCAAAGGGTGTTGGAGAATTCGCAGTGCAAACAAATCCGCTCATCATGTGCTTGCAGTGCCATGCCACAGGCGGGAATCAGTTTGACTTCGCTAACCCTGAAAACCTCTCCGAAGAAAAAGATCGCATCTTCAGCGCAGTGGCTTCAGAGCACATGCCGTTGGGTGTAGAAATGAAGCCGGAAGAACGTGCGGCGATGTTGGAATACATCCGCACAGCGATTCCGAGTCCGTAGAATTAGAATCCAAATAATGCGTGGGCGTTGTCCCACGCATGAATAGAAAGCGCCTCTTCGGAGGCGCTTTTTATTTCCGCCACTTTTTTCAAAACATGCGGCAGATAAAACGGTGCGTTCTCTTTCCCGCGATGGGGAACAGGCGTGAGAAACGGGCTGTCAGTTTCTAGGAGAATGCGTTCGAGTGGACACAAGCGAACAGCGTCCCGCACATTCTCGGCCTTAGGAAACGTCACCATGCCGTTGAAGCCCAAGTAAAAACCACAATCGATCGCCACCTGCGCGAGCTCCATCCCAGACGAGAAACTGTGAACCACGCCTTTCTTTTTGAGTTGGGGCGCGAACTCCTTTAAGAAGACGATCATGTCTTCATCAGAATCGCGAGAATGGATCACAATCGGTTTATCAGCAGCGACGGCGAGTTCGAGTTGCGCACGAAACCACTTGAGCTGCACGTCTTTGGGTGAGTTGTTGTAGTGATAATCTAGACCGATCTCACCGATCGCCACCACACGGGGGTGGTGGGCGCGGGAACGGATGCGCTCCAGCACTTCATCGGTCATGTTTTTGCTGTCGTGGGGATGGATGCCTTGCGTGCACCAGATCTGCGAGTGCGCTTCCGCGAGAGCAATCACGGCGTCGATATTTTCAGGATCAACGCCGATGGTGACCAGCTTCTCGACCCCCGCCTCTTGGCACAGTCTTAAAGTCTCCTCGAGAGGGCGATCTTTAAGATAGTCCAAGTGGCAGTGGGTCTCGGCAATTTTCATTTTTTCAACAGGTCATCAAAGATGGCATGGAAGTGTGGATTCGGAATAGAACCTTCGATCTTCTTGCCGTTGATGATGATGGTCGGAGTGCTGCGAAGATTGAACTTCGTAGCACCGTTGATGGAAGCCAACACCGCATCACGCGTGGTCTGGCCATCAAAGCACGCTGTCAAACCGTGCTTGTCAGCCAGGGCCTTGAGTGAATCAAGATCAAGTTTCTCTTGGTTCGCGAAGATTTCGTCGTGAACTTCGTTGAATTTCGCTGGATCACAAGCAGCGAGCATGGCCGCGCGACAGGCGTACTGGTGCATGGCACTTTTAACGCTTGTGTTACACGCGCTATCGAGTGGATAGAAGAAGTACTGAATGTTGATTTTCCCAGCATAACGTCGAGCGAGTTGAGGCATCTGCTCCGCGACCACTTTACAAAATGGGCACTGGAAGTCTGAGAATACGGAGACGCGAATGGGAGCATCAGCAAAGTTCGGCGTTGAGGCATGGATCACAAAAGGTGATACCGGCTCTGGATCCCCATAATCAGCCAGAGTCTTATACTGAGAGACGACTTGGGTAGAAACGTTTGCGAGTTTGCTCGCGCGACCTGTTGTGTACTGACTCAAGGCCACGCTGCTGGCGATTGTAATGGCCAACCAAATGCCGGCGACTTTGACATCAGGAACCCAGGAGTTGATGCCTTTTTTCCAGAAGAGCGCCGCTGCGATCCAGCTCAAGACGTAATAAACAGTGCAGACTGGGCAGAGACCACCCAAAGCTACCAAAGAGAAACCGAGCAAGAATAAAGTACCCATAGCATTGTACTTTGTGACAGCACTCGCCGTGCGCTCGTAAGCTTCTGAAGCAAAAAGTGATGCGCCAATGAGGAAAAGACCATTGAGCAAACCCAAAAACGCGATCGGCACACCGGCGAGAGAGGCTACTTTCGAATGTGTTGCTACGTCGCAGTTCCAGAAGGCAGAGACGTCACATAATGTGCTGGCGCCGCCGAGGCCTGATGGATAAAGCGTGTCATAAAAATGAGTGGTGAGATAAATCCCTGTGGCCATCATCAGCACAGCGTTCAAGATGTGGAGGGCGTGCATGCCCGTGATGCCTTGGAGGGTGAGACCTTTTTTATCCATGGTGCTTCCTTTGTTGCTTTCTATTGTGCCAGCGGGACGTAGAGATTCCAAATGCGTTGTGGCGTCTTGTCCCGCCGATAACTTGGATATTTAGTGTTGCAACAGGTGCAAACACCCGAGTCACTTACTTTGATGGTGGGAAACTGGCTTTTGAGTTGGCGATGGGCCTCCGCCACCAGATCAAAACGCAGAGTTCCATCCGTTCTTTTGATGACTTCACCGTGAGGAAAATGCGAGCCGAACTCACCGGTGACCTCAAAACAACAGGCGCGAATGCACGGGCCAATAAAAGCCTCCGTGGGCTTTATCTTTTGCACTTCGGAAGTTATCAGGATTCCACCGGCCAATCCGCGCCAGCCGGCGTGAAGGAGTGCTTGGCCTTGAGTGCCTTCAATCGCCACCGGCATGCAGTCGGCGGTTTTAATCGCCAGCGTTTCTCGTGCGTGGCCCACAATACCATCGGCTTCTTGTGACGATAGCTCAGGAGTTTGAGCATCAAGCACTTTTACCGAATGAGTTTGGTGAACATGCGCAAAAGTCGTGTTGGGTTTTTGATCGAAAGCACGAAACCAACCCTGCATGAGTTTTCTCTCAAACAGCAGGCTCATATCCGCTCGACCACTTGTTGCATCGGCGCTGGAAGGGGAGCTTCGAAACGTAGCTGCTCACCGGTTATAGGATGCTTAAAGCCCAGTACACGCGCGTGAAGTAATTGGTAAGGCCATTCTTTAACGAGAGCAATGACATCTTCCGGCATGCGCGCCATCTGGTGCGTGACTTCCGCGTAGAGTGGATCGCACACTACAGGCGTTTGTAGAAACTGCGATGCGTGCACTCGGATTTGGTGCGTGCGGCCAGTCTCTAGTCGAAATTCTGCGTGGTGAAGATTCTTGTTACTCTTCAGCATTCTGAAATGGCTGATGGCTTTCTTGCCGCCTTTAATGAGGCAGCTTTGTTTTTGTCGGTGAGCAGGGTGACGTCCGATGAACGTCTCAATTTTTCCCGCCTGCATTTTAGGCTGACCCCAAAGCACGGCTTCATAGGTGCGCTCAATGTCGTGGGCCGAGAAAAGCTGCACGAGACCCTCATGAGCTTTTTGAGTTTTCGCCACTACCATCACACCAGATGTTCCGAGATCGAGACGATGAACGATGCCTGGGCGTTTCTCGCCGCCGATGCCCGCAAGATCTGGGCAGTGATAAAGAATCGCATTCACCAAAGTTTTATCTGGATGTCCTGGGGCTGGGTGCACACACAGGCCTGCAGGCTTAATAATGATGATGAGGTGTTCGTCTTCAAACAAAATATCCAAGGGAATATTTTGTGCCACCAACTCAGTGGTAATGACCGGGGGAATCTCGACTTCGACTTCAGTATTCGCTGCCGGCATTTTATTTAACGAAAGCGTCTTACCATCTACCGTGGTGATGTTTTCATCATCAAAGAGACGTTTGATGGTACTGCGAGAAAGGTCCGGCAGTTTCGCGACTAACCAGTGGTCGAGGCGACGATAGGTTTCACGGTCTTCTTCTGAGACAATAATGATCCGCGCGTCGACCTCAGAGACTTCGGTTTCGGCGCTGGTCATTTTATTTCGCGCCTTTCAGACGCTTGATGTGATGAAGGTAAGATGTCGCTACAAGATCCGGATTCAGCTTCAGCACTTTCGCAAGTTGCGCCACGAATCCACGGGTGTACACATCGGCTGGAAGTTTTGCGATGTTGTCGTTCTCGATGGCCTCGAGGTGCGTTCGAGAAATACGAGTCATCTCCACCAGACGGGCCATGTCGACATTTTTATATTCACGAATCTGGCGCAGGTACGGACCAGTGAAGTCGGTCGACTGCTCGATCTTTTGTTCCATGGCCGGATCTACCGTGTAGTCCAAACCGAATTTTTTCAGCGCTTGCACCTTAGAAACTTTCGCTTCCTGCAAATTAGAACCGTAATCTTCGTATTGGAAATTCGGACGGGCTTCTTGTGCCGGCAACTTTGAGTCTTTGAAATCGTCGTTGCGTGCAGGTGCCGGTGCCGGACGCTCCATCACATGCGGGGTCGCGACCGAATCTTCGAAGGGATTCCGTGGAGCGTGGTTGAAACCACGAACACGATCATACTCGCGGCGTTTTTCTGGGAAACCAAGAATGGCGTAGGCCTCTTCGATTTGATCGACGATGGCCTGGCATTCAGCTTGTGACATCAACGAGTACAAGGCGACTGAGTCACCAGAGTAAGCATTGCGTGCTCGAGTGTAGGCGCGCTCGATTTCCTGAGGAGTGGCCCCCATAGCGATCTCGAGAACTTCGTAGTAGTTTTTCTTTTCCGTATCCATGCTCAATTCCTTTTAAGCGACGCCGAGAAGACGGTGGACGATGCGATCGAAGTGATGCACGAGCTTCGAGTTCGGAAACTCCATCAGGAGTGGTTTGCGTTTTTTTACCGACTGCCAAACGGTGGCATCGTGATCAAGGTAGCCAACATAGTCCATCTCAATCCCGAAGTAGCGACGGCACACACTCTGGATCGAGAAGCCGATATCGATGTCCGCTTGGCTGCGCACTTGGTTCAAAATCAAAGAGGGTTGAAAGCGTGCAATCTCTTGGCGCAAACGCATGCCCATCTGTGGATTGATCTCAATAACTTTTTTCACCATGTCCGTCGGAGAACTGTTGGGTGAAGAAAGTTTCGCGTTCATCGCTTGATTGATGAGTGGTTCGATATCGAGGAAGCCTTCCAACATTTTCAAGCGGCGGTAGTATACCGTCTTGATGAAGCGGTAGGTGTTCTCGATGGACGTCGGCTCGGGCAAAGAAACCAAAATACCTTTATCCGCTGTGATGAAAAAATCCACAGTGTTGAAAGATGTGCCGGCTCCGAGATCAAACAGAATGAAATCCGCATCAATGGAGTGGAGCTTGGAAATGATTTTGTTTTTGTGCATGTGCTTGAGATTGGCGATGCCAATTTCATCTTGTGCACCTGAAACAATCATCAAGTTAGGAATCGGCGTCTTCACGAGAAGATCTTCGAAGCGTGTAACTTTTTTTGAAACGTAATCAGAGAGAGTGAGTTCAGGAATCGGCAGACCTAAACAGGTGTGAAGATTTGCGCCGCCGAGATCGAGATCTACGGCCACGACTTTGTAACCCATTAAGGCGAGGCAAATAGATATGTTGGCCGTCACGAGGCTCTTGCCCACGCCGCCTTTACCGCCACCAATGGCCCAAATCTTTTTATTGGATTGTGGGCCTAAAAAACCAGCACCCATGCCGGTATCGCCCTTGCCTA
>JAKFUR010000040.1 GCA_021732585.1 Bacteriovoracaceae bacterium
GCTCATTACGGGCATCCCAGAGGAGCTCATCCTGGTGGGCGATGGCTTTGAGAGTGACACCATCATTTACCTGACCCTCGCTTCCGTTCTCAATGGCAGGCAGGATCCGTGGGTGGTGTGGAACTCCGTGAAGCAAGATGAAGGTTTCCGTCTCACAAACCGTCAGCACTTTCGTTTCTTGAGTAAGTTTTATCAGTTGAAGAATCTGTGTGATATCTCTGGGCCGTGCCGTGTGAAGATTCACATTCGTTGCCGCAAAGAGATGCTGGCGGGTTGGAAGCAGCGCCGCTTTAAATACGAGTTTCTTAATCGCCTATTGCCGACGGTAGATTTTTACGAAGGTTAAGCTTAGGAGAGCAGCATCCCAGGCGCGAAGGTGATAAAATAACCCAAGCTCATGTAGAAGCCCATTTTATGAAAACGCTGGGCTTGCTCTTGCGGCATCAAACGTTGAGTAACAGGCAGACGAGCAAAGTCGAATTGAATGACTTCAAGGTAGATGCGAATGACGGCAAACAAAAGTCCGATGGTAATAAAAGCTGGGTCGTTCATTAAAGCTGTCATGCGGAGGCTCCTTGCCAAACATTCCTGAACCTGTCCGACTCATCGGTAACCCCGAAGAAAACTTTTACATCTTGGGCAAGAAGCACCAAACGGCGTTTAAGTCCCTATGGCAGAAAGTCATGCCGAACGAATCTTGGCGCTCACGCTTGGATTCACTGACCGAGCGCTGGCGCCGAGTTGAAGCCACCCCCATACCTGACAACACATGGGGGGTATGGCTTAAGGCCTATTGTGAGGGCCTCGAGATCACCCCTACCCGCTATCTACAATTCTTGGCCCGCATAGAAGCCGGCGCTCTCCCTCACGTCTTGGCAGGTTGCACGAGCGTGTTCCGTTGGGATGAAGCCACCCAAGGACCACAACACCTGCGCTTGCTTGACTGGCCCCTGGCCTTGGTTAATGGCGAAACCAGTGAGCATCTTTTGATCGAGGCTCCCGGAAAACCGGCGCTCCTGCTCATTGGAATTCCGGGACTGGCTTTTCTTCCCCTCTCGGCCATGAACTCTCATGGCGTGACGATGGCGCTACATGCGAAATATCACTCGCTCCAGCATGCCGATGGAAGACCAGTCAGCGAAGCAGTCATAGAAGGATTGCTAACATCTAAGAGTGTGTTGGAACTACGAAAGCAGCTCAAGAATTTTCAGACTCAGCGTTTATGGGGTCTCAATTCCTGTGATGCCGCCGGCATGGTTCTCGCAATGGATATTGGTGGACCTCAAGTCGACGTGATCAGCACGGACCTACGAGAAGCGCGTCTGTTAGTGTTTAACAATGCTCCGTTGGTAAAAAATAAAGACTTAGAAAACGTCGAGCCTCCTACCTTCACCTACTTTTGCAAAACTCGACGTGAATGGTGCTTAGAACGCTTTGAGAAAGCCCCGACAGAGCATCCGCTTCTCGCTCTGACTCGTGCCCATAAACTTCACCGCTCAAGCGCTCCGGCCGTGACTCTCTCCACACTCCAAGCGATGATGTTCTCGCCGGCGACACGGACACTCGATTGGTCTTTAGGGTCACCTCCGCTGTGGCAACAAGGGACGATGTTGTGCTGGCAAGACTTGTTCAACACACATATGCGCCAACCGCAGACAGTGACGGCTAGTTTTCCGAAAGAAGAACGTCACGAATGGTCTCTGCGCCAGCACTATGCTTTGGCGCAAAAAAATCTGGACCTGAAAAACATCACGGCAGCTTTTCACTATCTGCAAATGGGTCTCGCGAGCGCAGAAGGCGAGCACCGTGCCCTCGGAGCGTGGGTGTGGGCGTGGTGGCAATGGCGCCATCTTGAAAGCAAGCGTGATCGTCTTATGCTCTATCATGATACGCAGGAAACTCTTCACAGAACCAGTCCCAACTACCGTGGGCATGTGCAACTGTTACGTCTTATTTTAGAGGTTGAGCTGGGTTTGGTCGCCACAGTAACCCCACTGGATCTTCCACCGCTCTTGCGGCTATGGAGCGAAAAATTCCTAACCACACCAAGCTCGGAGCGCGGACAGCTGACAAAAGAGTTAGAAGTGCGCTTAGATTTACATGATCTCACGCCACTCAATGCCTGGACGCAACGTCACTCCTTAAGGTAAGTAAAGTTATGGGCCTTCTCTATCCATTTCCTGTCTCACCTGATGAAACCGATTTTGCTCATTTAATGACAGGGCCGTCTGGCCGCATTCAAAAAGTAACGCTTAAAAGCTACGGTCTCCCCTATATTTTTTGGGGCTATGCTTTGGCCTCACTCACTGTTTTATTTTTTCTATGGCTCGCAGTTCGGAACCCGATGGAGAAACTCGCAGCAATGGGTGGCCTCGATGCTGCTCTTGTAGGCCTGCTGCAAATTTTGATATATTCGCTACCTGTGATTATCTTGGGTTTCTTTTTTTATGAGAAGACTCTCGTAGCAACACCTGGAACACTCGCCATCACTCACCGCTTCTTTGGTGTAAGCTTTAAACGAAAGAGTTATTCTTTGGCCGCACAACCCTTCGCAGTCGATCATTTTATGGATGCTCCGAATGTGGCGCGCTTGAAAGGTGGCCCGGAAGCGGTAGGTTTTCAAAATAAGGGCTACTTCACGCTGTGGGCACGTACCAGCGATGACCGTACGATACGTGTCGATCGCCATTCACGTAAAGCTGATCTGGAAGCCCTGGCCGCACTGCTGATGCTTGCCTCAGAAAAAAACTAGAAACGATACAACAAACCGGCCGAGAGCTGAGCACCTACAAAGAGTGGACTAAACTCTTCAAAGGGAGCAGGACGTTTAATCTTAAAAATCTTCACTGTCTTTACGCCGGCAGAAATCTCAAAACCCAAACTCTCGCTCGGATAAATCGACAAGGTCCCTTGCCCCAGCCCCCCTACTCCATAACCATTGAGCGTAAACAACGGAGGGGCCTCGTACTGTGCCCACGGCACGAGCAAGGCCAGCGCCTCGACCTTAAGCTGCAGATGACGAAAATTCAAAAGCGCGAGACTCCCACCAATGCCCATTTCAAAAATGCGTAAAGTCTCAGTCTGATCTTCAATTTTGTTTTCGCCATAGAGGTAATCGAACAAAAATACCACACCTACACGGGAATCAACTTTTTGAATCATCCCTTTCAGCTGTCCGCCTTGGAAACTCCAGTCATCACCGGGCCTCTCGGCTTTAGAATCTTTTGACTCTCGTGCGCTAAACTGCACCACTGAAAATCCGATGGACTGAGTAAAGATTTTTTCTGTGGATTCCTTAAAACGGGTGGCCTCTTTATCAACCTCTTCAGCTTTCTCGGTATCTTCAAAGGCCACATCATCGACTGAAATATAGGCCAGCTTTCCTGACACAATAACCGTGATGACCTGCCCTTTTGAGCGTTCTTTTTCACCGACCCGCAGAACTTTCCCTCGACGGGCATAGCCCAGAGGTGCGGTTCTCTGAGCATCGGCCCAGATCACGGCTTTCTCACTCGTGACGACAGCGTTACGAGCAGCAAGAGCGACAGAGGTACTGAGAGCGCAAAAAATGAGAGTGCCTAGTAGAAGAGGCGTACAGCGGGCGGCACTCGCAAGAGAGCGCAGAAGAAGTCCGAGCAAATTCGTAAACTTATCGATCATTTACCCGACAGTCCCTGTATGGATTTACAATAAATCAAAGGCCCTATCTAAGTCTAACGTGGGATCTGAGAAAAAGAAACGGGCACCTTAAACTCGCTTTGTTTTCAACCGATAGGTCAAAGTGGAATTAGGTGAAAGGAAGCCTTATGTATAAAACATGGATGATGAAAACACTTCTCTTAAGCACATCCCTCGGGATGCTCTCGGCTTGTAATGAGAAGATCGCACCTGAGCTCGCTGACCCAGCGGCATCGGCGACAACTGCTGGTACTGGTGGCGGCGGAAGTCCAACTCCTACAACATCAACCAATTCATTTAAACTTGAACTCGGTAACAGCGCTACGAACAATATTGCCCCTGAAATTCTTGGTTACACTCTTCATAAGGCCAATGAACTCGCAACCGTGGAATGTCAGATTGACGACGTGACGGATGTACCGGATACGCTCGATTCAACTCGCGACATTACCTGTTTTATGGAAGCCGAAGAATACGCCCTCTACTTCAACGGTTACAAAATTAACGCCACATCGGACGCGGGCACATGTAACTACATTAGTGCCACCCCCTACACCTACTACCAATACCAGCCCGGTGTTTCGGCACGCATGGATGGTTCTCCACGCGAAGTCGTTAAATTCAACTGTTCTGAAACCGCGAAGCAATTACATGGTGCAGCTGTGCTGCATACTGATGCGACATCTTCGTTCGGTGCCAATGCTTCAGGTAGCACAACCGTCACTCAGCTCTGTGGAAAATACGTAAATATTGATGGGACCACGGCCGTGAGCTACGGAACCTTAGATTTGAGTGCAACCACTTCGCCGGTAACACTCGTCTCGGACGAAGATCTTTGCTCGTTCAACTACCAAGACGAAGGTGTGAACTGTGACGAAGGACAAGTACGTGTCCACACCGTGAGTGTGGATAACTTACTCGTAGGGGCCGTGAATACATTGACGGCTACCGACGCCAGCAGCGAACTCATCGATTGCGGCGGTAAGGTCAAAAATTGTATCGGTGGTGCTGCTCCTCAAATCGTCGGAGAAACTGCATTCAAAGACCAAGGTAAAATTCTTCGTATCGCCCAGATTCCGGCTGAAGGTGGTAGCAACACGGCCATCTCGCTTGCAGCAGACCTCAGCCGCGAGAGTAACTTCTACTTCTCAAACTTCATGCGCCAATGTTCAGGAATGCCCAACTTCACAACAGCGGCCAACTTCAACACGGGCTCAGTCTTCTCGCCAGGCTTTGATCCTGACGTCATGGAAGAGTACGCTCGCTTGGGAACAACGCTTCCTCCAGCGACACAAGAGAAAGACGCCTTACACGGACAGTTCGACGTGATTACCCTCGCAGACGATCCATTCAGAGCAGGTATTCCTGATGCGGACATCGCCATCGGCGACTTGCGTGAAAACTGGAGCAACTTCCATATACAAGCGCGTCCCTTCCACAGCTTTGAATGCTTAGACCAGGCCCTCGACGTCAAGGCACGCATTCGTTTGGTGGTGCGCGAGTGGAACCGTAACTTCTCTCCAACGACACAAGAGTTCCGCTACATTTCAGATGTGTTTAGTGCCACTGCCAAAATGGATGCGGGCTCGGCACAGACCAACAACTACCTGGTCTATGATCAGTTTAATGACGTGGCCGACTGGGATGACCAACTCTTCTTTAGCAACTCGCCGACCAACAGTTGCGTAAACAGCAATATGATTGATGACGGTCCTGGTGGACTTCCTGGTCCACGTAGCTCGCTTTGGTTCCCGGGTGAAGACAACTAAAAGCACAAAAAAAGGGCCCTTTCGGGCCCTTTTGATTTAGGCATTCATGTAGTTGCGAACTTTGTACTTGCTCGCCATGTAAGCGAAGATCAAAGCGAAAATCCCCATCGTTATTGCGAAGAACCAGAAGTAGCCAGCACTTGCTACCGGGTAAAGTTCGATCTTCGTGATGAACGACACCAACTGGTTTCCGAAGAATACAGTCAAGAGCCACATCGACATGATCGAAGACTTCATGCTCTTAGGTGCTTGCGTGTAGGCGAATTCAAGACCAGTGATTGATACCATCACTTCCGCGATAGTGATCACCAAGTATTGGAAGAACTGGAACATCACGTTCAATTGATTGCCACCATCCAACTGAATTTGGATTAAAGCGGCTAAGACGAAAGCGAAACCAGTCATCAACATCCCCCACGTCATACGGCGGAGCGGAGTCATCTCGTATCCAAGAGCTGTAATGCCCGGATAAACGCCGAATGAGAAGATGGGAATCAAGACCATAACCATGATCGGGTTCCATGCAGAAATCTGAGAAGCTTCGAACTGGATGCCCATGAACATGAGATCCATCTTCGTGGCTTGAATAACCCAGCTCGAACCGTGCTGATCGAAAAGCGCCCAGAACACAGAAACAGCTGCGAATACTTTTGTGATATCCCAAACTGACTTCGCGCCGTCGGCCGCTTCTTGGCCGTGCTTCTTAGCGGCTTTTTCCCAGATTGTGCCTGTGCCTTCTGCCGTAAGACCTGTCTTGATGGTGCTCAAGAAGCCATTCCCGTCAGCTTTTGTAGGTGGCATGTGAACGTATTGTTTACGGCCCATCCAGAAGATGACTGTCGCAATAAGCATCAAAACACCTGGAACGCCGAACGCCACGCTTGGGCCGTAGTGCTTGAGAGTCCATGGAGTAATCAATGTTGAGAAGAATGAACCGAAGTTGATCATGAAGTAGAACAAGTTGAAGACTTTCGCCAAAGCGGCTTCTTGGCCTTTCTTGAACTGGTCGCCTACGTGAGCGGATACGCACGGCTTAATACCGCCCGAACCCAACGCGATGAGGAACAAACCAGCGTAGAGGCCCGCTTCGTTTTCCCAGAGAGCGAGAACGGCGTGACCGACGCAGTACACGAGAGAAAGATAGAGAATGGTTTTGTACTTACCCCAGATGCGATCTGAGATGAACGCGCCCAACAAGGGGAACAAGTAACAGAGAGATGAGAACTGGTGATAAACCCAAGTGGCTTGAGTTTCTTGCATGAGCAAAACTTGGATCATGAAAACGACCAAGATCGACTTCATTCCGTAGTAGCTGTAACGCTCGCAGGCTTCGTTGCCTACAATGAACTTAATCTGCGACGGAAATCTTCCCGCTTCGCTTTTGGTGCCCGACTGGGCCGTAGCAGCTGCTGTAGACATGAAAACTCCTATTCTTTTTCCCCATCGGGGTCGTTGTAATCAGTATCGTTAAATGGCTTCGGACGCTTGTTACCACCTAAGTGCTTAGGCTTGGAAGGATCCGGTTTTTCTTGCTTATCCCAGTGACGATACCAATCGTCAGGCTTTTTTACCGCATCTTTTTCCTGACTTCTCAACGCGGTTTCTTGCAAGGATTCACGTGTCCGTTTAATGACAGTGGAGCTTTTTGGCACCGGCTTGCTCTTCGCTACCGGTTTCTTGGCGTGTTCGCTGATATCAATCGAGGCATCACCCGTCAGCTTGGTCTGACAGCTTAAGCGTTCTTTGGTTATGTGAAAGATGTTCCCCAAAAGGCGCATCTCTTCAAAGGTCGGTGGCGTGAGACAGGACTCCCCGCCTTTAACTTTGATAATGCAGTCGCTGCAGGTGGCGTGGCCGCCACAGTTTGACTTGATGATCTTACCAGCGTTGGTGAGCTGAACCAGCAGTGATTCCTCACCGTTCATTTCTAGAACTTCACCTTCAGGCCATAAAGTCAGTTTGTGTGACACGGAATCTCCCTCAGACGACTTTTTTAATTTGGCGCTCGAGCGCCTCGAGTACTTTGCCTTTCAATGGCTTCAGTAAGAACCCCAGATCAAGCTTCACTTGGGCCTCTGTATCTGTGAAGGAGATGTGAACCTCAAACCCACTGCCTTTCGCAGACAAGGTGGTGGTCGTATCACTAGGCTTCACGTCGGCCTTCACGCCGAATTTCGCCAAAGCTTCTGGCACCAATTTTTTGGCGGCTTCATAGGCCTGTTTTTTATCTGTGACGTTAGCGTAAGGAACTTTCAAATCCATCGTTTCCTCTCTTTTCGCATCCTGCTCAAAGCAGAACGCTGTTCTGTCGCGCGCTTCGGACTCCTGTCCTCAGCGTCCTGTAGATCCGAAACCGCCCGCTCCGCGTGCTGTTTCTGTTAAAACTTCGCTGCTGACATATTTCGCCTGCCACACCGGTGCGAACACCAACTGCGCCAGACGTAAGCCGTGCTCAATGACAAAAGGTTCAGTGCCAAAATTGCCCACGATGATCTGCACTTCTCCACGGTAATCCGCATCAATCGTGCCCGGAGCATTCACCACCATGAGCGGTGACTTCAACGACAGGCCTGAGCGTGGACGAACTTGAATTTCATGGCGTGGTGGAATTTCAAACGAGAGCCCCGTTGGGATAAGCACACGGGCGCCTGGCATAACCGTGAGCGGATCACGGTTAGCAAAAGACGCACGGATGTCTGCCCCAGCAGCGTCGGCCGTGGCGTAAAACGGCAGCTCAAAGCTTGGGTCAAAGTGAGGAAGTTTCCTCACCTTGACTTCAAACGTTGCTGACATGAATTAACCTTTTTTTGCGAGTGGAGCGATGGCCTTGATCGACAAACGGATTTTACCGAAGCGATCGACTTCCATCACCTTCACTTGAACCTGGTCACCTTCAGCGATGTACTGAGTGACGTCTTGGATACGATCATCAGCAATTTCTGAAACGTGCACGAGGCCCGAGATGCCCGGAGCGATATCAACAAACGCGCCGTACTCTTTCACAGTAGCAACCGTGCCGGTGTAAACCGTGCCTGGTTTCGGCCCTGTGAGTTGGAGTTCGATCAAGCTGATAACATCGTCCAAGACCTTAACGTCAGAGCCGAGAACTTTAACTGTTCCGTCTTCTTCCACTTCGATCGAGACTTTGAAGCCTTCTTGAATGCCTTTGATGTTTTTGCCACCAGGACCGATGAGCGCGCCGATTTTATCAGGAGCGATCTTCGTCATTTTTATTTGTGGAACACCTTGCTTGAATGCCGCGCGCTCTTTAGAGATCGTTTTCGCCATCTCATTGAGAATGCTCAAACGGCCTTCTTTCGCCTGCATCATGGCTTTCTGCATGATCTCAGGAGTAATCCCTGTGATTTTGATGTCCATCTGGATCGCCGTGATACCGTCTTTAGTACCAGCGACTTTGAAGTCCATATCGCCCAAGTGATCTTCGTCACCCAAGATATCAGTCAAGATCTTGAACTTATCGCCTTCCTTGATCAAACCCATCGCCACACCAGCGACTGGAGCTTTCAAAGGAACACCTGCGTCCATCAACGCCATTGAGCCTGAGCAAACAGAACCCATTGATGAAGAACCGTTTGATTCAAGAACTTCACAAGCAACACGTACGGTGTAAGGGAAGGTTGAAAGATCAGGCATCACTTTTTTAATCGCGCGTTCAGCGAGATTACCGTGACCGATTTCACGACGGCCAACACCGCGGTAGCCGCGTGCTTCACCGACAGAGAACGGTGCCATGGTGTAGTGCAAGTAGAACTTGTCGTAGAAAATACCTGTGATGTTGTCTTTCATCTGCTCGCCATCTTTACCGCCGATAGTGACAGTAGCAAGCACTTGCGTTTCACCGCGAGTGAAGAGAGATGAACCGTGCACGTTTGCAAGAACGCTGGTTTCAGTCTCGATCGGACGAACAACAGTCAAACCGCGACCAGCAATACGCTGTTCTTTCTCGATGATGTCGTTACGCATGAGCTTGTAGAGAATTTCGTCAGAAGCTTTCGCGGCCCATTTGCCGAATTCGCCGTTGGCCTCAAGGCCGTATTTCGCTGGATCAGCTTTGAGAGCGGCTTTGATGGTCTTAGTGAAAGCGTTCGTCGCGCGCATACGGTCAGTCTTCACTAACACATTCAACACTCCACGAGCTTCCGTTGAGAATTCTTTGTGAACAGCATTCATCAACGTTGTGTTCGGAGCTGCTGACTCGAAAGCACGCTTCGGCTTGCCGACTTCTTTCGTCATCGTGTCGAGGAGAGCGCAGAATTTTTTGATCTGTTCGTGACCATAGTTCAAAGCACCCAACATTTCTGTTTCAGAAACTTGGTTCGCTTCGCCTTCCACCATCATGATGGCGTCTTTAGTGGCAGCAATCAAAACTTCGAGTTCGCTTTCTTCGAATTGTTTTGTGGTCGGGTTCAAAAGGTACTCGCCGTTCACGCGGCCAACCTTCGCGAAACCCAAGGGGCCAGCGAAAGGAACGTCAGAAATCGCCAAGCAGGCAGCAGCGCCCAAGCCAGTCAAAATTTCTGGGTCACCATTTTCAGAGAAGCTCAAGACTTGAGCGGTGATGATAGTTTCGAACATGAACCCTTCTGGGAACAATGGGCGAAGAGGACGGTCGATCAAACGCATTGTGAGGATTTCACTGTTTGATGGACGTGACTCACGCTTCATGAAACCGCCGAGGAACTTACCAGCGGCGTAGAATTTTTCTTTGTAATCCACGAGAAGTGGGAAGAAGTCTTGGCCGTCTTTCACGTCGAGAGCGCAAACCAAGTTCACGAGAACTTGTGTGCCTTCGCAGGAAACGAGAACTGAGGCGTCGGCTTGCTTCGCAAGACGGCCTGTCTCGATGACGATGTCTTTACCGCCGTAGTTAATCTTAAATTCTTTTTTGTTGTTGATCATGCGATCTCCTAAAAATAAACGCCCTACCCTCGGTGAAGGGGTAAGACACAAACACTGTATTGAGGAGGAGAAGAGGGATGAAGATGGTGGAGTTTTTAGAGATAGATCAGTGTGAGAGTTTCGCTCTTCACGCTCATATATCCCTTAAATCCTCTTACCCATCATGACCCTTCTGCCTACACCGCCTCTTATTTATTACTTCGAAAACAATAAGGGCCCCGGAGGGCCCTTAATTATAATGTTACTTACGAAGTCCGAGTTCCGTAATCACTTTCTGATACTCAGTCTCACTGCGTGAACCGAGGTACTTCAAAAGGGTACGGCGCAAGCCGATCATTTTCAAAAGACCGCGCTTACCAGAGTGGTCCTTTGGGTTCTTATCAAAGTGCGGCGCCAATTCATTGATGCGCTCAGTGAGAACTGCGATTTGAACAGCTGTAGAACCGCTGTCTTTCGCGCTTTTGCCGAACTTAACTGTAAGTTCTGCGTTTTTTTGTGCTGTGGCCATGATGATCTCCTTACCCCGAGCCTTGATACGCTTTATTAAAACGATCAAAACCAAGTTGTAGGTTCAAGAACCGCGAAATGCGACTCATGTTATTGAAACTTGTAGGAAGTTTTAACGAAGATGGTCTGACATGTAAATCTTTAATTGCTGCATCAGGCGCTCCTCGACTTGGCGAATTCGCTCTCGAGAAACTCCGTATTGATCAGCAATCTCCTGCAGACTGTCGGGAACCTCACTGAGCAGGCGTTTTTTGAAGATCTCCTGATCGCGGGGCTTAAGTCCCTTAACAAAATCAGTGAGATGCTCCTGAAGAATCTCCAGAGACTGCTGCTGAGCGAGGGTTTCTTCGGGGCCTGCGTTGGGGTCCTTAAGAAGATCACCGAGCACCGACTTGCCCTCTGCGTTATCTAGCGGCATATCGAGACTGACCTCATGGCCCGAGCCCGACAAACGCAAATCCATTTCTTCCACCGCCTTTTCTGAAACTCCCAGGTTCTCAGAAAGCAGCTTCACACCGGGCTGAATCCCCAGAGAAGTCAGGCGCTCTTTTTCGCGCATGAGATTATAGAAAAGTTTTTTCTGGTCTTGGGTCGTACCGATTTTAATCAAACGGAAGTTATCCAGGATGTATTTCAAAATATAAGAACGAATCCACCAGCTGGCGTAGTAAGAAAGTTTGGCGCCTTTCGATGGATCATACTTAGAGACGGCCTTCATCAAACCGATGTTGCCCTCTTGGATGAGGTCCATGACGTTTTGCCAAGCATGGCGATACTCCATGGCGATTTTCACCACGAGGCGAAGATTAGCGACCACCAATTTTTTGGCCACATCAATATCACCGGTATCAAGCAACTCTTGCGTGAGCTCTTTCTCTTCTTCCGGTGTCAGCAAGTCGTAACGAGCAATTTCTTTGAGGTAAAGCGCGAAGGAATCTTGAGCGCTACCGACACTAGGGAGTGTCGTCTCACGGGCCACCGGCAATTGGACATTTTTCGCCGGCACGACTTCCACAACCGTGGGTTTCGATGGGGATTTCTTCATGAAGAGTAAGATGGACTCGAAGATTTATAAGTCAAGGGTCTTATGGCGCGCTTTAATATCGGCCTTGTAACGCATATAGGAAAGGGCGAACATACCGTAGTGGAATCGCAGAGGAACATTCAACATTTTATCTTCATAGCTATCAAACAAAGGACCTTGATAGATCAAGACCTGCTCGACTAGTTCTTGTGCCAGGACATGCTCGAGTCCCGTTTTGAAAAGCGGTGTGGGAAAATATTTCGCCTTACTATCGATTTGCGGTTTGAGGTACGAGGCCACCTCATCCATAAAGGCTTCGAGAGCGACGGGATCGGCTTGTAAATTAACTGTGTTCCAGCGTGTTTTCAGCCAACGTAGCCAGCTACGAGAAAGCTTCAAGTCTAAATCCAGTCGGATCTTATCGCTGGTTTCCATGATGCCATCGAGTTCACCCATAGTCACACTGAGATCAAGAGCAAAAAGATTCTGGCGCAAGGCCAGGGTATCGCGACGTGGGCGAATCTTAATTTCTAGAGATTCTTCGTACATGATATCTTTCGAAAAACCTGTGAGCGCCGTGCGGGCCCATTGATCCCATCTCTCATCGATCCCGGCGCGAAGGTCTTTTTTTAGATCGCCGTAGCTTTTCACAAAACCCATCAAATCAGGAATGCCCGTCAATAGAGCCACCATCTGCCCTGCCATCTGGCGATGATGAGATATCTCCATTTGCTTAAGCCACTTTCGCACCTGAGGATGCTGCCGCTCACCCTCGATCGGCTCCTGATTGCGGAAGCGCTGACACCACATTCGATAGAGATCTTGCTTCACACCTGAAGAACCAATCAAACGGGGGAAGGTGCGAACAAATTCCGTGGACGATACTTTGCGACAAACTAGATTTTGGCAAGTCACTTGGATCGCTCCCTGCCCTTCAACCAAGCGCACCTGCTGTTGCTCCTGATCCCAGTCCAGTGTCTTATTATCTAAATGACGAAGGACGGTCACCATCACTAGTGGATTCGACAAGAGCGTCGGTAGCATCCGGTAGTTTTGCGTTTCTCCGCCCCATGAACAGAGGGCGCGGAAGTTCTGCAGGGTATGGTTGAATTCCATTTCTTTGCTCGCGAGCGAGTTGTTCTTCTCCGACAGTAGACGGGCCACAAAGGGTGCCCCGGGATACGTCGGAACCTTGAGATCGTTGCGTTTAAATGAAGTGAGTAAGTTTTGTTTGATGAGATCTAATCCATACACCGTAAGATTAGGCGAACAACTTGTGGTCATCAAATTGCTAACCAGTTTTTCATAATCTTGATTAGGAATTTGTAGAATTTTTGCGTATTGCCCGATGGCCTTCACTGTTGCATCGAGACCGATGTATTGAAGCGTAGCTACCACAGAGCGCTGAGCACGTTCTTCTTCTGATGGAGATGCATAGCTCCCCTCGCCGATGAATTCACAACTTTGCGCCAGGCCGCGGGCCTCGTTGGCGTGGGCCACGAAAATCTTGTGAAGCGTGCGATCCGGCTCCTGGATACTGGTTTGCTGTTGAAAGACGTAGGACATGGGGTCGATCTGTGAAGACTGGGCCACATCCCCTTGGAGCATGCCTTCTAGCGGCACAAGGGCAGAGGCCTGGCCGACGGCCAGGGACCAGAGCATCACGAATGAAAGTCCGAGCTTTTTTATCAACATAGAATTCTCTTCTTGTAACCTTCTCGGAGAAAAATGCCGAAGAATGAGTCATGAAGTTTTTTGCTCTCATTTTCCTTATCACGGTAGCTCCAGCTGCCTGGGGCCAAAGCCAGACCTCCGAAAGCCTCAAGTCTCTGCGTGGCACCCTTACGGGGCGTGATTTTGGTCTAGAAAATGCGTTGCTTGATCGTGCGGAAGAGGAAGTCGACATGGCCCGCCGAACAGCAGTTAAAAATGCGAAGTTTTTTATAATCAACGGTGAGACCAAGCTCGCCAGACAAACCCTCAATCAACTTCTCAAGGGTGACCTGGGCAAACTCAAGCCTCTGGTCTATCGCTTTTTGGCCTTGGCCGATTTCCAGGAAGGGCAATGGAAGTCCGCATTGAGGAACCTCTCTGTTCCCGAACTCACGGCTTACCCTTACTACGGCCGCATCTGTCCGCTTAAAGTTGTTCTGCAGATTGCCGCCAAAGAAACCAACAAGCTCAAAGATAATTGGGAACGCTGTAAGCTAGAAAATGCCAAGGATACCGACTCGAAAGACATGGTCTGGATGGACACACTCGTAACCCTGACCTTGACGCCACGGCGGACAATCGCAAGAAGAATTCTCAGCAAGTACAATCCAATCAATCTCAGCAACGAGCAGCTCAAAAGCATGCTGAAGCTTTCTCTCTACCTAAACCTTGAAAGCTTGATGGTCGACGCCTTAGAGGGCCTCGACTACTCTGTTGTAAAAGACGAAGAATTACGCGTTCTCATGGCGCAGATCTATTTCAGACGAGGCAGACTCGCTGATGCCTGGCGGATGATGGAAGACATTCCTAATCCCAACATCGAAAACATGAAAGGCAATCTCTGGCTCTTGCGAGGCAAAGATGAACTGGCCTTTGCCCAATTCAAACTGGCCCTGCAGCAAAAATCAAACTCGCACAATGCGGTTGAGCGCGCTCTTCCCCTCGCCTGGTTTCTGCAACAATGGAAGGAAGGGATCAAGCTGGCCGAGCGCATTTATACCCATGAAAAAAATCGTCAGGAGCAGCTCACAACCATCGCTGCCTTCTCAGTGGCCAATGACCAATGGAAAGATGCTTTTGAGCGCTTAGAGCTTGTGCATCAGCGCGGAGGCAGTGCAACGGCTCAGGAAGTGACTCAACTCTCAACCTACGTAGCACTTCGCCAGAATGACACTAAGAGCTTTCGCCGCTACGGCAAGAGCGCCTGCGAAGGTGGAGACACCATGGCCTGCTGGCTCATGGCCACAGAGTTTACCTGGCCAGAACTCCCGTCGCTGACGTCCCAGACGCAAGACCCGGGCCTGGAAGCGGCTATCGCATTAGATAAAGAGCTTCTCAATGGCGAAGCCGAAGCGTTCAAAGATGACACATTTATAGATCAGCGAGATATCAACGAGCTTGATGACTCTCTCATCAAACTCGTCAAATCACCTTAGTGAATCGCCTTCATTTCTTTGCCGTCAAAGTGAAAGACCACTTCTTTTTCTTCGAAGGCCGTCGCTAAGTTCACCGGACGGCGCCAAATCCCGTAGAGATTTTTCAGCGTTTCGTGGGCGTAATTAACGTCCAAATCCACTCCTTGGTGGTTATGGCGCAAAAGAAGCTCGCGACGGTTTTTATAGTTGCCGTCTTCCACTTGGATGACTGGCTGACCAAAGTTCGTCAATTGCATCAAGAGCTTTTGCTTAATGGCATTAAAGTCACGGGTATCAATTTCATTACGGCCCGTGCGTGGATTGAATTTATGCGTGAAGAGCTGTTGGCGCTCACAGAAATCCGGCGTCAAGAATTCGTCGATAAATGAGATGTCGTTGTGGCTTTTGCGAAGTTCAAAGATCTTCGCTTTCCCTAGACCCACGTTGTGATCCCAAGCCGCCTTTTCTTTCATATCAGTGCACTCGTTGTACTCTTTGCCAAAGCGGCCAGTGTTCCAACGGTATTCAATATCACGATAGAGTTCGATGCCGACTTTATAAGGATTGATGTTCTGACGGCCCATCTGCATGACACCTGCGTGCTTATCAGCAAACTCGATGATCTCAGCAGAAGTGAGCGCACGTTCGGTCATGATCTTTGAGTGCCAGTAGCTCGCCCAACCTTCGTTCATGATTTTTGTAATACGCTGAGGCAAAAAGTAGTAGGCCTCTTCGCGGAGGCAAGCAATGATGTCACTTTGCCATTCTTCGCAGGGAGCATGCTCCATGAGGAAGCCCAGGATATCGCGCGTAGGGCGTAACAAAGGTTTTTCCGGACTGTCGTGATGGGCGACGTCCTCTTCCTTCACTTTGTCTTTTTTTTCTGCACGAGACTTCGTGCGCATGAAGGCTTTTAGGGCCTGGGAGCGGTCATCAACTAAAAATTCACCCTCATCGCCCTCTTTAATCTTGTCATCGGAGTCACGTCGACGGCGGCGAAGTTCAGGCGTTTCAAAAAGCTCATTCACATCTAGCAAGTTCTCAAGTGAGAGAACGCGATCAACGAATGTTTCTACTGCATCTTGCCCGTAACGTTCCATATAACGACGGATCTTGGTGCCATGGTTCGCCATGACGTCCATCATTTTGCGATTGGTTCCAGAGAACCACGCATTGTTCTTAAAGAAGTCATTGTGGCCATAAACGTGGGCCATCACGAGCTTCTGGTCAACCCAGTTGTTGGCCTGAAGCAAATAGGCATAACAAGGATCGGTGTTGATCACCATTTCGTAAATTTTCTGTAAACCGTAGGCATAGCCTTTCGAGAGTTGATCGTAGTCCATCCCGAAGCGCCAGTGGGGATAACGGCTTGGGAAACCACCTTGAGCGGCCAAGATATTAATCGTGTCGTAATCACACACTTCGAAAATTTGCGGAAAGAAATCGAGTCCATACTCGATGGCATAGCCTTCGATTTCGTTTTTGAGCGCTAGAAGTTCACCAGTGATCGGACGGGTGCGGTTCATTACTTGCCCTTCCCAAGGAATTCTTTGATGGAGTCAAGAATCCCCTCTTTATTCTTAATTTTGCTGAGCGTGATCTTGTCGTGGCCTTGGCCGTAGCGAGCGGTGAGGTCTTTCAAAAACTGGCCCGACCCGTAACGACTTTCTACTTGCCCATAACAGAACTGGTTGCTGGCCGGCAGGATGTGATTATCTAAGAGATCTAGGCACAGCTTAGTGTCGTCTGCGCTCCAGTTGTCACCATCAGAGAAATGGAACGGGTAAATGTTCCAGTCGCTGGGTGGATAGTCCGCATCGATGATGCTTTTACACAAATTGAATGCTGATGAGATCAACGTGCCACCCGACTCGCGAGTGCGGAAGAACGTTTGCTCATCGACTTCTTTTGCAGTGGCATCGTGAATGATGTAGCGAATCTCAATATCTTTGTACTGAGACTTCAACCACAAGTTGATCCAGAAAGACTCGGTACGAACGATTTCTTTCTGCTCGTCACCCATGGAGCCCGACACGTCCATCATGTAGATGACGACGGCGGCGTTTTTCAGTTCAACCTTGGGTTGCGAAGATTTGTAGCGGAAGTCGCGACGAATCGGCACCACGGTTGGGTTATTAGGATCATAAGAATCAGAGGAAATTTGGCGCTTCAAGGCCTGCTTATAGGTACGACGTAAGTGACGAAGTGAATCAGGACCAGAGGTTCCGATGTTCGTGTATTTATCGGTCGTTGACTGAAGGCTCTTTCTGCCTTTCGGCTCAATGTTCGGAAGTGCAAGTTCTTCGCCGAGAATCCGCGCGAGTTCTTCGAGCGACAATTCTACGTCGAGTTCCTTCTGCCCTTCTCCCTCACCGGCTTCGCCTTGACCAGGCTGACCGTTAGGATCTGGCTGACCTTGCGTTGGATCGCCTGGCTCACCTTGACCTTGGCCCGTACCGCCCTGCTGTTTGTCGCCGAACTTAAAGCGCGGGATATCAATAGAAGGCATCGGCACGGTGAACTTGTCCGTGCCCTTAGGAATGATCTGTTGGCCTTGCGAAACGTAGCGCCGCAAATTATCACGGATCTTACCCTTGATAATCTTGCGGAAGCGCGCGTGGTCTCTCTTGATCGGATGATCCATTGCTTACGCCTTAATTGAATCGCCTTTAGCGAAAATCGAAGCCACGAAGTTCAACGCATCAGTCGCGCAGATTTCGCAGTAACCGAAGTTTTTGATGAGGCGGGTTTTCACCACTTCAATCTTCTCTTGGGTCTGCTTATCAACAACGTTTGAAATGATCGTTGTGAGCTTGATCGTGTCTTTTTGATCTTCGAAGAGCTTCAATTCAAGTGCGCGATGCAAACGTTCGTTCATTTTGAAATCGAACTGCTTGCCCTCGATCGCTAAAGCGCCGATGTAGTTCATCAATTCGCGACGGAAGTCATCTTTGCGAGAATCAGGGATGTCGATTTTCTCTTCGATTGAACGCATGAAACGCTCATCCGCTTCTTCCAGCTTGTTCGAGTACTTGTTACGAATCTTCTCTTTTTGCGTGTGAGCTTTAACGTTATCAACGTAGTTCGCGCAGAGAGTTTGGATGGCACTTTCGTCAACGCTGATGGCTTTTTGCACGTCGTTCTTAACGATATCCTCGTACTCTTGGCGCACGATCGCGAGAGACTCGCGGTAGTGATCAAGTTGATCTGGCGAATTGATCAAAGCGTGGTGCTTAAGACCCGACTCGAGTTCATTGAACACCATGAAGGGGTTCAAACAACCGATGTGGCCGTTTTTCACGAGAGCGTTCGAGATTTTATCTTGAATATAACGAGGAGAAATCCCTTCGAGACCTTCGCGAACCGCTTCTTTACGAAGCTCTTTCACGTTGTCTTCATTGTAACCAGGAAGTGTCTTGCCGTTATAGAGCTTCAATTTCTGAAGCTTCGTCAAATCCGACTTCTTCGGCTCTTCCAAACGAGTCAAAATCGCCCACATAGATGCCATCTCAAGTGTATGAGGAGCGATGTGAATGTTTGGAATCGTCTCTTTATTATAGTCTTTCTTGTAGATACGAGCTTCTTGATCGAGGCGCGTGATGTAAGGCACGTCGATTTTTACGGTACGGTCACGGAGAGCTTCCATGAATTCGTTCGACTGCAATTTACGATATTCTGGTTCGTTGGTGTGGCCAAGGATCACAAGATCGATGTGTGTTTGCGCGAATTTTTTTGGCTTGATCGATTGCTCTTGTGAGGCACCCAAGAGGTCATACAAGAACGCGACGTCGAGCTTCAACATCTCGATGAATTCTACAACACCGCGGTTAGCAATGTTAAATTCACCGTCGAAGTTGAAGGCACGTGGATCAGAGTCTGATCCATAGATAGCAATCTTGCGGTAGTTGATATCACCAGTGAGTTCGGTTGAGTCTTGGTTCTTCTCATCTTTGGGCTGGAATGTACCAATACCACGACGGTCTTTTTCAGAGAGCAACAAGCGCTTCACGCGCACGTGCTTCATCGTCTTCGTCCAGTCACCGCCGTACTTCACCATGTACTCGTTCAAGATGTAACGGCAAGCAGGGTTCACTTCCCCTTTGATCTTAACTTTGTAACCTTCCTTGCGACCTTTATTGAGTTCGGCAAGGAACTTCTCACGGACTTCCAAAGGCAAAAGCTTCAAGGGCTCTTCGTGCATGGGACTGGCGAAGAGTTTTTGGCCACCCAAGATCTGTGAACCATCTTCATCAATCCATTCGTAAGTGTAGAGCATCCCTTCATCTTGACGTGAGTAGTGCTCAATACCCTTCTTGAGCAAACGTGCGATAGAAGATTTAGCCGAACCTACAGGGCCGTGAAGCAGAAGAACGCGTTTTTCAGTTCCGTAACCTAGGGCCGCCGACTTGAAGAAGTTTACGAGCTTCATCAAATGCACATCGATTCCAAAAATAGCGTCTTTGCCATTCTCAATTGGATCGTCAAAGAAATGGTAACGAACCACATCTTTTTTGTACTCCGTGTACTGAGACGTTCCGTACGACATGATCATGTCGTAGATCCGCTGGAAAGAGTTGCGCGCGACTTGCGGGCGCTTCATCACGAGATCAACATACTCCTGAAAACTACCGCTCCAATGAAGGTGCGAGAAATCTTTTGGGTTGTAGTTTGATGAGATAAACTGTTGGATGTCGAAGGCCATGCATGCTCCCTGAGAACAATCATTGGAGGGTAAAAACCCCGGATGTGATTATTTTACACTCTTTTCCGGGCCATCGCTGCGACAATTTTATGACGAAACACTTGAGCAAAACCGTCCCTTTGACTTCGCCGCATCTGCGTCTAAAATAGATTTATAAAACTAAGCAAAGGGACCTCGGTTTATGGCGATTATTCATGCGGGCGGATCCGATATCGGACGCAAACGTAAGACAAACCAAGATTCAATTTGCATGGCCGACGAGCATCTTTTTTTCGCCGTCGCTGATGGCATGGGTGGTCACAATGGTGGTGATATTGCGTCACAAACCACTGTCGCCCTGATGCCTCCGTTTATCGAAAAACACAAAAATGAAATTGAACCGCGTGAGCTCATGGCGAGATGCATTCAACACGTAAATCAACAAATTTACCTCAAATCAGAGAATCAGCCTGAGCTGAAAGGAATGGGGACAACTGTTTCTGCCATCATGTTCCAGGGCAATAAACTCCTGATTGGAAACGTAGGAGATTCTCGTGTCTACATGATCCATGACGGTCAAGTTTATCAAATGACGCGTGACCATTCATTTGTGCAAGAAAAACTCAACATGGGAATCTACACTCGTGAAGAAGCGGCCCACGATAAACAAAAAAACGTTCTTGTTCGCTCTGTCGGCTTCGAACCTGAAGTGATGGTCGACGTTTTTAGCTACCAAATCTGCAAGAATGATCTCTTCCTCGTCTGCTCTGACGGTCTGCATGGCAAAGTCTCTGACGGAGACATTCTTTACATAGTGCAGAAGAATATCCCTCAACCTGCAAAGGCGACGGCGGAGGATCTCCAACGAGCCGTTCAGGAATTGATTCATCAAGCAAACGAGAATGGTGGACAGGACAACATCTCCGTCATCCTCTCTGTCGCTCAAGAATAAAAAACATTCATCCCCTTCCCAAGTGTGATCGTGACGCTTACACTTAATGCTGGTGATTTTCCCTCTGGAAAGCAGGCATAGATATCATGGATAACTACTACACAGTCATGATCATCCCGGAAAAAGAAAAAGGGGTGAAGTCATATAAAATTCCTGCACTCTTTTTCCGTTCCCTCGCCTTTATCACGGTGATGCTAGTGCTCTTGATGGGCATCTTGCTTTACGACTACTGGAAAATCCTTCAACAGGTTTATGAGAACAAGCACCTTGGTTTAGAGAACCGCCAGCTCAAGGAGCAGGTGCAACTTTTCCAAATGAAGATGAACTCACTGGGTGACGACCTTCGCCGCATTAATACCTTCGAGCGTAAACTGCGTGTGATCACCGGCCTGGAAGACGCCACTGAAGAAGCTCGTCCGTTTAACTGGGGTGGGAACTCTGCGCAAGATTCGGCGGAAGAAGCTCCCGCGGCCGATCCACGCCAAACGTCTGCACCGGCCGAAGACGGACTCGAGAAAAGTTTAGATTTTAGTGAGGTCGAAAACTACCCTGAGTACCGTGAACTCAAGACCGCTTATGATCAAAAAATCGCTGCTACATTAGGCTTGGAGAAAAGTTACAACATCACTAAGCGCTGGTCTGAACTCGCTCGCCGCAGCTTTGGCCTCTCCAGTGACTACGCCCGCTTCGATTTTCAGTTTTCCCGCATCAAACAAGTGGTCTCGACGCTCGAAGAAAATATCCATCGGCTTGATCAGCACTTGCTGGATAAGGAATCTTATCTCGCCTCGACCCCTACTCTTCTGCCGACTCAAGGTTGGATCACCAGCTATTTCGGCCAACGTATGTCTCCCACCGCAGGCCGCATGAAGATGCATGAAGGCATTGATGTGGGCGCCCCCTACGGGACAGCTATCACGGCCCCGGCGGATGGCATCGTTACATTTTCCGGCGAGAAGGCCGGCTTTGGAAAATTTGTGCAAGTCGATCACGGTTTTGGCATAGAGACGATCTATGCCCACAACCAATCCTTGCATGTACGTCATGGACAAAAAATTAAACGCGGCAACCTTTTGGCGGCCGTAGGTAACACGGGACACTCCACTGGACCTCACTTGCACTACGAAGTGCGCGTGAATGGCATTGCTGTGGACCCTTTGTATTTTATTCTTGAATAACGTTTCTCGGAGATCCCTATGATTGATAAAGCTCTTAAACTTTTCTTTGGCACCAAACAAGACCGCGACCTAAAAGCCCTCAAGCCGATGCTCGAACAAGTCAACGCGCTCGAGAGTCGCTACCAGGCGATGAGTGACGAAGTTTTGCAGCAACAGACGGGTCTTTTTCGTGAACGCTATGAAAAAGGTGAAACCACTGATCAGTTATTGCCTGAAGCCTTCGCCTGTTTGCGTGAAGCCGGTAAACGCGTTCTCGGCATGCGCCACTTTGATGTACAAATCCTGGGTGGTATTGTCCTTCATCAAGGTAAGATCGCTGAAATGAAAACCGGCGAAGGTAAAACTCTCACCGCCACCTTGCCTATGTACCTTCACGGACTCACAGGTAAGGGCTGTCACCTTGTGACTGTGAACGATTACCTCGCCGCTCGTGACGCCCATGAGATGGGCCAGCTCTACAAATGGATGGGACTCTCTGTGGGTGTGATCCTCACACAGATGAGCGATGAAGAGCGTCAGCAGTCTTATGGCTGTGACATCACTTACGGTACCAACAACGAATTCGCTTTTGACTACCTTCGCGACAACATGAAGTTTGATTTGAGCGACTACGTTCAGCGTGAACACAACTTCTGTATCGTGGATGAAGTCGACTCGATTTTGATCGACGAAGCCCGTACTCCGCTTTTGATCTCGGGCCCATCAGAAGGCAACACTGCTCTCTATGCCGTTGTGAATAAGGTGATTCCTCAGCTTCAGAAAGAAAAGCATTACACGGTTGATGAGAAGAGCCGCACGGCCGTGTTGACCGATGATGGTATCGTCAGCGTTCAGCAGATTATGAATATCAGCAATCTCTTTGATGTTCGTCACATCGAAACACTTCACCATGTTCAACAGGCGCTCAAGGCCCATACTCTTTTCCACCGCGACCAAGAGTACGTGGTGAAAGACGGCAAAGTGGTGATCGTCGATGAGTTCACCGGTCGTATGAAAGAAGGCTCACGTTGGTCGGACGGTCTTCACCAAGCGGTAGAAGCTAAAGAAGGCGTGCAGGTTCGTTCAGAAAACCAAACCCTGGCATCGATTACATTCCAAAACTACTTCCGCTTGTACAGCAAGCTCTCAGGGATGACCGGTACAGCCGACACTGAAGCCGAAGAATTCCAGAAGATTTACAACCTCGAAGTGGTCGTGATGCCCACCAACCTTCCCATGGTGCGTGAAGATGCTCCGGATGTGGTTTACGCTTCTAAAGCAGCGAAGTACCAGGCCGTGGCTGACTTGATCGAGCAATGTAACAAGAAAGGCCAACCCGTGCTGGTCGGTACCATCACAGTCGAGTCATCTGAAATTATCTCCGGTGTCCTGACACAAAAAGGGATCAAGCACGAAGTCTTGAACGCTAAGAACCACGCTCGTGAAGCTGAGATCGTCGCCAACGCTGGCCAGAAGGGCGGCGTGACTATCGCTACTAACATGGCAGGTCGTGGTACCGATATTAAACTCACGGCTGAAACCAAAGCGGCCGGCGGTCTCTTCATCATCGGTACTGAGCGCCACGAGTCTCGCCGTATTGACAATCAACTCCGTGGTCGTTCTGGCCGTCAGGGTGACCCAGGTAAATCAAAATTCTTCCTCTCATTGGAAGATGATCTCATGCGGATTTTCGGATCTGATCGCATCAAAGGCATCATGATCAAGCTCGGCATGAAAGATGACGAGCCTATCGAGCACAGCATGGTCTCAAACGCCATCGCCAAGGCCCAGAAGAAAGTTGAAACTCATAACTTCGATATCCGTAAGCACTTGCTCGACTTCGATAACGTCATGAACGAGCAGCGTAAGGTGATCTACAAACTTCGCCGCGAAATCTTGAGCGATGAAGGGAACCACGAGCTCGCGATGGAAATGATCGAGGACAGCGCCTATCAATTGGAAGATCAGTACCGCCCGGATAAAAAGACCTCAATGTACGACTGGCCTTGGACTGAAATCAACCAAGGTTTCCGTAATATCTTTGATACCGAGTACGAACTTACTCCAAAAGAATGTGCTGAAAAATACAACAGCGAAGTTGCGCGCTACCTTAAAGAGAAGGGCCATGAGCTCTACAAAAAACGCATGGATGCCTTTGATCCTGAGCAAGTGAAGCTCACGCTCAGAGAAGTGCTGCTTTCGACGTTTGACTCTTTCTGGAAAGACCATCTCTTGGCGATGGATCACTTGAAAGAAGGGATTAACCTTCGCTCTCACGGTGGCAAAGACCCTCTGGTTGAATACAAACGCGAAGCTTTCCAAATCTACGAAGAAATGAAGAGCACGATCAAACGTTCCGCTGTCGATCGCTTGTTCCACATCAAGATGTATACTGCGGCTGAGATCGAAGAGATCAAGAAACAGCAGCAGGCGCTCCTGGAGCAGCAGTTGGATGCGCACCGAAAAGCGCAAGAAGCCAATGCACAAACTTCGAGTGCACAACAGGCCCCTGCCGTTCGTCCACAACGTGGTATGATGAAAGTGGGACGCAATGACCCTTGTCCATGTGGATCAGGGAAAAAATTTAAAAGCTGCCATGGGGTTTAAAGCCACGTGACTCAAGACAAGAAAGACCTGACTCGCATCGAAGACATCGGGGAATTCCTCCACGAGCTGGACGAGACGGAGAACTATCTAGAGCTCCCGGAGTTGCCTGTTGAAGCAGAAGAAGAGAATCTTCTCGATGCTCCAGATTTACCGGAGACTCCTGCAGAAGAACCAACGTTAGAAGATTCGCTCAGCTTTGAACAAGCGCCAGCCCAAGAACGAGAAGAAGACCCCCTTTTCGTCGACGGTTTCAGCGCCGGAAACGACGACGAGGTCGAGCTCGATCTCGGCAGTGAAAAAACGGAAGAAGAAGCTACTCCCTTTACTCTTTCAGAACCTGAAGAAGTCGAAGAGAATCCGTTCGTGGGTTACGACGAACCAACGGCCCCTCAGGAGGAGACCACCTCCCCTTTAGCTGAACTTCATCCTGTTCCGGACGAAGTGTTCACCCCTAAAGAAGACTTTGCTGAGACACGCAGCTTTGCAGAGAAGGCCGTACTGGCGGAAGGCCCTGCCGAATGTAATCCCGCTTATAGCGTGATTGCCCGCAACATCCGTTTCCTAGAAGATTCAGAAGAAATTCTTTCTCTCCTCAAAGAAGTCGGCTTTCCGGAAGATATGATGGCCCAGTACCAACGCCAGCTTGAGCGCGGCACACTTCTCATTCCTCGCGTCTCAGAGTTCACGGCGATCTTTGTCTGCCATCGCCTTCGCCGCTTCCGCCTCGATCTACAAATGGGACTCTCAGACCTGCTTCATCCACCTAAAAGTGGACAAGATGCAGAGAAGGGCCTCGTTTCTCGTAAATCTCTTGGGCAGAATCAACAGCATCAGTTTCTTTTCAAGGGCGATGCCGACAGCGCTCGCAACATCATTCTCTCCACCATGCCTCAGCTCGACGGGCACACCATTGATCGTTACTTAGGTGTGGCGAGTGAACACGCCTTCCTCGGTGCGGAAGTTGTGGAGAATGAGACAGCTGAAGCCATTCACCGCAGCTACGACGAGCTCGCACAAAAGCTTAAGGCTCATGCCCTCGAACACAAGGCCAATGCCGTGTTAGGGATTAACTACCAGCTCACACCTATGCCTCTTGAGAGTGCCATGGGTAACTACCGCTATAAACTCACCTGCACCGGCAACTTGGTGTGGGTTCATAAACCTACAGATTAGCCATGCTCCACGACGTCATTATTATTGGTGGTGGCATCAACGGCGCGGGACTGTTTCGCGATCTTGCGCTTAATGGTGTGAATGTATTGCTGCTTGAGAAAGGTGATTTCTCAGCGCAAACCTCGCAAGGCTCATCCAAAATGCTCCACGGGGGCATTCGCTACCTGGAGAATTTTGATTTCGCTCTCGTCCAAGAGGCCCTGGAAGAAAAAAATCTCTGGCTGAAGCTTGCTCCCCATCTTTGCTCTGAGCGGGAATTCCATCTGCCGGTGTATGCGGGCGGAAAGTGGCCTTTGCCTTTTGTGCGCTTGGGGCTTTTCCTCTACGACATGCTTTCGCATTTTCAAAACAAACCTGCCGGTCATGCCGACAAAGAAAAACTGCTGGAGCGCTACCCGCAATTGAATCCTGAAGGCCTCAAGGGCGCCGGGACTTATTTTGATGGCATCGTCGATGATCATAAACTCGCTCTCGAGTGTTTGTGGGACGGCGAAGTGGAAAAGCAGGCACGAGCGCTGAACTACCAAGAAGTGCTCTCGGTTGAACGCGGCGAAATCGTGAAGATCACTACCCGTGATCTTTTAAGTGGTGTCGTGCAAGAACGGCAAGCCCGCTTCTTGATTTTTGCCACCGGTCCATTTACCGATGATTTGATGAAGCAGTGGAAAATTCCTTGGGAGCCCAGTCTTCTGCCGTCTAAAGGCATTCATCTCTGGCTCAAACTTGACGCCCTTAAGCTTCATGGCCCAATGGTCCTTCCCTCACAAGATGGCCGAGTCATTTTTGTGATCCCTCAGCGCGGCTCGATCCTCGTTGGGACTACGGAGACGCCGGTGGATCAAGAGATGTTCAACATCAAGGCCACCGATGCCGACGTAGTTTATCTTTTGAAAGTGCTGAATGATTATTTTCCAGGCGCGAATGTGCAGCATAAAGACATTCTCAACACCTTCGCGGCGATTCGACCGCTCGTTCGTTCAGCTTCATCGAGTGATCGCGGAAAAACCAGCCGCACTCATCGTATTTTCCGTCCGTCTCACAATATGTATGCACTTCTTGGTGGCAAATACACCACCTTCCGCCGGATGGCGCAGGATGTGTGCAAAGAACTCGTGCCGCGCTTAGGTCTTCCCTACAATCCGAATCTAACGCTCAATCCATTACGTCGTCCAAGCGTGGTCGGAACCTTCACTCATAAAACAGTGGATGCAGAAAAAATTGAAGAAATCATCCGTGCAGAACGCCCACGCTCATTTGATGACTTGGTTCATCGCCGTTTGTCTTGGCTGATGCCCCCGGAAGATCTCCAGGAGCTGGCCGGTAAGCCACGTGCTTACTGGGAAGAGCGGCTAAAGAATTCCTACCAGCGATAACCCATCCCCACCCAAAGTCTTGGCCCGGCCACATTGCGTGTCCACGTGGTATCTGTGTCGGCATCTATCATTTTATCTGAGCGCATGTAGTAATCCAAAATCGCCCGCGCGCCCCAACCTTTATTGGTGTAGAACTTAAAGCCACCGCCAAAGCTGTAGGCCATGGTTGAACCTTGCGCTTCTACTGACGGAGCACCTGGGTTTTCACCACCTGGCTCATACACACTCTTCGCCGTTCCCATCGCAAGTGACACTCCTAAGAAAGGAATGAAATCATTCACTACAGACGGCATGGTCCACGGATGCCAGTTCATACCACCGCCGAACTCAGTGGCAGACTCTTGTTGTTTTGAACCTTGAAACGCCATCTGAGCGCGGTTGTGGATGTTTAAGAAAGCAAACGGCGAAAAGCGTGACCACCATTGCTGCTCATCTTTTGAATAGTACTCACCAGCGACAGCGAATTGGGTGCGCGCATCGGAACCGCTGAAGCTATCTGCTCCCGCCGAATCCGCTGTGCTCTTACTGCCAAGGCTAGAGATGCTGATCGCTGTCCACAATTCAAGATTTCTTTCGCGGATGTTGCCCGGGCCCGCATTTTGTAAAGCCGCCAGCTCAGCTCGTGTGGTGGCATCGGTAGAATTCGGATCAACTCCCGGCGGGAGATCGTTCGCGCCATCCGCCATGGGAATTCCTAGGCGATTAGGATCGCCTACGGCCACTTCCGTCGGCGTATCTTCCACCACCAACATTTTACTGTCGTCTTGGGTGATTTTTACTGGAGGCGTGATTTTCAAACTCATCACAGCATCGGCCAACACAAAATCCGCATTCACGAGACGGTAGATCGACCACACAGAACGCGCGGGAGAAACTTTCACAGCGACTCCGCGGGCGACAACCCCGGCCGAAACATAAAACCGTGCATGGTCGCCTTCTGCGAGACCATCTTCCGTTCCACGGTTGATCAGCATGGTCTTACGAGTCTCTGAGAGTTTCAGAACTCGTAGTGTGAGTTTCTCATCGACTTCCAAGGCAAAGGCCTGAGAGCAAAAAAGAAGTGCGAGAAGAAGTGCATTTTTCATAACTTTATCCTAATAGAATTTCGTCACACCAAAGCTCAAGCGCCCTTCGAGAATTTCTTCTTTTTGGGGTAGTGCCGAAACAGTTTGGTTAGACTCTGTTTGTTCTAAAATCAGTTTTTCAAATGATGCTGCCAGACGCAGACCGATGCCTGAGCGGAAGTTATACTTGATGCCCCCGGCGATGGTCGGGAACGACTCCATGGAGTAGTTCGCCTCTTCACCAGCCGAAGTGAGCCTCACAACTCCCGTGCGAACACCAAGAGACAGAAAAGGAATATTTGTATTGGAAGCAAAAGGAGAATGCAGGAAGTGCCAGGTCATCCCAAGCCCTAAGCTGTATTCGAGGGTCTGAGCGTTGAGCTGCCCCACTGATACACCGTCGCTCACGTAACGAGCGAATGACCAAAGAGAGAATTGTTGAGCGGTTTCATGGCGTGGAGCTGGGAACCACTCTCCACCGAACTCCGCATTCCATTTCACTTTGCTGGAGTTTTCCGAATCCGCACGATTCTCGTTATCAAGCATATTGAGACCCAGACTGCCCACCAGCTGCCAGTCGTAGCTGCGAATCGCCACTGTGCGACGACGATCTTGCTCATACACCACGCCGATTTGATTCATCATATCGGCGAGCTCTTCGTCAGAATAATCCTCAGACCAGGCTTGTCCTTTCTCGAGCATCTTCCGATAGGTCTGCGCTTCTTTAGAGAGCGCCCGTTGTTCGTTTTCTTTGAATTCACTGGCAATATTCTGATTCGATGAGCCTCGTTTGAGTTGCTCCCAGTAAAAATCACCGTAGTTGAAGGCCGGATCATTCACGCGCTCAAGATAGTTCGAGACAATCTTTTCAAAGGTCTCAAGGCGCTTGCGAAGAGCAAAATCTTTTTCATACGGAGAGCGCCATAAGCCACGCGCGTATTTTTGTTGGCCATTTTTATCGACACTCACCCACTCATCCACATCGTGTAACTGACCATCTTTGGCCCAACTCTCACCGAGTTTATGAGTGCGCTTCACGCTCTCATATTCTTCTTTCCGAATGGCCAAGAGGTCTTTGTCGCCCTCTTGCTTAGAGTTCAAATTGGCCGGGAGATTCTTTTTCTCATCCACGACTTTGAGACGTGAGCTCTCGAGCGTGCGTCGGCCATTCATCGCCATGCTTTCGGTGGTCACGAGATAGTTATCTCGCAAAATAAGTTGGGTGGTATCCGGCACATCATAGAGATACCAAAGCGAGCGATGACGAGTGGAACGAATCACACGCCCTTTTGCGATAGGAATGATCCGAATCGCCATCACATCCTGTGCGCGGATACGACGAAGGATGATGCCGTGATCACCGGTTTTGACGTTATCGAGATCACCTACGTTGAGGAGAAGTGTGCTGCCAGAGCTTGATTTGGAAAGCAGACGAGTCTCGGCGACTCCTCCGCTTTGAGCGTGGGCGACGCCAACCATGGCAAGCCAAAGAGATGTTATGACGACCAGCATCCTTGTGATCCTCTTATACATAAGCGTGTCATGCTTAAAAGCTCTTGAAAAGACGTATTAACGCCGGCGGTGCACCATAATGCAAGTTCTTGAAAAGTCGTCTCGCTTCCATTACATTGTGTCACACAAAGGAATCACCATGAGACGTAAAAGAGAACGAGTCACCTACGAATACGAATGCTCACTCACAGCTGAGAAATACGTTCGAACGGAAAAAGCTCAACACCCGAAAGAACTTCTTTCTGTGAAAGCTTGGTACGAGATGAATCCAGATAAGGATGACCGTCCGGCCGTCGTAAAAAAGAAATTGGGTTTGCTCAAAGACGATAAAGAAACCATTCAGTAGGTAGGATCATTATGGATGTTCGTCCCGTCATTATCATTGGAACTGGGCCTGCGGGTCTCACTGCGGCCCTCTACACCGGCCGCGCCATGATGAAGCCTCTCGTGCTGGAAGGCCACGAGCCGGGCGGTCAACTCACACTCACCACTGAAGTGGATAATTTCCCCGGCTTCCCAGATGGCGTTTTGGGCCCTGAGCTCATGGCGAACATGAAGAAACAAGCGGCTCGTTTTGGTGCTGAGTATTTGCCAGTGAAAGCCACCGCCGTTGATATCTCTAAGCGCCCTTTCAAAGTCACCACGGAAAAAGGTGACGTCTTCCACGCTCAAACCATCATCATCTCTACAGGTGCATCGGCGAAGTGGATGGGACTCCCTAAAGAAAAAGAACTCTCGGGCCGCGGTGTTTCGACCTGCGCGACCTGTGACGGCTTCTTCTATCGCGGCAAAGTGGTTCACGTCGTCGGCGGCGGAGACACTGCCATGGAGGACGCAACTTTCCTCACTAAGTTCGCCACAAAAGTTTATGTGGTTCACCGTCGTGACTCGCTTCGCGCTTCTAAGCCGATGCAAGAGCGCGCCATGAAAAACCCAAAAATCGAATTCATCTGGGACACCGAAGTCACTGAAATCCTCAGCGACACGGCGGGCGTCACAGGCATCAAGGTGAAGAACCTTAAAACCAACGTTGTGACTGAACGTCAGACAGACGGTTTGTTCTATGGCATCGGTCACACGCCTAACACAGGCTTCTTGAGCGGCCAGCTTAAGCTCGATGAAAGCGGCTTCATTCTCACGCAGAATGGTCCCGAAACAAACGTGCCGGGTGTTTTCGCATGCGGTGATGTGCAGGATTCTTACTACCGTCAGGCGATCAGCGCGGCGGGGTCAGGTTGTCAGGCAGCAATGAAGGCTGAACGCTGGCTTGAATCTGAAGGCATTGCTCACTGACCTGCGCACGTGGCTTCTGACAAGTACTCAACGCCATTAAAGAATGTGTCCCGGATGTAGTTGTACTTATCGGGACATTGCACTAAGAGCCCAGGCCCGTTGAAACGATACATTGTTACACTTTCTGCGAAATCCTCAATTTGATTTGTGTTGCCATAGCTCGACACACGACACTCCGGTCTTGCATTCAGTGCGACCCACTCAGCACTTTTATCAGCGTTCCCATACTTCACAGAAATATTGTGGGCGTACTCATGAAAAAGTACATACTGAGTGATGAACGGAGACGTCCCCACATCTGCGCGCCACTTATTATACAAGGTGATAGCCGCGTCGGCATGGGCTTCGGGAGTTAAGGGATGCTGTACACCAGGAGCGGCTACCGAGAGTTGCTGGTTCCCCCGTCTACCCATACTGGCCATGTGAGCAGGCAAAGCTCCTAAGCTGGTTAACACATCGTTGATCTCCGGAATCGTGAACCTTGAAGATTTCGCAAAGGCAAACTCCGAACCGTTAAATCCATGGCGTGTGCGCATGTAGAGAAGCTTGCGTCCCAGTTCTGGGCCCCAAATCCGTTCGACGGCACAGAGTACTCCTTCACATGTTGGCGCCACACTCATTTGAGAAGTGATGTTTTGACCTGCCACCAAGTCTCGTAATGCAGCTAACATCTCCATTGACTGGTCTTTGAACTTCACACCACCGATTTTGAGATCTTTATCTCCTGTTTTCGATTCTAGGAATGTGTTAATGATCTCCATCGTTGGCGCCCCACTTGCCCTGCAGGGTGCTGTCATAAATTGTTCAGGTGTAGCTATCCAGTGTACGCGTGCTACCGGATTAACGAGTTCAAGAAGAGTTTCGATCGCCTCACCAGATGGCCCAGTCGCTTGAGCACAATCAGACCCTGATTGTGCAAAGGAGAGCGAAATAAAAAAAAACGTCAACAACATAACTTAGCCTTTTGAGTTCTTCTTGAGATATCCATATGCGTTTTGTACTAGTAGATAATTCTCATGCACCCGCGCTGCGAGCCGCTTCTTCGTTTTACCATCAAACAGGTCCAGGTTAAACCGGTCAGGATGGTACTCCTTGGAGCGCAGTTTGTAGGCACGCTTCAAGATCTCAGGTGCTTCTTTCTGCTTCATATTCATAATCCGCAAATAATAAGCTTCTTCGCTTTCTTGCTGCCCACGTTTGGTCTCAAGATCATAAATTCGATGCAACGTGATTTTGCGTTGTTCTTCTTCCGGGCCAGTTTTTTCTTCCAACTGAGGAGCCGGAGTTCCACCGGTAAGAAGTGACCGCTCAACTTCGGCGACCTTCGGTCGGCCGCCCATCTGGCGAGCTTTGGAATCAATCAATTCATCCAGCGTGCGATAGTTCTGTTCTTTTTTTTCCAGCATCAACGTTTCAAACCACGCAAAGATAAGATTCGCCACGTAGCGACCACCGAGCACAAGCCCGAGCGCGATCGCCGCGTAGGTAGCGAGTTTTTCTTTGTCCATACTCCCTTATCGGAGTACCCGAGCCTGGGACTTAAGTCTTTTACTGCCCCCATGAGGCCCCAACGCCCTGTGATTACTTGACGGCAACAGTTTCCCCTTTGACGGAACATCTTGGGACTTGAAACAATCATGAACGACCGGAGCCATGGATTGGTTTTAGTCATAACGAGCTCAAACCAAGGAAGGTTAGGCATGTTCCAGTTGTTCAACTACACGACGCTCTCAACTCGTCTCGAAAAGAGCACTCGCTCGCTCTACATCACGTTGAATCGTCCTGACCGTGGCAATGCTCTTCATCAAGAGATGCTGTTTGAACTGGAATCTCTCCTTGCATGGTGCACTTCACGAGTTGAAATCAACTCTATCTTTATTGATTCATGCACCAACACCTTCTCACCTGGTGTGGAAGCAGCGGCTCTCCCCCACATGAATGCCCAACAAATTGAGAAGCTCTCCACTCGTTTGCACAAAATTATTTTCTCGATGATGCAAATGCCTCAGACCGTCTTGATTGATCTCGGTGATGGCGCGGCTAACTGGGCGATGGAACTCGCGCTCGGTGCTGATATTCGTATCTGCTCTGTGAACGCTGAATTGAAGTTTGATCACGCACGCTTGGGCCTTGTCCCTGCCGCCGGTGGCATGAGTTTCTTATCTCACCTTGTGCCAGCATCGTTTGCCCGCCCATGGTTGGCGACGGGTCTCGCCATCCCGAATGAGCAACGTGAAGCTTCAGGTCTTATTCATCGCACTTATGATTCCACTGAGCGCACTGATGTGGTTCATACCCTTCTAGCGGCCATTGCTGCACAAGCACCGGTTCAGCGTATTCAAACGAAACTTGGATTGTTCGAAGCACATCGCCACCAGATCGAAACCGCTTTGGTGGCCGATCTTAAAATCGCAAAAGCATCTAGAATTTCGGAAGACTGGAAAACTCGCCAGACTGAACAGGCCGAAACGGAAACGTTCATGCCTGCCAAAAGTCTGTCTTATTCTGTGAAGTTGAGTTTGATTAAATCAGCGCCGACGCAAACAGAGACAGAGCACTGATTACTGCTCGCGGGCAGCCGCATCTTCATTGTTAAGAACTGGAATCGGTGAAGTCTCTTCATCACGATCCAGATCATCTTGAATGGCCACTGACTGACATTCGTCTTGGAATCTTCCAGATTTTACTGCATCACGTGTGATTCGTTTGTAGTGCTTCCAACGGCCAAGCATCGGACGAGAAACCAATTTATTTTCCGGACAAAAAGCCCCTTCATCCATCAACTCTTTGAGAATGGATTGTAAACTTTTGTAGTTATCCTTGGGCAACACGCAATCTTCGGCTAGGTCCTGGCGAAACATTTCAAGAATGGTTTTCTGCGGATCTTCTTGATTACCGAAGGTGATGAGTTGCGGGCCATATTGGATGGAGCGCTGGAGATCCTCTGCCCAATTATCAATGTTGGCGTCGACGGTGATGCCGGGCCAGTAGCCCACTTCCCCGTTGAGCACATACACTTGCCCACCCATGCTCTCTTGGTATCCATCGCGTTCATTGATCTTATTCGCTTCTGTTTTAAGCAGTGGCCAACAACCTTCACTGGCCATGGTGGCCGTTGAGCTCAATAAAAGAATGATAAGAAGAAGCTTCATGCCAAGCTTATCGGCAAAGTATTTTAAAACTTGAGCGCAGCGCTCGGATATGTTTTAAGACGGTAGCCTAAGAAAAAGCCCCCGCCCCCGGCACCACAGAGCTTGAGAGCGAATTGGCGAGTTTCAAGTCCATGAATCCAAATGGCCTTAATCGCACGCGGAATCATCTCTTCGAACGAAGCCAGCTGCAAATGAGAAAGCGCTTCCATGGTGACACCCATCATGGCCTCATCTAAATGCTCAAAGGCTTCAATACCATCGCCCACTAAAGCTTCCATGTGTTCTAAGTCAGCCTTGTAATCCGGGTTCTCAGTCTTCTGCTTAAAGACGGCCACCAACGGTGCTGAATGGCGGGCCACTCCTGAATCAAGGAGGAACCAGCGATCCAAAGCTGTCCAAGTCTCTGTCGGCATCTTTACAATCTGCGGGCACTGTTGCCCATCAATCCGCAGAGGTTTTCCAACCCAAGACACCAGAGGATCGACCCCCGAGCTTTGACCGTGATAGCAGGCCTCAAGTCCCGCGAGACGCGCGTGAGCTTCGCTGAGAGTCCACTCTTTTTGTGGTCCATAGGCCGCCAGTAATCCAGCCACCAAAGCACCAGAACTGCCGAGACCTTTTCCTTGCGGAATACTAGAACGGAAACCACCACCACGCTCGAGATCTTGCTCAAGTCGCTTCACATCGATTTCTAATTCAGGATGTCCTAAAAGAAAACGAATGAGCGGGTGCCAATCAACTTTGGCTACTTGATCCGTGGTCCACTCTCCCGAGTACGCTGAGTACGGCAGGGCCAAGGCCTTGCCTCCGCGAATGACAGTGTACTCACCGAAGAGCAAAATTTTGGCGTTGAATTGGCGGCTCATGTAAGTGTGCCCATACCATCCCAAATTACACCGCTGCCATTTTCAGTTAGGCGCAGGAGTTCATGGCGGACAAAGGCTTCCACTTTGGCGTGTGCTTCATGCGGATAGATCAAATGCATGTTCGGTCCGGCATCAATGGTGAAATAGACGGGCACTTGAGATTCCTCGCGGAACAAACGCACCAGGCGCATAATTTCTAACGAGCCCGGTTCGAGCAGCACAAACCCTGGTCGCGACGTCATCATCAGCGCATGCAAACTCAGCGCATCGGCTTCCATGACATTACCGGCCTTCTGCCAGTCACCTGTAGTGAGTGCATGCCACATCTCACTCATGTGCAAGTTGGCCTGAGCAAAACGAGCATGCGCATAAGGATGCGCGCTCATCTGACCGTGGCCTGCACGCGAAGAAACAGTTTTCTCTTTTGATGAAACAATTAAGATGCAATCTTTGGCGCCATGAAAGTTCGCATGCACTTGCGGCGTCACATCCATGGCATGAAGATCACTTGAGCCTTGAATCAAGGAAGTCTCTCCCCAGGTCACAAAACCGGGAAAAAATGAACGGCAGGCCGAACCAGAACCCAAACGTGCGAGGCTGCCAACAGCATTGATATCAGCAAATGTGCCGCTGATATGCGCAAGCAATTCACCCAAGGCCAAAGCGAGAGCGGCTTGCGAAGAAGCGCTGGAAGCGATGCCACTTGAATGTGGGAAAGTATTGCGTGAGGTGATCTTGTAATGAGCATGGCCTAGGCTCGGAAGCTCGGCTGCGAGACTTGCTAAGAATGCCAGAGTCTTCTTTTCAAATTTCTCTTCACGCTGACCTTGAAACCAAAGCTCGAGCTTTAGATCGCTGGCAGGAGTGGCTTGCAAGATTGTGTGAGTGCGGCTCTCAGTGAGCGTCAAACTCAATGAGGGATTGGCCGGCAATTGCGGGCCTTTCTTGCCCCAGTACTTCACCCAGGCGATGTTGGCAGGTGCGGTGGTTTCCGTTTGAAACTCAGCATGGAGCCGACCGGTTTTCCAGGCATCAGAGAACATGCAACAGATCCTCAGACGGTCCGCAAATAATTTCCCGGAAAGGAATGAACGTGCTGAGACCTTTGTTGGCAAAATAATTACGTGTCTCTTCAGTGGTGCGCGTAGAGGTCACGAGAGCGAAGTCTCCACCCCACGCGCCGAGAGATTTCACTTCACCCCAGTAGTCACTAAAAAGCTCTTCTTTGATTGGCTTCACGCCTAGTGCTGAGCCAACCAAGGCCTCGTGCTCACGAATGACGCGTTCAAAGTGGCGCAAGTCTGCGGCGACGGTGATTTCACGCGTGAGTGAACTGATCAACTCCACGGGAGCTTTGCGGGCCTCAGGTGGTAAGGCCTTGAAGCTTTCTACAGCACTACGCGTGTCGCGCTTAGTACCTAGATAAACCAAGAAGAGTTGGTCTTGAAATTCCGGAGCAAAGGCCACCGGCTGCCACTTAGGAAGCTTATCGTTAAGTTGGTAATGAATCGGGCCCATGGATTGCGCGCAAGCGATGTCATAACCTGAACCACCGAAGCTCTTCATGGCGAGTTCAAACGGACTGACGTAGGCCCACTGAGCGATATTGTATAATAGTGATGAGGATGACCCCAATCCCCACTCCCGCGGGAATTCGAGCTTGGTTTCGACAAACACATCCATATCATCACGTAAGAAATGAGGATTCTGGCGACGCACTTGCTGCAAGATGGTTTGAAGGTCGCGGGCGACTTCTTCATTGTTTGATTTCATCGCTTCGAAATGCCAGAACTCCATCTCACTTTCAAACCAGGGTTTGCCGCCATGATCGAGTGCTGTCCACGTGAGCTTGGGTTGGTGCGAATGACGATAACGAACTTTGAGACTCTGGCCTACTGTCGTCGGCAGTGCCAAAGCAAGAGCGCCCTCGAGCACGAAATACTCACCGGTGAGCAGGATTTTCCCATGACCGTAAAATTGCACTTCTTGCATATTAATTTCTCGTCTCAGAATATTCTTGCAGCAGCTGGCGTACAGCGCTGAAAGAAACGACTTTATCCGCGAAGTATTTTTTAGCGTTTTCCTTGTCTTTATCCGTCGCACCCAGTTGGTGGAGGATATTAAGGAGATGAAGTTTCATATGGCCCTTCTGGATTCCGGTCGTCACTAAAGAACGAACCGCACCGAAGTTTTGTGCTAGCCCGGTCGCAGCGGCGACTTGCATCAGCTCCGTGGCACTTGGATGACCAAGAATTCCTAAAGACACGCGTGCCAGTGGATGCAGTGTTGTGAGTCCGCCGACGGTGCCTAAGGCCAGCGGCAGACGCATAGAGAAGCGGAAAGTGTCATTGCTGAGTGTGCAGCTGGAAAGACTGCGGTACTGACCATCATGTGCGGCCCAAGCATGAGCGCAGGCCTCAACGGCACGGAAGTCATTGCCGGTGGCGAGGATAACGGCGTCAACGCCATTCATGATGCCTTTGTTATGAGTCACGGCACGCGAGCGATCGATACGCGCGATTTCAACGGCGGTCTGAAAACGACGAGCAAAGGTGCGAGCATCCATATCGTTACTGAAGGTGCCAAGCTTATCAATAGGACATTCCACAAAAACTTCCACCGCGCAATCAGGCGTGTAGTTAGAAAGAATGCACATAATGATTTCAGCTGCTGGTAGATCATTCGTTTTGATGAGGGCCTGGAATTGGCGGGCGGACTCTTCTAGGATTGAATTGATAAAGTTCGCACCCATGGCATCGCAGGTTTCAAATTCCATCTTGAGCTGCCAGTAGTTCTCAAGTTCACGGCCCAAATCCAAAAGCGCGATGCTGCTAACGCCTCCGCCCCGTTTGATCATGTTCTCGGCCAGCGAGCTGACACTTTCTAAAAGTGTGGCGTGATTGTCTTCGAAGAAATCCTTAAGAACTTTTTTATCACCCTGCCACAAGAAATGAACTTGGCCCACTTTTTTAGTCGAGACAACGCGCGCATGAAAGCCACCGCGCTCTTGCCAAAACTTGGCGCCGAGTGAGGCGGCCGCCACCACAGAACTTTCTTCAATCACCATGGGCACAGTGTAGGATTTGCCATTAATGATAAAGTTCGGCGCAACACCAAACGGCAGATAATAATTGGTGAGTGTATTTTCAGCGAACTCGTCAAAGCGACTCTGCTCACCAGCGTCTGGATGCCAGAAGCGATCCATCGTGAGCACTTCTTCAGCTGTCTTGCCTTGGAACTGTGAGGCGAGCCAGTTGATCTTCTCGGTCTTCGACATCTTTGAAAAGCCTGACACGGTTTTCATTTGTTGCCTTCTGACGGACGCAAGTAAGCTTGCGCCATCGCGTACTGAGAGATTTCTTTTTGCAGAAACTCCCGCAGCGCGACTTCGCCGTGCTGAGCTTCACGTAGGACACTGTTGGCCATACCAAAAAGCGCCATGCCGGGAAGCTGAGACGTGAGGTGATAGCCTTGTAGGGAATTTTGCAATCCACCAGAGATGATAAAACTCTCGCAGCGGAATTTTTCTTTGGTGGTGAGAATGTCTTTCACAAACGTCACCATCTCCTGCGCTGTATGACCCACATGCACGAGGCCTTCCGGCTTCGCTCCTGGATCACGACGAGACTCAAGAATAGAGAAATTTGTTCCGCCGTAAGCGCCAAACTCAATGGCCGCCAGTGGCAAACGCATGAGGGCCTTGAGCGACTCTGGCCCCATACCATGGCCCACTTCTTTCACCATGACGGGATAAGGAGCGTTCTCCACAAAGCGTGTAATGGTTTCTATTGGAGAGACTTCTAGGAGATCACCTTCCGGCTGAAACCATTCTTGCAACGGGTTTACATGAATGATCAAACCATCTGCGCGCAGATCATCGACCAAGGCATGAACTCGATCGTTTTCTTTTTTGGCGATGAGTTTCTCAATCTGCGCGATACCGAGGTTGGCGAAGAGCGGACGGCCGGGCATAAGGTCACGCACATCAAAATCGGCGCGCGACTGACGATCTTCTAAAAGTGGACGGCATGATCCAAGCCCCATGCCCAAATCAAACTCAGCACAGGCGCGGGCCATGTTGGCGTTCAATACGCGAGCATGAGTGGCACCGCCGGTCATGCTGGAAATCCACAATGGGAATTTAAATTTGAAGCCGGCGAAGTTTAATGCTTGAGGCGATTTAGGGTGTGCGGCCAGCATGGGTTCATAAATGAAACGAGCATCACGACTCGACTCTCCCGTTTGGGAGTCCTGCGCCATGGAAAGATGGTCCTCTTTCCGAAGGGTTAGTGCGTTCTTGCGCGGCGGCATTTGAGGGGCCATAAGACGCATTTTCTAACATGAATTTTGAGTTGTTACTAGTGAACAAGTCTTTAATAAGTAGATGTTCGAGATTAAGTGACCAGGATGGGTGTGGGGCTGGAGATATTCTACCCTACTAAAATCTTAGTTTTGATACTCAGGTTTTGGCTGGATAAGTGTTTATCGAGCAGCGTCTCTATGGAGCTCCATATAGTAATATTCTATATCAGTACCTCTAACCTGGAGTGTCCCTGACTCAATAATTTTGAATCCCATTGCTTCATAAAAGCCTTTGGCAGTCTTTGTTCCACGAATAAAAATAGTTTTAGCATTGTGTTCATCTAGATATTTCATACACCTGTCAAACACAGTACGGCCCAGCCCTTGCCCTATAATTTCTGGCGTAAAATAGAGTCCAACAATTTCTCCACGATTGTTCTCATGGGTTTTTGCGTGGCAAAACCCATAAACGACAGAGCCACTTACAACTAAGTAGCAAGAATCTTGATTAACGGTCTTGTCCCAAACATCATCTGAGTATTTAAGCGCGGACCATTTTTCTATTTGTTCTTTGGAATAGTCTTTGGAGCAGACTTCTCTAATAGACCGTATGTGCGCAGCCTCAACACTTTTCTTGTCTTGTAAGCTTGCTTTCCTAATGATGATTCCTTCCGAACTTTTCATTGATCCAAATTATCTTTCGCAACAGAATTCGTCACGGCATAAAATGCTTTTAGCCCATCCTTCAAGACGGAATGTTTTTTTCTATAAGGGAAAAATCGACACTTAAGAAAAATTATGGTTTTCCTTGAAGGCCCCAGTTTGGCTGAGGCCTCGGTTTTCTTCGTTGCTATTCGCACGCTATTTCCCTCTGTGATCATTGCGTCTAGCGATAGGTATCGCGAACAGCAATGCTCTAACTGACGCTCTTGGAAGGCGTTTAATCGATGCGATTTTCGCCGCAGAAAACCATGCTAGAAATCTTTCATGAAACTCACTCACCTGACAGACGCCGCACTCTTGAACGACACCAAACTGCTGTCGCAAAAAGAGCGCACGCTCACCACGCAGATACTCTGGCATCTTCGAGAGATCGATCAGCGTAAACTCTACGCCGACCTGAAGTATTCTAGCATGTGGGATTATGCCACGAAAGAGCTGGGCTACTCGGATGGAACCGCGTTTAGAAGGATTTCTGCCGCCCGCGCTTTGGGCGCGATGCCCGAGCTGGAAGATAAGTTGCACACGGGAAGTTTGAATCTCACGGCGATCGCTACGGTCTTGAAAGAATTTCAAGGCGTCTCCACCGAAACGAAACGCGAAGTGTTTGCCGCGATTGAAAATAAAACGTCGTCACAAGCAAAAGAAATTATCCGCGAGAAATCGGGCCAGCCGAAATCAAAAACCACCATCGAAGTTGATGATGAAACAATCGACTTGTTGCGAGAGCTGAAGGCCCTACAACCCCACAAAACAGATGTCTTGAAAGACGCCTTAAAGGCCGCCATAGACAAGGCAAAACAGCAAAAGTTTAAATCACTCAAGGCCACCCACCTCCAATTGGAGGTGAAGCCCTCCACAAGAGGTGTCCAGCGAAAAATATTTAGCAAGGCAAGCCACCACTGCCAAAACTGCGGCTCAAGACATACCCTAGAAATTGATCACATTCATCCCAAAGCACTGGGCGGGACCAACGGGGCAAGCAACTTAAGAATTCTGTGT
>JAKFUR010000030.1 GCA_021732585.1 Bacteriovoracaceae bacterium
CGCTCACGCTTGTTGATCGGGAAACCGAACTCAAAACGCAGTACGCCAATGGGTGAGAACCAGCGGAAGCCGAAGCCATAGTTAGCGCGCAAACTGTAGTCGCCATCGACGCCGATGTGCTTTTCGTAAACGTTACCCAAGTCGCTAAAAACCACCCATTTTAATCCGGCTTCTTTAATCAAGGGGTGCTCGAGTTCGAAAGTTCCGAGCACTTGCATCAGACCACCGGCGTTGAACGTGTCGAGAGAGTCCGTGTTTGTATTCACAGCACGAATCAAAGGACCAATGTCTTCCAATCGGTAGCCGCGCATGTTGCGTGCTCCACCCATGGAGAAACGCTCGATACGTGGAATACCGCGGTCTTCGGTTTTATAAAGTTGGGCAGCAGATACGCGAGTACGGAAAGTCAGATCGTCCCAGATCGGCTTGTAGTAACGGCCTTCTACTTCAGACTTTATCCAGCGCTGGATACCGCCGACACCGGTGTACTCCAAAGACGTTGAGCCGTAGTAGCCCGCAGTAGGTTCGAACACGTTGTTACGACGATCATGAACCAGCGATGTGGTCACCGAACCGGCCGAACCGTTTTCGAGCTTAGGATCAATCGTCGGGTTGGCCACGTTGGTAATCTTGTTGTCTTCATAGCGGTAAGTGACGAACAAGCGCGTGTAATCAAAAATCGGATAACCGACACGGACGTCAAAACCATGTTTCTCATAGCTGAACGAGCGGATGAAATTTGAAACCGTGCGAAAGTAGTCAGCGCCGGCCGTCCACTTCGTATCGAACAAGTAAGGCTCAGTGAAACCGACGTTGTAGATCTGCTGGTTCGAAGCCAAAGACATGTTGAAGTTAATGTTCTGGCCTAGACCGCGGAAGTTGTTCTGCGCGATGCTCGCTTGCACGAAACCTTGGGTGGCGGTTGAGTAACCGGCACCCACGCTGATCTGGCCAGTGGCACGCTCTTTCACGGAAATTTCAACGTCGAGGACGTCGTCTTTTCCTTTCTGAGCAACCGTGTTGAAGATTACACTTTCCGGCTGGAAGAAACCGAGGCGGTTCACGTTGTCTTTTGAATTTCGCAACCCCGACCCCGTGTACATCTGGCCTTCGTGAATTTTTAATTCACGACGAATGACCTTGTCGCGGGTTTTATCGTTACCCTTCACAAGGATTTTACCGAAGTAACAAATCTTGCCTTTCTCGAATGAGAAGACGATGTCGACTTTGTTTTCGCCGGGGACGATTTCCAAAGTTCTGAGAACGTTGGCGAAGGCGTAGCCTTTGTCTTGGTACATCTCAGTTAAGGTCTGGATGTCCTGGCGCAGGTTTTCTTCGTTGTAGATGTCGCCGGCCTTAAGCTTGATCTTCTCCGTCATTTCCGACTCAGTGAAAAGCAACTCGCCGTTGAAGTAAATGCTGTTGACCGAAAACTGCGGCCCCTCGGTCACCTGAACGGTGATGAAGATCCAACGCTTGTCTTCGGACACCGTCACCACAGGGTTGTTGATGTTGACCTGGAGATGACCGCGCGTTTTGTAGAGATATTTTAAGCGCTCGACGTCGGTCTGGAAGTTCAGTTCCTTGAAGTTACCTGAACCCGACAAGCCAGAGAAGAGAGTCTCTTCTTGGGTCTGCATGAAACCTTTCAGCTCTTGATCACCGATAGCTTTGTTACCTAGGAAGGTGATCTTTTTGACCATCACCTTGTCCCATTCTTTGATCTTGAAAATAACGTTCACCGCACCGTTCTCTTGCGGCTTCACTTGGTAAGAGGCCTGCGCGATGAAGTAGCCTTTGTCTTCGTAGTGCTTCTGCAAAGCGAGCACGTCGGCTTTGAGGGTGGCTACGTCGAGAATCTGGAACTCTTTAGTCTTGATTTGCTCTTTGAGGTCTTCATCGTTGATTTCATCATTCCCATTGAATTCAACTTTGCCGATGATCGGTTTCTCTTTGAGGCGGAACAAGAGAATGTCCTTGCCGTCTTTCTTTTTGTGCCAAGCTTCGACTTCATCAAAATACTTCATCTCGTAGATGCGCTGGATATCTTTTCGGAGAAGGTAGTTATCTAGAACTTGTTCTGTTTTGGTAGAGAGCTTATCGATCACAGCTTCAGATTCAACTTTGCGATTGCCTTCGATCTCGATCGAATCAACTTTAAAGAGCTCTTGAATGGGTCCGATGATTTCTTGAGCGAAAGCACGTGAGTGAAAACTCACATGAGCTGCGATGCAAAACAATGCCAAAATAAGGCCAGAAAATCTCATCCAACTCGCTCTTAAATTACTGAAATCGTTAAAAGTGGCGCTATTCTATCGGAGAATATGACCATCTTCAATCACGATCTTACGCTCAAAGGCAGAAGCGACTTTGTCGTCGTGAGTGACAACGATGAGCGTTGTTTTATTCTCAAGTGCCAATTCGCCTAACAGTTCTGTGACTTTACCCGAGTTCAAAGAATCTAAGTTCCCTGTAGGCTCATCGCACAATAAAAGTGGTGGTCGTAAAGACAACGCACGGACAATATTAATTCGCTGCTGCTCACCACCCGAGAGCTGATGAGGCCATTTTTCTAAACAGGCACTTACGCCTAAACGTTGCGCCAGATTTTTTGCGCGGGCCTCAATGACTTTGGCATCATGACCACCGATCCGTGCCGGCAGCAAAATATTTCCTAACGCAGACAGTGAAGGCAAAAGAAAATGAAATTGAAAGACAAATCCCACGGCCGAGTTTCGGAAAGCTGCTAGATCCTCGTCATTCATCTGAGCAAGATTTTTTCCTGCAACCTCGACACTTCCCTTCCCGGGACGCTCAAGGCCTCCAAGCAAATACAAGAGAGTCGATTTACCTGAACCAGAAGCACCACGAATCGCTACTCGCTCGCCGGCACTGATTTCAAGATCGACACCACGTAACACTTTAGTTGGGCCGTAGTCTTTTTCGACTTTTTGCACGCGAATGAAAGTACTCATTGGAACTCCTGCCGTAAGCCGGCCAACAGGGACTGACTGCGAATCTTACGAGCAGCAAAGCCGCCCAGGATCGCCATCCACACTAACGCTAAACCAAAGACCCAGACGTAATCTTTGAGACTCAGCAGCACTTGGAGCTGTGACAAGACATAGATATCACCGGGAACCTGCAACCAAGAAGCATTGGCCAAGAGCCAATTAAACACGCGCACGAGAATCATCGCTCCGACACATGAAGTGGCCCACAAACCTAACAGCAATACGGAAGCAAAGGCGAAGAAGCGAGCACGCGGAAGTCCAAAGGCCCTGAGTAAAAAGAACTCGCGGATTTTTCGTGCTTGGAGTGTCACGAGGAAAGCAGCCACATTGAAAACAGCGACCAACACGATCAATTGTAAAACAATGGCGATGGAGGTTTTTTCAACTTCAACCGCTTCGAGTAATCCGGAAAATTCTTGCCAGGCCGGTTTCAAAATCCATGGATTCCCCATGGCATCACTCAGCTCAGAAATTTTTTCCTCGAGTGCGTGGACGTCTGCATAGGCAGGGCCAAAACTTAAAAGAGCGACATTAATTTTCTCACCTAACCCCAAGGCCTCTTGCAAACGAGATCTTGCGACATATACCAAGCGGGCGTCTTTTTCGTGAATTCCGTGACGGACAATAGAGCTCACCTGCAACGGAAGGAATTGAGGCAACTCGCCCTCAATCCCGCGGGCCAGCACTAAAGTCACAGTGTCGCCGGTTTCTAGCTGCCATTCTTGAGCAAGGGTCTGGCCCACCACGATGCCCTCGTGAGGAAGATCAAACGCCATACCCGTTACGGCCTTAAATTCGGCTGCGTCCACACCACGAGCTAAAACACCTTGAGATTTTCCATCGCCCAGAGCAAATGCTTCTGATTGCACAACTCCCGCGAGTGAGCGCACACCTTGCGTCTGCATCTCATCGAGTGTTTCGCCGCTAGGGTTAAAGAACCCTTGGCGGTGAGTAAGAATCGCGTCGCCAGCGGCAAGACGTAATCCTTGCTTGAGTGTCGATTCGAAACCATCCATCAGTCCCAGCGTGCTGAGGATAACGGCGAGAGAAAAGGCGTAGCCTGCAATACTGAACGCCAGAAGGCGCCAAGTGGCCGCTTGGTCAAAAAAGATTCGGCCAAGGGCGATCAGCAGACTCCCTTTCATTCGACTAGGCTTCCGACTCTTGACCGAAGTCTTCTTTCTTCAAGAGTGGGAAGAGAATGACGTCGCGGATGGTGGCGCTATCCGTGAGCACCATCACCAAACGATCGATCCCAATCCCTTGGCCTGCTGTGGGCGGCATGCCGTACTCGAGCGCACGAACATAGTCGTAATCGACGTCACTAGCTTCTTCATCGCCAGCTTCTTTCGCCATCGCTTGCTCAGCGAAACGGTCGAGCTGGTCAGTAGGATTGTTCAACTCTGAGAAGGCGTTCCCGATTTCCCAGCCGTTCATGAAGAACTCGAAGCGATCCACGAAATCTGGATTGCTGTCGTTACGACGAGAAAGTGGTGACACTTCCGTTGGGTATTCCGTGATGAAAGTGGGTTGAATGAGATGTTTCTCAGCGAACTCTTCAAAGCACAAGGTGAGCAACTTGCCCCAGCCTGCGTTCTTAATCGTCTTCGGATCGATCTCAGATTCTTTCAAAAGGTTACGTAAATGAGACGCGTCCATCACTTGAGTAGCCGTTGAGCTCGTATGTTTCGCGACCGCTTCACGCATCGTCATACGCGCGTAAGGGCCTTTGAGATTAATCTCTTTGTCGCCGAACATGATGGTTTCTTTCTTCAACACATCACGGCCGAGACCCGAGATCAAATCTTCTGTGAGTTGGATCAAGTCTTCAAAGTTAGCGTAGGCCCAGTAAAACTCAATCGAAGTGAATTCTGGGTTGTGCTTGAGCGAGAGGCCTTCGTTGCGGAAACAGCGGTTCATCTCGAACACTTTATTAAAGCCACCCACTATCAAGCGCTTCAAGTGAAGCTCAGGAGCGATCCGCATACTCAACGCCATATCGAGAGCGTTGTGATGCGTCTTGAAAGGCTTTGCAGCGGCACCGCCGGCAACAGAGTGCATCATCGGCGTTTCCACTTCTAAGAAGTCGAGCTTGTAGAAATACTCGCGGATGTAGCGCACGATCTCTGAGCGTTTGCGAAGAGTCTCGCGCACTTCAGGATTCATGGCGAGATCAACGTAGCGCATACGATAACGTAACTCCGGATCAGTCAGACCGTGGAATTTTTCTGGCAACGGACGCGTACTCTTCGAGATGATCGAAAAATCTTTCACGTTGAGTGAAAGCTCACCTTTCATCGTCTTGAATACGTCACCAGAAGCCCACACGATATCGCCGTAATCGAGCAACTTATATTGAGCGAAACCTACTTCTGAAGTGATGTCTTTTTTTACGTAGAGTTGGAAGCGCTGAGTACCGTCATCACAAGTGAGGAAGGCGGCCTTGCCAAAGTCACGCACCATGAGCACGCGGCCCGCGACTTTGAAGTCCGGAGTTTGCCCAATCGCATCTTTTTCCAAAGCACCATAACGGTCGAAAATGTTTTTAAAGGTCGTGTCAGGTTTCAAGTGATTCTTGTAAGCACCGCCCGGCTGGCCCATCTCTTCGAGCTTCGTGCGCTTGTCGAGGCGAACAGTCATCTGCTCTGAGAATTGAGAGGTCCAGCGTTCCACGTGCTTCTGCTTCATAATACTCCCTGACTCCGTTAAGTTACTCATAGATCATCATCTCCCGCATCAACCGGTTTTCCGCCAAGGCTTTGCCATTGGAGATACTCTTTCATGAAATCATCAACATCACCGTCCAACACAGTTTGAGCCTGTGACGTACTGTAACCTGTCCGGTGGTCTTTAACTAATTGATAAGGATGCAAAACATACGAACGAATCTGTGAGCCCCAGGCATTGTCTTTTTTACCGGCCTCAACTTGCGTTTGCGCCTCGAGGCGTCTCTGCAATTCGCGTTCATACAAGCGACTCTTCAGAATCTTCATCGCTTTAACTTTGTTTTGCAGCTGGGAGCGTTCTTGTTGGCAGGCGACCACGATCCCCGACGGAAAGTGCGTGAGGCGAACTGCGGAGTCCGTAGTGTTCACCGATTGACCACCCGAACCGCTGGAACGGTACACATCCACGCGCAAGTCCTTATCGAGAACTTCGATCTCGATGGTGTCGTCGATTTCTGCTGACACGTAGATCGATGAGAACGAGGTGTGACGGCGAGCATTTGAATCAAAAGGAGAAATGCGCACCAGACGATGAACGCCAGTCTCGCTTTTCAAAAGACCGTAAGCAAACGGGCCACTCACTTGCAGGGTAGCACTGCGAATGCCCGCTGAATCTCCATACTGAAAATCCATCACGTCGACCTTAAAGCCGTGCTGCTCTGACCAGCGCTGAACCATGCGCATGAGCATGCCCGCCCAGTCGCAAGACTCCGTGCCGCCCGCACCAGCGTTGATCGTGACAATGGCGTTGTTGATATCAGTTTCGCCCGAGAGCAAGGCCTTCTTCTCAGCTTCAGTGACGGCTTGCTGGCACTTGGGAAAGGCGGTGATGGCTTCTTGTAGCGAAGCCTCGTCGCCCATGTCGGCCATCTCAAGCAGCACTTCAAAATCATCCAAAGATGTTTTTAGACGCTTATAGGTTTTGACGGAATCTTCGAGCCCAGCTTTTTCTTTTTGGATTTTGGCGGCGTTGGCCGAGTCATTCCAGAAGCCTTCGAGGGCTTCCATCTCCGTGATCTCTCTTAGGCGGTGAGTTTTCTTCTCAACGTCAAAGTGACCTCCGAATCGTGACTAGAGTATTTTTGAATTCAGGCAGACGTTGCTTGAAATCTTCAATTTTGAATTGGGCCGTGTCAGCCATTGAGAGTCTCCTACAGAGACTCCCAAGTTACCTGCTTAGCGGAGCGTTTCGCAATCGAAAGTGGAAGGTTCACCTTGTTCAGCCACAATCTTGAGCACTGCAGCAAAAGTATCACGGTGAGCAGTCGTCGCACCAATCGTCAGAAGTTTTAGGTACTCGCCGACCTTCTCTGGAATCGCTTTATGCTTGATGAGGTAATAGTAAATCTTCTTCGAGATTGCGCCGCCGAGGTTAAACGGCAGTTTAGCAATCACGCTCGCCTGCTCTTCTACCAACGCTTCAATGGCAATTTTAAGCGTCTGGTCGTAGGCCTTGCGCACTTCTGACGGATCAAGCTTATTGTTGCGGTTAGTGTCATAACGCAGGATCGCGCCTTCAATCGTCTGCAACATCACCATGATTGGCATGTAGTCGTCTGAAGTAATGGGAACGTCCGTTCCGTCATTAAAGACCGTACAGGTACGACCTACGAACTCGATCGTCTTGAGATATTCCTTGATGTAGGTCTGATCGCCTTTGTCCGCGCAGTCCTTCATCCCCAAAGATTCGAAGAGAGACGGATAGCTATCTTGAAATTTGCTACAGAGAACGTTGAAGTAGTTTGAGCGGTGGCAGTCGATATCGGTGATGCGACCGCGAGTGTCCGTCGGACATACCTTCGCGATTTCCTCTTGGAAGTAATCCGCATGCGCCATGGAAGCGAAGACCTGTGTGAAGAACGCCGAGCCTTCATCAATGTTGATGATGCCATCACCGTTCGACATCGACTGGAACAGAGTCATTAGGAGCGTGATGTTCTCCATCAACTTGAGTTCGCGACCAGCGGTGATCAGACCTTCGTCGACCAACGGAGTTTTAATCAGAGTGATAAACGCCTGGAGCTGCTCGAGGCTCAAACCAAATCCGCCCACTCCTGGGCTTGGTGAGCCGTAGCGACGAGCGACAAGCTTAAGCGCAGCCTCCATCAAGCCCTGCTCAACCATACCTTCCGAGTTTCTACGGTAGGCCGGCGAGTAGTACGGCATAGGGAACTGGCCGTAGAAGAAGCGGTAGGAATTGGCTATGCGAGCGAATTCTTCAACATACTTTCCCTCAGACGGAAAGTTCAATACATAGTTACTGTAGTTGATATTTACGGCGCCAGGACTGTTTAGGTAGGGTTCAAAAAATTCGTAGACCTTGTGGTACACCTGGCCGCGTCTCGCCATGTCTCTCGCTGTACCGAGGAGCACTAACAGATCGTCCGGCAAGATATACTCTTTACCACGCAAATCTTCGTTCGCATTGTACGCGGACTCCGACATCAGGAGTATCTTGGCTTGTAAAATTTCTTTACGGTATTTTTTTAGATCCGGGAAGCCCGAATCCTCATCCATAAAGAAAGGAATCGCATCGATCAAGTCATCAACTGAGAACAAGCGCTCGCCGGAACCTGCCGGGTAATGCAAAAGCGTCTTTAGGGGCTCGTCCGGCTTATAAATAATATCCAAGTCACTCATAATGAAATCGAGCAGACTCTTTTGATTCAGGTCGATGTAACCAACGCGCATAATATCAAAAACGACCTTCCCCAAGCTCGGAAGCTTCTCAAGCAATTTGCTGAGCTCCAGGTGAGTGAGCTCTTCCTTCACACCGCCTAGGATCACTCGCTTCACAAAGATGAGCGCCTTGGTCTGCGCCAAGACGTCTTCCGTCTCAGTGTTGGTAAAGCTTTCGAGGATTTCTAGAATGTTGATTTTGTGAATCTGATCGCCGCGGTCACGCTTGTAGATCGTGCTCAAGGCTTCTGCAATCGCATCCCCCGCCTTGTAGACGCGGTTCTTTTGCAGGTCATGGACGTAGTAAGGTGTATTTTCTTCTTGGCTATCGAAGAATGGATACACCACTGGAAATTCGCGGTTAAAAAGGAAAACGAAGTCGAAAATCTTCTTCACCGAAGCGGGCGACAAATAGTTGCGATCATCACCGAAGATCAAGTGAGCGATGTCGAAAACACTCTTGATCGCGCGCACGTTCTCAGGTTTAAACTCAGGCAAGTTGCGAATGACGAATTGCTCGAATGCCGTGCGTGAGAGATAGCCCGGCTTGTCCGACTCCACTACACGCATGAAGAGATCAATGTTCTTTTGGAAGCAGCTAATCTGTACAGAGACATCACGCTCAAGGATGAGCTTAAATTCTTCAATATTGAGATCACAGCCAGCGTTGAAACGACTACTTTCGATCGGCTTTTTAACGACGTCGTTCATGCCCAAATCAGAGCAGCCAGCAAGAGTCAGAAGACTCATCAGAATTAGAACGGCGAGGTTTTTTAATCGAACCATAAACACGTCCTAGAACAAATACCGCAGTCCTGCGTAGACTGCGTCGTTGTTAGTGTACGGGCTCCAATACGATTTGCCATCACTAGGAGTGCCAATCATATTTACCCCTGCATTCAAAACCATGTTCCGAACGGGGAAATAGCTTACGCGAACCATGGTCAGACGATCTCTCGTCAACATATCAACTTTACCGTCAGCAGATACTTGGAAGAAACGGCTCACGCGGTATCGGAACCAACCATGGATGGCCTGGTTCCAGCGTGGGTCCTCCGCCAAAATATCTTCTTCTTTATTAAACGGGCTCAGGCGAGCCACGTAATCGAAGCCCATGCCCATGCGATCATTTTCTTTTGCGATACCGCCGCCGACGTAGTCCTCGCGACGTTTTTCAACTTCGATCTGGGTGTACTGAGTCGTGAGTTCGTTGCCCACGGGATAATCATTCGGGCGAACAGCAATGGCAGATACGTAGACGGTGTAGTCTTTGTTTTTCCAACGAAGGTTACTGCCGTAAATATCATGGTAGTAGAACTGGGGCTTAACGCGAGCATTGATAAGGTCATCGCCCGGGTTATAAGAAATATCAACCGTCGTAGAGAGCTGGTTTTCTGGTTTACGCAAGTAGTAGACACCGGCATCCCAGTGTTTGTTCGCCCAACCGAGGTTAAGACCTCCGGCCGGTTTAAAAACCACGTCAGTGATCTCAGGGTAATCAACGCGATAAAAAATCGGGATATCACGATCTTCAATCCGCGCCGTTGCCGCTGGTGGCTTTGACCAAGGATTTTTTGACGTGATTGTCCCGTCAGCTTTATTGACTTCGAGAGATGGGTTCAATTCAGGCACGAAGAGTGGAGTGACGAATGAATGAAAACGAAAGCCGTTGGCGTAGTTACGCTTGAACACCACACCGACGAGACCTTCTTGACCGGGATCAAAGCCGGTAAAATTCTGACGATTGTTGACCTTACCAAAACCCCAGTGACTGTCGACGTCTGACCAGTCCAACTGAAAGCGACCTACTTGCAACTCAGAGCGGCCCCAACGATTGGTGACGTACGCTTCGTTGACCGAGTACATCGCGCTACTCTGATCGTTGACCAAAGCGTTGAAGGTGAAACGACGCTCAACTTCATTTGGACGCTGGCGGTGATAATCAAAACTGAGATCCATGTTGTAGCGATTGCCGTTTACATCACCCACTCCATCAGCAACCTGATTTGAGATTGCGCCCACTGAGCCCGTGAAATCTTGCTTCGCCCACAGAGTGGTCGAAGTAAGCATAAGAGCAATGAGTAAAGTACGTTGCATCAACACAGTGTAAAACCTTGTTATTCCATCATTCTACCAACCAAGTCTAAAAAATCAGACAGGTTGCAAAAGTTGCCTCATTCATTACGCATTGTACCAATCCAGGGCTTAGAGGTTGTTCCTGAATGCGAAACCGTGAAAAAAGGTAAGGGTTTAGGGCAGGAATTAAGAACTTAGAAGCAATGTAAGACATTGTAAGTTGTTGATTTTACGAATATCCGCGTAATCTAGTCGCGCTTCGTACCCCATTAACTTCGCAAAGGATTTCCCATGCGCAAATTTGGCCTCGCTTTAATCGCCTTCCTCACGGTCGGCGCCGCTTTCGCACAAGCTGTGCGATTCGAGCAAAACACTCTTTTCGTAAAACTCAACAAAGGCGCAAAACTTCCGGCGCACGGCTTGATTGAAAACAGCAAACACCTCTTCGGTGATTTGTACGAGCTCACCACTTCGGACGCAGTTTTGTTGGAAAACGATTTGCGCACTGACAGCGCAGTCGCTTGGACTGAGAAATCTTTCTACGCCGGTCCTCGTGACCTCGCTCTTCCTTCAGACAGCAAGTCAAAGCCAGCACTTGTTGAAGACGTAAACTTCAATGATCCCCAAGCAGCAAGCGTCTGGGCATTCAACGATGCAAGCCGCAATGGGGTCTCAGTCCTTAAAGCTTACGGCGAACTTCCTAACCGTGCTTCCAAGAGCATCATCGTAGCTGTTGTCGACACAGGTGTTGACTACAAGCACGAAGACCTCGCGGCTGTCATGTGGGTGAACAAAGGTGAAGTCGCTGGCAACGGTATCGACGACGACAACAACGGCTACATTGATGACGTTCACGGAATCAACACCATCGACCGCAACGCAGACGGATCAGCTTCGGCGAACCCAATGGACACTCACTCACACGGAACTCACGTGTCAGGCACCATCGGCGCAAAACAAAACAACGGCAAAGGCATCGCGGGTATCGCGGCAAACGTTCAGATCATGGCGATCCGTACCGTTCCAAACAGCGGTGACGAGACTGACAAAAACGTTGTTGAATCATACCTCTACGCTGCGAAAAACGGCGCGAAGTTGATCAACTGCTCTTTCGGCAAAAAACTCAATGAAGGCGGCATGGTTGTTTCTGAAGCCATCAAACATGTTGGCGAAACTTACGGCACACTTGTTATCGCAGCTGCTGGTAACGATTCTTGGGGCCCGTTCCGTTGGTTCGATATCGATACTAACCTCCGCTACCCAGCTTCTTTCGAAAACGAACACCTCTTGGTGATCGCGGCGACGGCTTCTTCAGGCGGCCTCGCTTCTTTCTCGAACGTAGGTGTAAAGAACGTAGATGTGGCAGCTCCGGGCCAAGACGTTTTCTCTACCACTCCAAACAACGGCTACCAGAGCATGTCAGGCACTTCAATGGCAGCTCCAACAACTGCTGGTGTGGCGGCTCAAGTTCTCACGTACTTCCCGAAGCTCACCGCTCTTGAGATCAAAGATGTTCTCATGAAGTCTGTCACTCCTGTGTCAGCTTTTGCTGGCAAAATGGTCACTGGCGGTCGCATCGATCTTTCAGCTGCCTTGAAGTACGCTGAAGCGACTTACCCGAACCGTGGCTCACGTCGTCGCATTGCTCGCTAATTTCTAGATTTTTAATAAGCGAGGGCCCCGAAAAAAGGGGCCCTTTTTATTTGAGCTTTCTTTTCTTTCGCAGCTTCGCAAAACTCTCCAACAATCTCGCCTCATGTCCCTGCATCAACTTCTCTTCCTTCGCACTGATTTCGTGATCGAAACCCCACAAATGCAAATAACCATGAAAGAATAAATGCACGAGTTCTTCCTCGAGTCGCACGCTAAACTGTTTCGCCTGTCGTCGTGCCTGAGGAAGAGAAATCACCAAATCACCCAGCGGCAAGACTCCGGGAGCAATCCAGTCCCAATTTTTTGGATTTCGCAAATTCACCTGCGCAGGAAATGAAAGTACATCGGTGGTTTTGTCTTTAGCGCGATGCTCACGATTCATGGAACGCATTCGTCCATCACCGCAGACCATGACGTTTAACATGCCCTGACGTACGCTCGTAGGAAGATCCGATGCAGCGACTTCCGCTGCCAGGGCCAACCAACGTTTGGCCGTTGCTGAAAGGGTCACGCTTGAGTGGGTCTCAACGATGAGTTTGGTCATGCTTCATGCTAGCATGACTCTTGAGGAGAAAAAATGGCCTATCCTGAATTAGAAAATGCCATCCGGGTCATTAATCAACTACGTGACCCTAAAGGCGGCTGTCCCTGGGACCTCGAACAGACACATGAAACTCTGCTGCGCTATCTCATCGAAGAATCTTACGAGTATGTTGAAGCCGTCGAAATGAACGACTCGGCCATGATGTGCGAAGAAATCGGGGATGTGCTTTTGCAGGTCCTCCTCCATTCTCGAATCGCCGAACAAGGCGGACGCTTTAATCTGGAAGATGTCGCGCGACGTCTCGCCTCTAAAATCGTGCATCGCCATCCCCATGTTTTTGGCGAGCAGACTGAGAAAGGTCTCACACCTGAGCAAGTGAAAGAGCGCTGGGAAGTAATTAAGCACGAAGAGAAAAAAGCCAAACGTTCCACCATCCCCTCCAAGCTGATGCACAACCCAGCCCTGCGCACTTCTCACCTCATTGGTGTCGCCTCCGGAAGAGTCGCCTTTGACTGGGAAGATCATCGCCAGGTCATGCACAAAGTGGAAGAGGAGTGGCAGGAGCTCAAAGATGAACTACCGCCGGGCGGTCACTTCGATAAGGCCCGTGTCGCCGATGAGATCGGTGATCTTCTTTTTAGTATGGCCCAGCTCGCACGCCATCTTGATGTCGATCCGGAAGAAGCGTTGAGAAACGGCAATAAAAAATTCCTCAAGCGCTTTCATATGGTGGAAAAACTTGCGGAAGAAAAAGGTCAAGTCATGGGGCAAATGACAGCACCAGAGATGGAAGCACTGTGGGTGAAAGCGAAGGAAAAAACCAAGTGAAGATTTTGGCTGCGAAATGGAAACGCCTCACTCCTAAAGAACGTCTACATCAATGTTCCTACCCTATCGTCGCTCTCACTGGAGGCGTGGCTTCCGGTAAATCGACTGTGGCTGCTTATTTGAAAGAACAAGGCGTGCCGATGATCTCGGCAGACCAACTTGTGAAAGACATTTATTCTTGGAAAGAAACACAAGAGTGGCTCAAGGTACTTTGCCCGGAGGTCATCAATGATTCAGGAATCGATTTCCCGCAGTTAAGGAAAATTGTCTTCACTGATCCCGCCCTCAAGACCCAAGTTGAAACTTATCTTTACGAGAGACTTCCTCAGGCATTTGCACAGGCTGAAAATAAATTTCCGCGCATTCCGTGGCTTGTGTATGAAATTCCGTTGCTGTTTGAGCGTAACATGCAGGCGATGTTCGATGTGGTGGTGGTGTCATGGGTTAGACGAGATGTTCAAAAGAACCGACTTCTCACCAGGGATCCGCATACCACAGTGGAAACCGCTGAAGCGATTTTGAATCAACAGATGTCGTTGGATGAAAAGAAACTTAAAGCCGATATTGTTTTTGATAACTCAGGGCCGCCGGATAAAACGGCCCTGAAGAAAATTTGGTCTGAGCTTACTTAACTAGCGGCACTGGCCTTGCCATGGAATCCACTGAGTATTAAGGAATCCACCCCAACCGCCCTGCTTCGTGACCGCACAACGTTTGCCGGTGTCACAGGTGTACTCGAACCAACCGTTTGAAACACGCTTACCATCACGAACGACAGCGCAGTTGGCACCAAGTCCGCCACGCAACTGGCATGTCATGACCGATGGGTTGCCACGCTCTTGGATGCAGCGAGGAACTGTTCTGTACTTATGGATGCCCAACACTTCTTTGTTGAACCAGTTGTTACAGTGTGAGTTGACCATACATTTCATCGCTGGGTTTATGTAGGTCAAGCTTGAAACCAAGTTGCGAATCATCGTATCAAGGTTTTGCTTGATGGTACGGCCATTTGAAGTTTGAGCGCGAAGGAAGTCACGCTGACAGATCGTAGCGAGGGTTTGAACCGTTGTAAGACGACCATCGAGAGTGTCCGGAACGAGCAAGTCGCTCGATGAAAGCTCAACATCATTTTTGTAGGTCTTGACGATTCTGGCGTCACCACCGATGCCAGCCACGCTAAAGCCGCCAGCGATGGCCGCTTCACTTTCCACTTCGGCCGAGACTTCGCAGGCGAATGCGACACGACGTGGGATAGTACGACCACCGGCGAGCACAGGTTGGCCATTTGTTCCACGCTTAACAAGATCAAAGCGTCCTTGAGCATCGAAGATAGGAGCGAAACCTTCGCCACCGAATTGAACGAGCGAAGTGATTTTCTTTTTAAATGAGAAAGTTGGGCCCGCCGAAATCTTCACGCCAAGGAAACTTGCTGAGACTTGAGCAGAGAAATTTTCTTCAGAAGCTAAACTCACTCCCGAACGAGCTTTGGTATTATAGCGGGCTTCGAAATCATCTGGACTTGAGCCACCGGCCAGAGCAACCACAAGGGCCGACTTAGTTGTGATACGGCTGCCTGAACTCTTATTATCGCCAGCAAGATTCGTGAACTCAGACGGCTGAGCTGTTGGCTTTGAAAGCAATTCAAGACGGTTCAAACTGCGTTCTTTCATATTCTCAAGAAGCTTATCAGAAAGCGGCAGCTCGTTTGATTCCCAAACCGGATTGGCCAAAACGTCTTCTACGATCGCTTTCATGTCGGCCTGTAATTCAGGTGCAAGCAAATGGAGATCTTTTTCCATATTGGCACGGATTAAATCACGAGCGATCGCCGGAGCATCTTCCGACTCTTGAGCATCACCAATGGCCATGAGGTAACTTTTTAGTACGCCTTCACGAAGACCTTGAATAAGGAGTTGGCCTTCCATCCAAGCACGTTGATCGAGAGGTACATCATTGGCTTCATAAACGGCTTCACGCTCAATCGCTTCGAGATCTAAACCGTTATTGCGGTAAATATTGAGCTCTTTAATGCGATTCTCCATTTGCTCCAAAGGCAACCCTGCGAGGGCCCCGAAAGAGGTCATACTGGCGAAGCATAGAGTAATCAAACGGCGTGATAATAAACCCATGGTGAACTCCTAATGTGGAGGCATCATAAGCAATCTTAAGAAACTATGTGTTTTATCAGGGCTAACAGGTAAAAAATTTAGACTTTAGGTACGAAACTGGCCTGATAACGGAAAGTTACTTCTTCTTCAATCCAAGGATCTACGAAGCTGAGAACTGTAGCCGCGAGCTTCATGCCTTCGCGGTTTTTGTTTCTTTTACCGTACTTAGGGTCGCCCCATACCCCACAATCGATGAACTCGAGGTGGCGTCGGATCTGGTGAAGACGGCCGGTCAACGGCTTGAGTTCAACCAGTAAACGGTCACCAGGTAACAGCTCAAGGACACGATAACGAGTTTCGGCTTTTTTGCCGTCTAGCGGATCAGTGAAGGCGCCCTCGGTTCCAACGCCGAGGTAAGAAATCTCACCGGCGACAATGGCCATATAGGTTTTGCGAACCGCTTGGTCTTGGAAGAGGCGCGAAAGTTCAGCGGCGGCGCTTGAGGAGTAGGCCACCACCATGAGGCCTTCCGTCTCGCGATCAAGGCGATGAACCGGAAACACTTTTTTACCAGTCTTCTCCACCGCATAGATCAGTGTGCAATGATCACCGGCATCCGTTCCTTGCGCCATCACACCGGCCGGCTTGACCCACACACCGTATTCTTTGTTTTGGGCAATACACTGAGCTTCAGTAAATGCAGGAATAGATAAGATACGCGGGTCATACATCGCTTTCACTTCGTCAGTGACATCGAGCTTTATGCGAGGATCACGCACACGTTCCCAAGCGCCTTTGCCACGGAAGCGTGCCTGTACTGCGCCATATTCGAGAAGTTTTGCGAGTTCATCTCCAGGAAGTTTTGTTACCCGGGTGAGAGACTCGCCGAGCCGCTCACCGGTAACTTTCGCTTGGAGATTGTAGATTTTCATGGATGGTGTTGTTCAATGGGAGCAATACTTTCACGCAAAGCTGTGAAGGCCTGGGCATCCTGGCGTAGGTCTTCTACCAGCTTACGCAAGCGATCTACAATCATTTCCTGGTCTTCTTGAAGAGCATCACGAATTTCGCGTGCGACTCGTTCGTGCGCAGCCAGATCAAGTCCAGCTCCACGTTCAAATTCAGGAGTCGGGCCCACGAAGGTCATAGCAAGCTTCGTAATCTGAATATCCATACCTGCCAAACGAGTTTCGAGCTGGCCCGTGGCACGATCCAAGCGGATCAATGCGTCTTTCATAGAAACCGCGAGGCCCTCTGTGCGCTCACTCATTTCCGGCAAAGTTCCGAGGAAGCGATTGTGTAGATTCACGAGTTCTTGTTTGGATTCTTGAATTTCTTGTTTGCCAATGCGGTAGTCGAGCTTGAACTTCTCCAGAGAGCTGATGGCTTCCTTGGCCTGATTCAAGCGCTCACTCAAGCCACGGGCGGTCTCAATGATGGCGTCTTGGCGTTTCAGTTGACCGCGAGTGCCATTCAACAAAGCCGCATGCTCAAGAGAAAGGTCGGCGCCTAATTGATCTATGGATACCAGATTGTCGCGCATGTCTTTGAGGCCCTGCATTTGTGATTTCAAAGCACGTGCACGTACTTCTAAACCTTCTGTCAGATCAGCGATGGTTTTAAGATGGTCGTGGTTCTCGTCTTCTAACTGGCGCACTTGCTGGAAGAGCGTATCGCGAGTTTGATCCATGCGGTGAAGGGCCTTGCTGAGTTTTTCCCAGTCTTCACTCAGACCTGCCTGTTTCCATAGTGGGGCCAAGCGAGCTTCCGTCTCCACGCCCCAGACTTCACCTTCCAGCGCTTCGAGGGCCAGACGAACCGGCTCCATCACCAAACGTGCTTGTGACTGAATCGTCTCGCGCATCATCGCGAGTGGATAGAACACCACGAGAGCTTTGTGACCGGTCTTGCATTGAATGGGAGAGATATGCATTTCCAAAGGAACTGATACGCCGTCTTCCATATGCAGCTGAACCTGCCACGTGCCAGGCTCCATTTCATTCAAAGCATAGTGAAGCGGATCGTAGTCAGGACCCGACAGACGAGCCGAGAGCTCTTTCCAGTGTAGGAATTCGTTTTCTAAATCTTCTGAATCCAGACCGAACTGTTCAGCAAAAAGTGCGTTGCCCCAAAGCAGCTTTCCTTCTCCATCTAACAATACTGAGCCAAAAGGCATAGCGGTCTGAAAATCTTCTCCCAACCGCAGACGTTTCTTAATTACGCGGATCATATTGTGGAATTCATCCACGCGCGCACCACTCACAAGAGTTTGCCACACGGCCTTATCACCGAGGACACCTTCTTGCAGCATCTCCATCATTTCTTGGTCTTGTTGACGGCGCTGACCGCGGCTCGCCCATGACCAGCTCAAGCCGATCAACATCCAGCCTCCGAGCAAGAGAGCTCCCAGAGTCCAAAGATGCGTGAGGCAATCTTGCATGGCCTGATTGGCGCGATGTTTAAGAGTTCCGATGGCGAGGTCGGCACGGGCCGCCCAACGGCCAACCGCTGCGTCTGAGCGAGACATTTCTTCTTGGAGTCCGCGACGACTTTGATGAAGATCGAGCAGCATGGCAATCTCTTGGCGGATGCCTTCGAGCTGGCGCAAGACTTCAGTCTTATCGTTTTCTTCGAGGCTTGAGCCGCGAATCAAAGACGTCATCGCCGTGAGATCACTCTCCATGAAACGCACCAGAGGAGATTCGACTTTACCGCTGCTCTTCAGTTGAGTGAGGCGAGCGTCCATGCGTTGAGCGCCCTTCGCAAGATTACTCCAGCGACGGCTCAAGGCGAGGCCCTCAAGACGAGCTGTCTTGTCACTTAACGTTTTTAGCAACTCATCTGGACGAGAATAGGCTGTAGCGTCTTGGATTTTGTTTTTATGCTCAACGAAGATTCTTTCGAGCTCTTCGCCGCGCTTGATGCTCAGTGAGTTTTCTAGCTCACGCATGGTTTTATCCAAACGTGAAAGTTTGCTACTGGCTTCTGTCGTTTGAACTTTTTCAAGAGCACGATGGATCGGCTTAAAGGGATTACGGGCACGGATTTCTTCTAGGCGAGAGCGCGCTCGAAATTGCGTCTCTTCCAGATTGGCTCGAGCCTCAATGGTCTGTTTGAGCTCCCAGGCGACACCCAGAATTCCCCCGGCGCTGATCGCTAGTAAGAGATGAGTGATCCAACGAGTTGTCTTGAGTGAATTCGCTTCCATAATCATCACCTTTGAAGTCTTTGATTCATTATGAAGAAGCGAACACGAAAAAGAAACCCAAGCCTTGGCCTGGGTTTCTTATTAGTTGAATGGAGCTGGGAGCTGATTAGCTGGCGAGATCTTCGTGGCTATCGAACTGAGTGCGAAGCTTCGCCTTCAATTTCAAAATCGCCTGGGTGTGAAGCTGAGACACACGAGACTCAGTCACGTCGAGAACCTGACCAATTTCCTTTAGGTTCAAATCCTCGAAGTAGTAAAGTGAGAGAACCAAGCGCTGCTTTTCTGGAAGCGTCTTAATGCCGTCTTTGATGACGTCTTGTGAGCGCTTGTAGTTTACAGCTGAGAACGGGTTGGCCGAACGGCTGTTTTCCATCAAATTGACCATCAGCTTCTTGTCGCCACGGCCCATAGAAGCGGTGTCATCGATATTGAGCAATGAAACCGATTTTGATTTGTTGATGAGGTCGTGGAACTCTTCCATGTTGCATTGAAGTTCAACGCACATTTCGTCGTCAGTCGCTGGGCGGCCAAGCTCTTTATCGAGCTTCGCGTACGCGCGCTCAACCTGCTTCGCTTTTTCACGAACTGAACGTGGAACCCAGTCCTGTGAGCGCAATTCATCAAGAATGGCACCGCGGATACGGAATTCAGCGTAAGTCTTAAATTTGTTATCACGAGTAGGATCGAACTTCTCGATGGCGTCCATCAGGCCGATCACACCACAAGACATCAAATCATCAAGCTCGATGTTTGAAGGCAAACGTGACGCAATTTTTTGCGCGATGTACTTAACCAGTGGGGCGTATTCGAGAATGATTTCATCTTTGACCTTCGGGTCAACCGTGCTGCGGTAGTCTTTCAGGTTCTTCAGTTTGGTTGTCAGAGATGACATGGGCGCTCCTTGCGACGGGTCTTAATGGACTTCTTGTTCCACTGCCGGACGTACAGAAATATTTCCGGCACCCCATTTTTCGGCGAACTGCTGCACGATCTTGAAGAAATTTTTATGCCACTCAGAACCTTCCTCAGAGAGGAAAAAAGTATCAAATGCCTCGGCAGAAACATCCACTTTGCGCAAACCACCGAGTACATGAGTCCGGCATCCGAGGAAATTCTCGATGGTCTCGCTCAAGGTCATGACGACTTTTTGGAACTGGCGATCGTTCTGGATCATATTCACCAGCAAGTGGTTCTCTTTGATACCAAAACGAGTCTGAAGGATTTTTACGAGTGAGTACGAGTCTGTGATTGAGCTCTTATCAGGGGTCACCACGATCACACGATGATCACACCAAGCGTTCAGTGTGATGCTGGCGCGGTCGAGACCGGCCGGGCAATCAAGCAAAACCCAGTCGTACTCATGTTCGTGAGCACTGACGATATCGATGATGATTTCATCAAGCGCGAGTTGGCTCTCAAAAAGATCGACGCTGCCATTGCAGGCCGGCAAAAGATCAAAGCCTTCACGACGAATGATGCAATCACGGAAATCCTTCTCAGCAGAGAGTAATTTCCAGAATGTGTCGTCCAATGGAAGACCGAGTTTGATCGCTGTGTTTGAAAGATTGGTGTCGCAATCAAGAAGAAGAACGCGGTGGCCTTGGCCCGCGAGTTCTTTCGCCATACGAAGGGCCACAGAAGTTTTTCCTACGCCGCCTTTACCGCCGGTAATAGAAACTTTCACACAAGTTGTGGGCTTTGAGAGACCGATAGCGGGGCGGGCGTTGGGGCGTGGTTGAGTCGTAAACGACATCAGCCAATCACTGGTCTTCTGCATATACCTCCTGTATATCCTCTGTCGCAGCTCCCCCATCCTAGGGAAACGGCTCTAGCTTCAATTCATTCTATCAGTGCAACTGAAATAATCCTGCCATGATCCTTTCTGCCGTAGCGGACTCAACATCATCCGGAACAACGGGACCTGTGCCAAAGAACTTCAACGGAACCTTCGAATGCGCTCTATGGACGTTATAAAGGGCCCCAAAATTGAGACACAAGTCCACATGAGAGATTATAAGTCCGTCGGCCAGATCCTTGTAACGGGAAAGAATTTTACGGTTATAAAGTTCAGCATGAATCGCCGAGATAGTGATAAGCACTTCCACGTGGTGGAAGCTACGGCGGAGAGACTCAATAAATTTCTTAGTCTCATCATGCTGTTTATTCGCCAGGCGTAGGTCGATCAGGGCACTTTTCCCTGCTTCCGTCGCCTTTCTGCAAAGTTGGATAATCTCGGCTTGGTTCTGTGCACGGTGGACTTTTAGACCGAATACCTGAGCGGCAAAGTCTGCCCCGCCTTGATGACCCCCATCCGTTGAGTACTGGATCACTTCAACATCTTTCTTGAGGACGGCGATCTTGGTGCTCATGCTGCTCTGGCCAGCGGCCGCTTCAGATAGGAGCACAGTGATCACCGGCTCACTGCCGTCAACAGTCGAGAACATTGGCAACGCCACGTTCACCGACTGAGTCATTTCACGGAGAGCAAATTCAAACACCACATCTGGGTTTTCGAGATCATCTTTAGAAAGCTCGTATGCAGCTTTGCGAAGTAGGTCGAGCACAACTGACTCATCAACCTCAAGGGCCTTGAGGCTCGTGCGAAGCTGGTGCACACCGCGAGCATCACCATGAGCAGCAGCGATAGCAGCCGGGCCCATTTCGTGGAGTTTCTGCTCGAGGATTTCGATTTTGTGTTGTTGCGTACGGAGTTCTTGGCGCAGCTCATTCATCATCTCGCGCGCCTCACGAGAGATCGCAGGAGCGGGAGCAGCTTGCTGAACCGGTGCTTCCATCTCGCGCTCACGAGGAGCTGCTGTTTGGCGCGGCTGTGGAGCGGGCTTGGGCGCTGGTGCCTGACGGGCCGGACGTGGAGCTGGAATGTGGTCACGGGCGTCGTCGTCCATGTCCATATCATCATCGTCACCCAAGAAATCATCGAGGCCTTGCTTCAAGACTTGTGAGGTATTTTTAGCGGCGCCGGCGATATTGGCGGTGCCACGGGTGATTTGATTCACCACTCTATTCAGGCCCATGCCGCCGTAACCGGCTGCTGTCTGACCTGGAGTTTGTGCGTAGTCATCGATAGCTTCTTTGACTGAGTTGGCACCACGAGAGTAAAAATCACGTTTTTGATCTTCATTAAGCACTTTGTCCACCTTGGCTTTTTTCTCGATGTTTCTCTCGGAAACGGCCGCCGTGATCTCGATGCGCTTTTTTTTGAAAGCGCCCTTAAGGCCTTTGTTGGTGATGGTTTTGAGGATGATGGCATCGGGACCCAGCTCAGCCTTGACGGCTTTCAGCGCCTCGTCGATGGTGTCTGCCTCAAACTTCTTCACAAACATTCAGTTACAACCTTACGGTTCCAAGCGATCGAATATTAGTTTCCGGACTTAATTCATTATGGCTGACCACAACCAGGTTGGGAATGAACTTTTCAGTCAGGCGTTTGAAGTGGCGACGGATGACCGGTGAACAGAGCACGACCATCTTCTCGCCAGCACTGGTAGCCTCTTCGATTTTCTCATTCAAGCTCGCAAGAATGGTTTGGGTCACTTTCGGATCAAGTGAAAGTTGGTCCCCACCCTCGCTACGAACAATCGAGCGAGCGATGCTTTCTTCTACTGAACGATCGAGGGTGAAGAGAGGAATGTCCCCTTGAGCTCCCTTGATTCGCTCGGTGATCTGACGGTATAACGCCTGACGAACGTACTCGGTCAATGCATCAGCATCTTTGCTGGTTGGCCCATACTCGCCCAAACACTCCAAGATTGAACGAAGGTCACGAACCGAGACACCTTCACGCAGCAAGTTCTGCATAACTTTGAGAACCGCACCCAAAGGCAAAATATCCGGGATAAGGTCGGCGACAATTTTTGGGTTCTCTTCTTTGAAGTTGTCGAGCAAGCGCACCAACTCTTGGCGACCGAGCAACTCTTGCAAGTTAGCCTTCAAAACTTCCGTCAAATGAGTCGCCACAACTGTAGAAAGATCGACCACTGTGTAACCGTTGTACTGAGCTTCGTCGCGCAGATCCTCTGTCACCCACAAAGCTGGCAAGCCAAACACTGGCTCTTTGGTTTCGATGCCATCAACATTGCCAATGACAGTTCCTGGATCCATCGCCAAGAAGTGATCGGGCATCAATTCGCCTTTGGCGATCTCCACACCTTTCAACTTCACAGAATAGCCACCTGGCTTGAGTTCCAAATTGTCTTTGATTCGCACCGAAGGAATGATCAAACCCCAATCAGTAGCGAACTGTTTGCGCAAATGAGAAATACGCTCGAGGAGGTCGCCGTTCTGATCGGCGTCCACCAAACTCACGAGACCGTAACCCACTTCGAGCTGCACCAATTCCACCGGAAGAAGACTCTCGAGAGTTTCGCCCGTAGCTTTTTGTTCTTTAACCGCATCGTTCTTCGCCATAAGAATGTCGCGTTTTTTGTTTTCTTCAATTCTAAAACCAACGAACCCGCTTGCTGCGGCGATCGCGAAGAATGGCAAACCAGGCAAACCTGGAATTAAGGCGAACATACCAATAACACCGCCGGTGATATAGAAAGCCTTAGGATTAACGCCGAATTCTTTGCCGATCTGACTGCCAAGAGCGCTGTCGTTACTTGAACGAGTGGCGATGATACCAGCAGCAGTTGAGATGATAAGAGCTGGGATCTGAGTGATAAGACCATCACCGACTGTCAGAAGGGTGAAGGTTTCAGCAGCCTGGCCAAATGGCATATCGTACTGAGCGACACCGATGATGATACCGCCGATGATATTCACCGCCGTAATCATAATACCCGCAATGGCTTCGCCTCGAACGAACTTTGAAGCACCGTCCATAGAACCGTGGAAGTCCGCTTCTTGCGCGACTTCGGCACGACGGCGTTTCGCTTCTGTATTGTCGATCAGGCCAGCGTTCAAATCGGCGTCGATCGCCATTTGTTTACCTGGCATGGCATCCAAGGTGAATCGTGCACTGACTTCAGCCACGCGACCAGCACCTTTGGTGATTACGATAAAGTTGATGATGACCAAGATGATGAAGATGATGATACCCACGGCGTAGTTACCGCCGACAACGAACTCACCAAAGGCCTTGATGATCTCGCCCGCGGCGCCCGTGCCATCGTCTTTTGCGTGCAACAAAATGTTACGAGTTGAAGCGACGTTAAGTGAGAGACGCAACAACGTTGTTACGAGAAGTACTGATGGAAAAGTAGAAAAGTCCAAGGGCTTCTTGGCGTATACGCTCATCAACATGATGACGACTGACAGGGCCAACGAAAGTGCCAAGAACACGTCGAGAGCAAGAGGTGGAATTGGCACCACCATCACAACCATGATCAGCAATAGACCCATCGCTACCGCGAGGTCTGAATTTTGTGAGAAGATTTTTAGACGCGAAAACAATCCATCCATGGATCATCCTTCTTACTTTAGGGCCTTCTGCTTTCGTTTCAGTTTGTAAACGAAAGCCAGGACTTCAGCGACTGCGCGGTAAAGGTTGCGAGGCACTCCGTGTCCCACTTTCACCGTGTTGTATAACGTTCTCGCCAAGAGCACATTTTCCACGATGGGAATGTTGTTTTCTTGTGCGATCTCTCTAATCCGTAGGGCCAAGAGGTCAGCCCCTTTAGCCATCAATTCAGGGGCCACCATATTGGTCCCGTCATACTTCAATGCTACACTAATATGGGTCGGGTTTGTGACAATTACGTCCGCTTTTTTCACTCCATCCATCATACGTTTTTGCGCCATTTGACGTTGGATCGCACGGATCTTTTGTTTGATCTCCGGGTTACCATCTTTCTCTTTGTGTTCTTCCTTGGCCTGTTGTTTGGTCATCATCATTTTTTGACGGTAAGACCACTTTTCCCAACCGAAGTCGGCCAATGCAACAACCGCGAGACCCAACAGAATCGAGTAACCGAGTTTAAAAATCAGGTGCTTGCTGAACACCAAACCTTCCGCAATTTCTGAATGCATAAAGCCCGAAAAAACTCCCAAGTTATCTCTCATCACCATGTAAGTGATCCAGATCACCACAGTACACTTGAAGATACCTTTGAGAGCCTCAACAAGGGATCGCTTTGAGAAGATACGGCCAAAACCGCTGATCGGATTGATGCGTTCGAGTTTTGCCGTGAGAACTTCTGGCGAGTAGAGGAATCCAATCTGCGAAAACTGCCCAAGGAACCCCAAGCATATTGAGGCACCGAAAACTGGGCCGACGCACTTAAGAGAAAGCCAGGCGGTCTTCTCGATGATTTCGACGAACTCTTTTTCTTCGTAAGCGCGCTGGAAGTCGAGGCGCAAGATCCAAGCGAGGTACTCGCTAAATTCTTCGTAAACGAACGCCGAACACAGAACGACGGTCATGAGTGTTCCGGCCAACAGAATGACTGTATTCAGTTCTTTTGAAGAAGCGACTTCACCTTTTTTACGGGATTCATCTATCCGATATTGACTCGGTTCTTCGGTTTTTTCGCTATCGTCTTGTTCGTCTGCCACTTAGCCCTCAGCGAGCAAAGAATTGGAACCACTGCCCCAGCTTCTCCACGTACATGTCAAAACTGACCTGAAAGAATTCGTCAGAAACAGCAATGAACAAGAGGAGTCCGATTCCAATGTTCACTACGAAAGAAACCATAAGGATGTTCATCTGAGGAATGGCACGAGAGACAATCCCGAAAACCAAGTTCATCAAGATGTTGGCGAAGAGCAAAGGGGCCGCCAGCATGATTGCCGAAGTGAAGATGCCTTTAAACACTTCACCAAAGAACGCATACGATTGTCCCATCTTATCCAGATTCAGAGTGTTGACCGTGTAAAAACTCTCTGTCACACCTCTGAACATTGGTACCAAAGCACCTGAAGTGAGAATCAGAACGATCATGACCCATTGGATGATTTTCTCGAATGGGCCCGATTGTTGTTGCTGAGTCGGATCGAAGTAGCTGACTGAGGCAAAGCCAATTTGTTGAGTCAGGATCGTACCTGCCGAAGCAAATAGCGCCATAAAGCTTTTTACAAAGAAGCCAATGACCAAACCGCACATCACGTGCACTGCGGTCAGGAGCCAGATGTACTCGACACCCACAGCGTTCACTTCAGCGATAATGGCCGGGGCCACCAACGGGTGAAAAGCCCAGGCGATCACGAAGCTAGAAAGAATTTTTACGACGTTAGGGATAGCGATGTTGTCGAGGAGCGGGAGCTGCATGAGGATAGTAATCCAGCGGCTGAATCCCAACCAGAACGCAACGAACGCAGCGTGGTCGGTGATCGCAACAGACATCATGGGCTATTCACCATCTCCGGGATACGCAGGAATGTTTCGCGGGTAAATTCAGTCATGGTTTCAAGCATCCATGGACTGAAGAACACCATCGCCGCGACGATGATCAAGATCTTAGGAATGAATGAGAGAGTCTGCTCGTTGATCTGGGTGACCGCTTGGAACAGGGACACCAAAATACCGATAATGAGTGCACCGGCCAGCATGGGAGCCGACAACATGAGTGCAACTTTCATCGCTTGATTGGTGATCTCTAAAACGGCTTCATTACCCACAATTTATCCTTAGGTATTAAACGATCGCAAGATCGAGCCAGTCACCAACTGCCAGCCGTCCACCAGGACGAAGAGCAAGAGCTTAAACGGTAAGGACACCAACATCGGCGGGAGCATCATCATACCCATCGCCATCAAAACACTGGCGACCACCATGTCGAGTACAAGGAACGGAATGTAGAGTAAGAAGCCGATCTGGAACGCGGTCTTCAATTCAGAAATAATGAAAGCAGGAATCAAATAGTGAATCGGCACATCTTTAATCGTGGCCGGAGCTGTCTCATTGGAAACTTCGTAGAACAAACCAATGTCTGTCTTGCGAACGTGCTTTTCCATAAAAGCGCGAAGGTGAGTTTCGAGCACTCCCAAGGCCTGGGTCGTGTCGATGGTTTTCGCCATGTAGGGTTTGATGCCTTCTTCGAAAATCGCTTTACCTGTTGGCATCATCACGAAAATTGAAAGGAACATGGCAAAGCCAATGAGCAATTGGTTCGGTGGTAAGTTCTGTGTTCCCAGAGCTTGGCGCATGAATGACAAAACGATGATGATGCGAGTAAAAGCCGTACAAAGAATGATGATCGCCGGAGCCATGGTCAACACGGTGAAGAGAATCAAGACTTCGATGGTATCGACAAGGTCTGTGCCTTGGCCGAAGTTGATATTCACACCTGGAAGATTGGCATTTTGCTGAGCAAAAGCGAATCCCGGCGCGAATGCCAAGCAGAGTAGAGGAACGAGGCGGAGCATCCATCCTGGAAGCTTCATAGTGACCTTTTACTTACTGCAGAGACTTGAGGTTCTTTACTTTCTTTTTCAATTCATCAGAGAAGCGCACGATATCTTTTTGAACGCTGCCCTTCTCTTCTGTCGCAATCGATTGGTAGATATCTTCTTTCACACGCATCTCAGTGCTGGGAGCAGCGTCTTTCGCTGTCTCCGCATTGTCATCAAAATTTGTTCCCGTGATGGCGCGCTCGCCTTCTTTCACGAGGCCCGGCACGTCTTTAACTTCAGCGATAAAGCTCATGCCTGACTCAGACGAGCTCACCAAGAAAACTTGGTTATGCGCCTTCACCATCAAGATGGCACGCTTAGGAGCAACGTAAGTCGTCGAGAGAACAGAAACCAACTGCGTGTTGTTCAGGAAGCCGAGCTTACCTTTTGAGAGCACGCCTTTTTTCATGAGCTGGGTGATGCCGTAGAAGAACAACAAGACCACACCCAAGAACGCGATAAACTTGCCCGCGTAACCGGCAAATGAAAAATTGTCTTTGCGAGCGGGAGCGGCCTGAGCTGAACGGACTTCGTCTTTCGCCGTCGGCGCCATAACATCTCTCACGATGGCCGCTGCTGCTGGAACCGTCTTCGTTTCAGAAGCTGCATTCTCTGCTTCCAGCTTCTTCAAGAAGTCTTCGCCCAAGGCCTCTTTCTTAACGATTGATTTTGGAGCATCCATCTTCACAGGTGATTTCACTGTGAATGGAGTTGGCTTGAAGTCTGAAGGAATAGTCGTCGTGATTTCAATTTTTCCATCACGCAAAGTGAGCGCGATGTTTTCAGCGTTGATCTGGCCTTGAGGGAAAGTCAGCGTCGCCAAAACACCACGAGAGGTGTTCGCAGCTGCCAAACGGACTCCCGCCACTTTTTTAACGGTATTCTTTTCAATATCCGCGCTTGGCAAAGTCATTGCGAAACGTCCGCCCTTCACATCCCATTCTGGAGTGATGGTGGCCGGCTCGGAGAGAGTGACGACAAAACGACCCCGGTTACCTTGCGCCTGCCAATCCAGATCGGTCACTTTGACCCCGGCGTGGGCAATCGCGGTAGCGAAGAGGGCGATGATACTAGCAAACATGATTCTCACGGTTTCCCCTTAGTCCAAACTCGATCACTTCAAAGATTCAATACGTTCCAGCGGGCTAATGATGTCGGTCAGACGGATGCCGAACTTTTCGTTCACCACCACTACCTCACCTCTTGCAACGAGCTTGCCATTAACCAGCACTTCTAATGGCTCACCAGCGAGCTTATCAAGCTCCAAAACCGAACCCTGCCCGAGCTGGAGCAGGTCCTTAATAATCACTTTAGCGCGGCCGAGTTCCACACTGACTTTCAGTGGGATATCGAGAATGAAGTCGAGGTTCTGAACCTTCAACTTATTGAGGGCATCATCACCGGCCTTAATCTGGTCGGCTAATTGGCCAATGGCTTCGCGGCTTAAATCACTCATTTCATTCTCCCGTTATAGGTTCCGGCGAGTGACTTGCACTGCGCGGTTACCTTTATAAGTTCCGATAAGGCATTTCAATTTGTTGGCACCTTCGATCTCGAGATCCAACTCTCCACTGACTTCTTGCGAGAGTGGTATTACGTCGCCAATCTGCAAACTGACCAAGTCACCGATGGTCATGTCTGTCTCGCCAAGCTTCACAATGGCTGTGGCTTCTGCGTTCTGAACGTGATCTTGCAATGAACGAGTCCAAAGAGTGTCGACGACATCGTTCTCTGATTGGAAGCTCGAAGAAAGTTTCTGCTTAATAGGTTCGATGGTTGAGTAAGGAATCACCACCATAATGGTGCCTGAAGCACTCTCGAACTCGACTTCGAAGGTCGTGGTGATAATGACGTCTGAAGGAGGAACAACACCTACGAACTGAGGGTTAATTTCGGTGCGTGAGTATTGCGCGTCGATGCGATGAACCGGGGCCCACGCTTCTTCAAGATCGTTGATCGCCATGTCCATCACTCGGCGCATGAACGACAATTCGATAGAGGTAAATTCTTTGCCTTCGATCTTGGTGAACGGACGATCCGTTCCGCCGAAGTATGAATCGATAATGGCGTAAGCAAGTTTTGATTCGAAGACGATCAGAGCGGGGCCACGCAATTCGTTGAATCGCATGATGCACATACAGCTTGGAATCGGGAGCGTGTTCACGAATTCACCGAACTTCAAAAGATCGGTCGAAATCATGGAGATCGTTGAAATCTTACGAAGTGAGTTTGAGAGCGATACCCGGAATTGGCGGATGAAACGCTCGTAGATGATCTCGAGAATCGGCATGCGACCGCGGATAACCCGGTCTTGGTTAGTCAGATCATAGGGCTGAATGTTCTCTTGCGTCTCTTCCTCAGCGGCAAAGGCGCTATCGCCTCCAGAGCTTTCTGACTCCCCGTCTTCGTTGACGGCACTTAACAAGGCGTCGACTTCGTCTTGGCTAAGAACTTGGGCCATGGGATCCCCTCCTGGGATTGCACTTCGCTGCTACTAACATCACTGCACATCCTGTGCCGTGAATGAAACTCTAGTTAATCTGGAAACCGATGTAGTACACGTCCTCAACTTTGCCATCAACCAAAAATGCGTTGATCGCGGCCTTGAGCTCTTCTTTCAAAAACTGCTTTCCTTCTTTTTTGAGAAGGTCTTCAGGTCTCTTCGTATTAAGGATACTGATAATGGTGTCGCGAATCTGTGGCTTGCGCGCTTCAAATTCAGCGGCCTTCGCATCGTCGCTCATCTTAAGAACTGCTTCCATACGAGCGTAACGACGAGGGCCATCACCTTGTGCAAGATTCACTGTGAACATTTCAAGCGGAAGAAGATTTTCTTTCTTCACCACTTCGCCCGTCTTCTGCTCACCGGCCGCTTCTGCGTCTGTCGGTGGCGCATCTTTTTCTTTCAATAACATTGTGAGATCAGGACGCTGTGATTCCAACTGCATGAAACGGTATTGAAAGAACGCAATCGTTCCCATCGACAACATATTGAGGACGAGAAGAAGCGCAACGAGCGGATTCTTTTGTGATGATGAAGATGCTTCGGTAGTTTCGGCCATGGAGATAGTGCCCTTCCTGGGGATCATACGGAACCTGTCCTAGGTCCCTCATGTCAAAAGTATACCGCTCTGTGGGAATCGGGGCAAGAATGGCAGGGGTTGATCGGAAAACTTTGCCGATTTAGGCCGAAAAAACTTCAAATGCCGTCAACCCGCTGACAGTTCGATCGGCATTAAGAGACTGAGCGTTCTTCTCCAACCATCGAAACCCAACCCTTTCCAGGGCGAAACTTAGGGAAAGTGCGACCGCTGATCAGCATTTCTTCCCCGGTTACAGGGTTGAAACCACGACGTTCGCGGTGATGAACGAGGGTGAATGTTCCAAAGTCTTTAAGGGTCACCTCGTCACCGCCAGCTACACACTCTTTAATCACGTCGATCAAAGTGTTGAGCAAAGCCTCGGCGTCTTTTTTGGCAAGGCCTGAGTGGCCAGCGCGTAGGAGGGTGGCTTCGATGAGTTCTTTTTTGTTCATAGAGTTAGAGTCGGCCAGTGGAGACATTCTGGCAAGGCCTTGGGCCTAGCGTTATCGCAAAAAAAAGGGCCCCAGAAGGGGCCCTTAAATAAATTTCGTTGGCCGTGAATTAGAGATTCACTTTCCCTTTCTCTTTCAACTTCGAGATCAAGTCGTCGAAGTGAGAAGTTGGGTACGCGCCTTTCACAGGTACGCCGTTCAACAAGAAGCCTGGAGTTCCTTGGAAGCCGAACTTGCCTGCTTCTTCGATATCTTGCTGAATGCGCTTCATGACGGCTTCAGACTTCACGTCTTTCGCCAAGCGTGCCATGTCTGCGCCCGTCTTCTTAGCTTCTGCCTGCAAGAACTTCTCGCCGTTCTGAAGGCTGCGCTGATTCAAGTAGATCGCATCATGCAACTTAAAAGCTTTTTCTGGGTCCTGCAAACGAAGAGCTTCGTAGTACTGGGACGCGATCATCGCTTGTGGGTGGAACGACAAAGGAAGGTGCTTGTAGACGAAGCGGATCTTGCCTTCGTACTTCTTCATCAATTCCATAACAGTGTTGAATCCGCGTGAGCAGAATGGGCACTCGAAGTCCGAGTACTCGATCAACGTCAAAGGAGCGTCTTTCGGGCCGCGGAAAGTTTCGTCACTGCGGATCTCAGCGACCATTGGCTTATTGAAGCTATCTTCAAGCGCTTTTGATTCTTCTTCTTCACGGCGCTTCGCCATGACTTCTTGGCTCTTCTTAACAGCATTGTTAAGCGCATCAATGAACTTATCTGGGTTCGCTTCGATAGCTTCAGTCATGACGTCAGGATTTTCTTTGAGAATCTTCTTCAACTGGTCTTTGTTGGTACATGCGCCGAGAACCAGCATCAGGGCGAGGATGAGTAGCTTGTGTGACATGGGCTTCCTTTTTTGACTGCGTTAACTTTTATCTATGTTAATGGCTGAGGCGATTCGATTCAACTCAATGTGGGAGGTTTTTCTGAACCCAGTCTAGATACTTGTTGATCGACCGTGTCGAATCACGCAAATAAGAATACCCGACTAAATGCACTCGGCTTTGCCAGCTGCCTTTCATGAATGAGCGCATAGTGGCAAAGATACCAAATGCGGCACCGGATACTTGAGCATAAAGATGGAATCCCATGAGGACGTGTAACCCCACCACTAAAATGCCGGTGAGCCACCACATCTCATCCACCAAGAAGGCCTGGTCTTGGAAATAGGCCGACATGACTTTGGGATCAGCTTTAATCATCCGCAACGCAATCTGCGTAGTGTTCTCGTGAATGTCCGTCGCGAATCCCATGATCGCAATAATTGAAACGATCATCACGATGATAAGAAAGAAACTAAAATGAAAAACAAAGGGTCCATCGAACACGGGTTTGTGGATGCCCATGTACTGGGGAGGAATCTCGCGTGAGACAAGTTTGTTTTTTCCGCGACAGTCGCGCAGGTGCTCAAAGAATATTTCTGAGAAACGTGTGAGCAAACGATACGCGGAAAATTCTTCGTTTCTATAGACAGTGTTGGGTTCTTCAACCACGGCCACACAGTACTCACCGATGCGCTTAAACGGACGCAGCATCAAGTGCCCGATATAGAGACCCATAAAAAATATTGCGATGTGAAATCCGAGAATCCAAGGGAGCGCATCGATACTATCCGCTAACACGTGCTGGAAGTAGGCTTCAGAAAGATTTTCGATGCCGGCGTAGCCGTGAGCACGATAGAAATAAAAATTCAAACGAATGTTCGTGTACATGATGTACGCGACGATCAACTCCACCAACATCGAAATGCCCCAGACCTTGGCGGCAGTTCCTAATAGGAAGCGACTCTCTTCTGATTGAAAAAGTTTCTTGAAGATGGAGGCATGGGGCAATGTTGGTTTCATAGCTCTATTGTAGTAAGCCTTCGAATTCTTTCAGAGAGGGGGAGTTTTGCCGGGCCTAACCCCAGCAAAATGCTCAGTTTCACCTTTTCTTCTCAAGTTCATTTGGGATTGTCCGACAAGTTACCCAAGATATGCCGTCTATTAGGGAGAGGCTGATATGAAGATCACAAAAACTTGGTTCACACCTGCACTACTGACACTGGCGCTTTTCGCTGGGGCCTGTGGCAAGAAGAATGAATCAGGGAAATCCAGTAGCAATCAATTCGGAAGTAGCTACTCCGGTGTGGCACCGCTCAACTCGAGCAACCCTTACGTGAGCCAACTCTTCCAACAGTTTCCTTGCCAAACTGGTTATGGCAGCAACAGTAACCAAAGAACAGGCGTGGGAGTATCGGTGAACATTCCTCTTCCAAATAGACCTGCTCCAAACTCAACACATGTGGGCGTAACAACCTTGGGTGATATCGCAGTACTGACAACAGACAATTCGGGAAGACAAGTTGTAAGTTTGTATATCTGCCCACGCTATAATGGCGGAGCTCAAGGACCATCAAGTCTTTCTCAACCTATTCCAGGACGCACTCTGGCAGGTTGTCGCTTTGATGAACTCGTTCTTTCAGCATCTATTGCTGGTTATCCAACTCCACTCAATTTTGCTCCGGTGGACTTCATCCCACAGCTGAGACAAAACTTTTGTAACATCTACTAGAAACGAAAGGGCCCTCACGGGCCCTTTTTCTTTTTCAAATAGTCTCGAATCCCATTCGCCACACCTAAAGCATAGCGCTCCATGAACTCTTCTTGCTGAATCGTTTTCAGTTCTTTCATGTTCGACACAAATCCTGCCTCAAGTAGAAGCCCCGGGCGTTTTGATAAGGCCAAGACGTAGAACAATCCCTTCTTAACACCACGGTTGGTAATGCCCACCGGCTTCATGTGGCCTTTCAACTGACCGTGAACGGCCAGTGCAAGAGCACGCGAAGCCTGCACCGTTTGCTGAATGGTGAGATCGATGAGGATTTGATTCACGACCAGATCCTCCCCCTTCAAGCTGATGTTCTCCTGCTTTTCAACTTTGCGAACAGCAGCGTCGTGGTTGTTATCAAGGTAGTACGTTTCAAAACCATGGGCCTTTAAATCAGTAGATGAATTGAAATGCACAGATATAAAGAGATCGGCTTTCACCTTATCTGCAATATCCGCGCGCTCCTGCAAACTCACAGCACGATCAAAGCTACGCGTGAGAAAGACAGTGTGCGTTTTTTCGAGATGATGTTTGATTTTTCCTGCGAGACGGAGACAAAGATCTTTTTCAAACACGCGGCGGGATTTATCAAGCTTGCCGACCGCGCCTGTCTCCTCGCCTCCATGGCCTGGATCGAGCAAGATCACATTCGCGTGAGCTGAAAGTGTTAAGAATATGAGGAGAAACCAAGGCCTCACCAAATGCGACTCACCTTGAGATCAGGGAAGTAGTGTTGCAAGATCGCCTGGTAACTATAGCCACGTTTCGCCAGTTCAAGCGCACCTAGCTGGCACATGCCGACGCCGTGACCAAAGCCGTCACCGATGATTCGCAAATTGCGACCAGTGTCCGATACCCGAAAGTGGTGCGATGGAAAAACTTCGCGACCAGCGAGATTTCGCAACCAACTTTTACGAATCACATGCAGATCGTTGCCGTGATAAAAGCGCAATTCACTTTGCGAAGGTGTGTCACCGACAAAAGTGAGCGCATCCGGCTTGAGGGTCACAGACTTATCTTGGTAGCGCTTGAGTGTACGACTGAGGAGCGCCGAAAATTTTTCGCGCGAAACGGAATCATTCCATTTCTTTTTGCCATGCTTGTGGCAAAACGGACACTCCACACCGCGATAGCCATCGACACTCCCGCTCCACACTTGATCTGGTCTCAGTGTGTGTCCACCGCATTTGGAATGAAAAAAACCTTCCACCGGACGTTTCGCACTGTCTGTGAGAACCATACCTTCGGTTTCACGAGCGGCTTGATCAGTACGAGCAGTAGTGTCGTGAAAGTGACCCGAGACTTGGTTTTTCTCTGAGCTCTCAAGATGCCAAGGTCCGCCGCCCGGAGTGGGATGCATTTTTGAAAGCGCGTAAGAGCGGGCAACAACGGCTTGAGCTTTCAGTGCTTCCAGTGGCAAGTCCGCGCGCATTTCTTTGGCGAGTAATGAACTAATGTACGCATCCATGGGAATGAGATTTACGAGATCACAACCCTCTTGGGCCGCTTGCGGGCCGGCGACAAGCTGCAACTCTCCACGGAAACGTTTTTCTTCCCACCCAACTAAGCCGGTGGGTGATGTCACCGAAGCAATGAGCAGTGGCTTATTCGGCAACGTTACGCGGGCGCCTACACGACAATTAAAATTCACCGTCTGGCGACCATGGAATTCGCGATAGAGTTTTTTAGCAGGAATAGTTTGGCGAAGATCGGTACCGTGGACGACGACATCTTTGAGCGAGCGGCCTATAAGTACTTTGACCTGCGGCACTGCCGCAGTAACTGGCCCAGAAATGAGGGCAACTAAAAATAGACTTCCTGTCCAACGCACAAACCTGTCCTTAGGTTCTAAGCAGCTGGGTCTATTCTACCCATAAAGCTTAGGGACACTCAAGCTTTGCCGAGGGCCTGCATGATCTTTTGCATATCGGCCCAAGTGGACTTTTTCATGTTGGTATTGCTCGCAATCACGCTGGGATGGAAGAGCGGAGCCACTTGGGTGCTAAGACTGGTGAGACGAGGAACTGGATAGAACTTTCCATGCACAGAGGCCAAGCGCTCACGCTGGCCCAGAATGGCCTGACAGGCCTGTGCCCCGAGTGGGACCACAAACTGCGGTGACCACCAGCTGATATCTTCGAGGAGCTCTTCCGGCGTCTTCTCGCCACTCTGATCTTTCAGCGCCATCAACACGTACTCACTCTGCGAGAGCTTCATGGCCTGAACCATTTTTTGGAATAGATCAGCGACGGGAGGAATAAATGAGAGGAGAAACTCAGGACGGATAGCTTCGATAGGTTGATCGAGCACGCTGTCTTCACGAAGGGCTTCCCCCACAAACAAGACGAGAGGAGTTGATTTTCCCGATGTGAGTGCGTCCCACGCCCGTGATCCCATCCGCAAGCGCTGCTGTTGCTCCCAAGCCGTGCGATCAGCAAAGCGACGCTCCAATGGAACGGCTGCCGGATCTTCACGTTTAACAATTTCACCACCGGGGAACTTCACCACGCCTTCCGGGCTCTCGGCGATTTTCTCTTGAGCAAAGCGAGCGAATGACTCCAGTACTAAGGCACGCTCCGTGAGCACGGGCACAGGTGTAGACTCCACATCCTCCGTAAGTCCCACAGTTTCCAGTGTGAGATCCCCTAAAAGGGCCTCAGCAAAGGTGATAGGAGCGGGCTTTTTATCGAAGACAGACATGGGGGAAGTTTTACCTCCCCGGACACATTTTTCCCAGCTCCGTCTGGCCTTGAATGAAGTTTTAGGCCTGAGAGCAGTGCTCCGAAAAGCTATCAAATGCCTTAAGGAGGCCCTGCATGTCTGATATCGATTTTAAATTTGAACACTTTGAAGAGTACTACGGTACCAGCGAAGACGTGAAACGCACCATTGATGAGTGCAAAGTTTGCGGCGCTAAGCTTCTTCTTTCTCATATGCCCGATTACAAAAATCTTCTGGTGCAAGAAACGGCTCGCTGCATGGACTGCGGCTGCGGCAATCGTAAAGTGATCCACGTTCTCAACTAGTCTTCGTTTTCCGTCGCCTGACTTAGATGTCGGGCGATAGCTTTTCCTTGCGTAGTCGTTAATCCCAGCAGCTTTGAAATCTCATTCACATTCATCAGCCGCAATTCATCTTTCGTGACAGTGAGATGTTGTAGCGCAAGTTGTTTTCCTTTCTCGCCAAGGCCTTCCACTTCATCGAGCCACGTCCCCATCACCCGTTTACTTTCTGCTTTGTGATGAAGCTTACGAGAAAATCGATGGGCTTCATCACGTAGACTCACGATCACACGCAAGAGCGCAGGGCTCTTGGTGAGGATGTAGGGATCTTTGCGGCCCGGAATAACCAGCCGCTCTTCTGATTTGCTCGTTTCAGTTTTCGTGAAATCACCACTGAGATCTTTAGATTTGGCGATCCCCACGACAGGAAGTTCTAGTCCCATTTCCCGAACCACGGCACAGACAACGTTGACTTGTCCGGTTCCACCATCAATCACCAACACATCCGGCAACTCTCCATGCTGCAGACGACGAGAAATCACTTCTCTCATCATGGCAAAGTCGTTGTTCCCTTCCGGCAGTTCTTGCAGATGGTAGTAGCGATAAGATTTTTTATCCAACTTACCGTCATGAGACACCACTTGCGATGCCGTCGGTGATTTCCCCTGCCAGATCGCCACATCAAAACATTCAAGGTGACGTGGCAGATCTTTTAGATTTAAAAGTTCTTTGAGTTTTTTCAAACCGCTAAACGGAGACGCAGCATTGGCGATACGCACACGTTGAGATTCTTCCGCATGACGACGGCACATCTCCAGGATCGGCAGATATTTCTTCTTGCGACCATAAACCTTAGGAGGTTTGGCCGTTCCTGCTAATTCCGCGAGGGCCTTCGCAAAATCTTCTGTATCTTCTTCTGCCGAATCCAAAATCACCAGCGGTGGCGCGATCTGTTCCGGATCCGCGTAGTACTGCAGCAAGAACACACGCATTTCCTCGCCCAAATCTTCCGCGAGATCACTCACCAGGAAATTGAAATTCTTCTGACCAATCAACATCCCACCGCGGATCATGTAGAGACTGAAATCAAATTCTTCGGCGCCTTGATAAGCGGCCCACACATCGACGTCGTTCTCATCTTTAAGTGATTCCACGTTTTGGTCGTAGGACTGCTGCAAAAACGCATTCAACACATCGAGGTGATCGCGCACAATCGCCGCGCGTTCGAATTGTTCGTTCTCCGCGTACTCTTCCATGCGACGCTCGAGCTCTTTAATCGCTTTGCGGGCCTTAAATTCACTTTGAAAAAAACCGCTGGCGAGCTTCAGGTCTTTTTCATAATCCTCAGCACTGATGAGCGCCACACAGGGAGCGGTACATTGCTGCATTTGATGAAGGAGGCACGGTGTTTTGCGCCCTTTGAATTCATTGAGTGAACAATCTCGCAGCATGAAAGATTTGGTGAGAACGCGCATCACCATGGAGATGTTAGAACCTACCGGAAATGGTCCATAAAGCTCTTTGCCGCGCCCCTTCTTGGGTCGACGCACATACTCCAAGCGAGGAAAAGGCTCCTCACGATCGATCATCACCCAAGGATAGCTTTTATCGTCCTTAAGTCGGATGTTGTACTTAGGGTTGTGCTTCTTAATGAGGTTGTTTTCTAAAACGTAGGATTCAGCGTCAGAGCGAGTCAGGATAAAATCAAAGTCCTGGGCGTGTGAGACGAGAAATTGAGTTTTTACACTTTTAACGCTGCTATCAAAGTATGACGTGACGCGAGAGCGAAGACGTTTAGCCTTCCCGACGTAAATAACTCGGCTATTTTTGTCCTTCATCAAATAGCAACCAGACTCCTGGGGCAGAGTTTTTGCCTTATCGAGAAGCTGTGATTGCTGATTCAAAGGGCGCGCCTTCCTTTACGACAGGGGGTGCGATGGGGTATGATAGCCCCCTATTCTCGCTTGAAAAGTGCCAAAAAGGAAACATCATGGCCTCAGAACAAATCACCACAGGGAAGGACGTCCTGTCGTTTTGCACAAAATGCAAACTGAATCTCGCCCACACTATCGTCGCCATGAAAGATGCCAAGAGTATCGCCAAGGTCAAATGCAACACGTGCACGACAATTCAGTCTTTCAAAGATCCCTCAACCTCTAGTGCCAACAAGACACGCACTAAGAAAAAACCAACCCTGACTTCTAAGGGTAGCACCAAGATCATCTCGATCTCTGATCTTTGGATGGAACAACTCAATAAGACCACGGCGAAGAGCCAGCCTTACGGCATCGACCAGAAATACAAAGCTGGTGACGTGATTGATCACACGAAGTTCGGCCCGGGCATCGTGCAAAACGTAAAAGCCAGCACGATCGAAGTGGTGTTCCGCCACGAGATTAAGACCCTCGTTCACAACAAAGAAATGTAATTAAAAATTAAAAGGGCCCTAAAAAGGGCCCTTTCTTTTTATATTCTGTCTTAAATTTTCTTAGAACTGAATACCGACACCAGCGTTGATGCTTGCACCAAGGTTACCCGGGGCAAAGCCTGCAGCACCGTAGCCGCCGTAACCGTATCCGTAGCCATTACCGCCATACCCACCAGCACCTGATAAGTTGTTGCCTGCGACTCCGAACTGACGAGCGAGAGCTTGTTGTTGGAAGTTAGCACCCAAGGCTGAGGATTGCTGATCGATGTAAGCTTGTTGCTGACCGCCGTAACCACCCGTGGCTCCCCAGTAACCGCCGTTGCCGCCGTAGCCAGGAATAGTTCCTGAACCCCAACCGCCTTGACCTGGATAACCGCCGTAACCACCGCCGCCTGCTCCTGCTACGATGTAGGCTCCACCGACAATGCCGCCGCCTTGGTATCCACCCCCGACGTAACCGCCGCCTTGAAAGCCACCGCCTCCACCAGGACTATAACTAAAGCTAGAAACTCCTGAGCCAGCGCCGCCACCAGAAGCTGCACCAGCGCC
>JAKFUR010000098.1 GCA_021732585.1 Bacteriovoracaceae bacterium
AAGTATTCATAGCAAAAATGTGCAGAAATAAAGGTTACGACGAGATAGCTGAGAAATATCTCAGGTTGATTCATGATCTCGCGAGAGATGCCAAGTTTTTTAAGTATTATCACAATGAGTAATTGGATTGGGAAATGGAGCAGATAGCTTGAGTAAGTTAAATTCCCAAGCCGCGTCACTAAGGCAGAGATGAACCTTAAGAGGTCTAGACCCCGTTTCCGATCATCCGATTTCAACATTTAAATTTTTGGCGTGATGTTTTACATGAGCTTCGATAAACGTCGAGATGAAGTAGTAGCTATGGTCATAGCCTTCAGACATCTTTACGGAGAACTTCTGGCCGGCTTGTGTGGCAGCTTTCTCAAAGTTCGCAGTTTTGAGTTGGCCCTCGAGGAATTCATCCGCTAAACCCTGATGAATTAAAATCTCTACGGGATGTTTTTTGCCCGCGAGAAGAAGCTCGCAAGCGTCGTACTGTTTCCAAGCAGTTTTGTCTTCACCCAAGTATCCTGAGAGCGCTTTCATTCCCCAAGGAACTACCGATGGATTCACGATGGGTGAGAACGCTGAGATCGCTTTGTATTTCTGCGGATCACGCAAACCGATGACCAGTGCACCATGGCCACCCATTGAGTGACCACTAATGGAAATATTCTTCACGCCAAAGTGATTATTGATGATCGAGTACAGCTCGGAATTTACGTAGGAGTACATGCGATAGTTCGTTTTGTAGCCTCCTTCTGTCGCATCCACATAAAACCCAGCACCCGAGCCAAAGTCATAGCTATCATGTTCGCCCGGAAGATTCAGTCCGCGCGGTGAGGTGTCTGGGCAGATCACCATCATATGGTTCTCTGCCAGAAACTTTTGTGCACCGGCCTTGGTGATAAAATTCTCATCCGTGCATGTCAGACCTGAAAGCCAGATCATGCAGCCTTTCACTGTTCCGTGTGGAGTGAAGGTGGAGAATTTCATCTCGGTACCAGTCATCTCTGATGAGTGAGACCAGAACTCGGTTACGCCCTCAAAGGTTTTATGTGCTTTCAGCTTTTTCATACAAACTCCTAGAACGTAACGACGCTGCGGATACTCTTGCCTTCTTTCATGTACTGGAAAGCGGTGTTGATTTCTTCAATTGGCATAGTGAAGGTCACCATATCATCAAGGTTGATTTCGCCTTTCATGTATTTATCGACGTAGCCCGGAAGTTCTGTGCGGCCTTTGACTCCGCCGAAAGCTGAGCCTTTCCACACACGGCCTGTGACGAGTTGGAACGGGCGCGTAGCGATTTCTTCGCCTGCAGCCGCCACCCCGATGATAATAGATTCGCCCCAGCCTTTGTGGCAGCACTCGAGGGCCTGTCGCATGAGTTTCGTGTTGCCCACACATTCAAATGAATAGTCCGCTCCGCCATCGGTGAGTTTCACGATAGTGTCCACAACTGTTCCGGTGATTTCATTTGGGTTCACACAGTCAGTGGCACCAAATTTTTTAGCAAGTTCAAATTTTGCGTTGTTGATGTCCACTGCGATGATCTTGTTGGCACCCGCCATCTTGGCGCCTTGAATGACAGCGAGACCAATGCCGCCCATACCGAATACGGCGATGTTCGCGCCTTTTTCAACTTTGGCAGTATTGAGAACCGCGCCGATACCGGTGGTGACGCCGCAACCCAGGAGACAAATTTTATCCATCGGTGCTTTCTCATCTACTTTCGCGAGTGAGATTTCTGGTACCGCGGTGTATTCAGCAAATGTCGATGTGCCCATGTAGTGAAAAATGGGTTTGCCATCTTTTGAGAAACGAGAGGTGCCGTCTGGCATAAGGCCTTTGCCTTGAGTCTCGCGAATTTTTTGGCAAAGATTAGTTTTGCCAGAGAGGCAGAATTTACAAGTACGGCATTCTGGTGTGTAGAGCGGGATAACGTGATCGCCTTTCTTCAACGAAGTGACGCCAACGCCGATTTCTTCAACTATGCCCGCACCTTCGTGTCCGAGGATCACGGGGAAGATGCCTTCAGGATCAACGCCTGAAAGAGTGTAAGCGTCCGTGTGGCAAACACCGGAGGCCACGATGCGTACGAGCACCTCGCCTTTTTTTGGTCCTTCAAGATCAACTGTCTCGATTTTGAGTGGTTGATTGGGTCCCCAGGCAACAGCGGCTTTGACTTTCATATGGCATCCTTTGGAAAAAACTTTGGGACATTATAGAGCGCAGAGAGGGCAATGACTTCCGGAAACGCCTAGGCCCACAGGGTGTGTTAACCAAAATCCAAGACTTTGCGAGGGTAGCAATTGCCGAGTGGTTTACTCAGACGTGCAGCAAAAGAGCTATGATAATATCTTCTCAACGGGGGTAGGGGATGAAATTTGTTCTGCTGGCTTTTTTGATGTGCACTTTCGGTGTTTATACTCACGCTCAATCTACCATTGTTCCCACTGCTGAAGAGCTTTATCTAGAAGGGAATGTCCAAGTCAGAAGAAGCATCTTCAGACCCTTTGACGAAAACCATTACGGCGAACCGCTTGATCTAAGTGAGCGTCGTCCGATGGTGAACGTGGAAGAAAGCGTTTTTGGAACCAAATACTCGCGTCCGGGTTCAAAACTTTTTAGTAACTTCTATCACAACGGCCGTTTCTACCTCGCTCGCGTTCCGGACCAAGGTGTTCGTAATACATATTTTCAACTCTCATACTTTCCGCCGCAGGTTGCGGGTCAATACATTGCGGCCCACTCATTGTTACGATTCGAGATGGGGCAAAACACGCCGATCGAGCTCGTGGCGCCAATGCCTGACGCGGAAGAACTGGCTCGCCTCGCGGCTGCACCAGAAAGTCAGAGAGCAGGCATGCTTCCCCAAGAAAACATTATTCCGATTCACAATGCGGCGATTTCAGCGGAAGCCCAGTGGACTCAGAATGATCCCGAAAAAGCTTATGACCTAGTACGTGGAACGAGAGGCGCCTTTACACAGATCGTTCGTATGGTTTCTATGACGGAAAGAATTGAGGGAGCTTTGCAAAGTGGCAATCCTGCCAGCCAGATTCGCCTCCCGTTATGTGGCGGCGAAGGCGATCGTGTTTTGGCCGAAAGCCTGCGTACGAGCCAAGCGGATGGCATCAGCAAGCTCTACGATACACTTTGGTACAACTGCACGACGCTTGCTTTCGATATTCTCGAGCGCTCAGGCACGGTCAGTGATCGTAGACTCGGATTCATGCGCAACTTCATGCAGCGTCGAGTTCCTATTATCGCACCGGCGATTCTGACCGAGTATGGTGGAATTAACGTGGCACCACTTTCAAGAGATCCGACGCTAGGTCGCGAAACAGCAGAGGCCTACGGACGCGTGTTTGCGAATGGGCGTGAGGCCTGTCCTGCAGGAATGGCGGCAGCAAACTGCCAGACTGTGAATGAGATGATTGATTTGATCACGAGCGCGGCTAATTCGAGTGGTGAAGGTGCCCTGTGTTCTTTGCCTGAGGCGCTGGAGCCCTCGATTGCGAGACTCGCGGAGCACGTCATGTCCCAGGAACGCGTTGAGGGCGAGACGTCTTGTGAACAATAAAAAAGGCCCCATTTGGAGCCTTTATTTTGTTCATGCAGGTTTCAAAAATTCTATTCTCCGCAGAGGGGCACCAAGTTAGCGAAACGTCCGTTGCCTTGGTAGTTGCGATAGACAACCATTCTATCTTTAAATTTTGGCCAGCTTCTGTAAGTAAAATTCAACACGTAGTTTTTGCCAAGGAACGAGCGGAGAGTGCGTAGATATCCGGCACTGTTTTTGCGTACGCATATAGACTCATCTTGGAACTCCTTAAGTGAGCGGCAAGGTGCAAATGAGGCATTGTTGTAGCACAGAACATCTTTGTTCATCTTAACGGGAGCGGCTTCTTCCAATCCGGCTTTTACATCGTAATAGTTACAATCACCGTGAATGAAGTAGTACGAAATCGCATTGCCGTTGTTTCCTTTTTGGCGCCCGTAAATGTTGAGATACTGATTCAAGGTGAAAACCTGCGAATGATCAGTCACAGAGATATAGTCGCTGATGTATTCAGGGACCGGATCGTACTTCGGTTTGAAGCAGACAACGTTAGTTGATGCGAGTTCCTTGCGCAGGATATGGCATGGGGTGACATCATTCGTTCCTGGAATGTGGCAATTGACCTCAGAGTCGGCTTGAGCTCCGATTGAAATGAGTAGAAGAGCGATGGCAAAAAATCTCATGAAGAATCCTTGGATGATTTTTAGAATCAACCAGAAGAATCAGGGATTTTAGACTTCAACGTCAAATTTAACGGCACAAATCTGTAGCGCGTGCGTGCTACAGAAGCCATTTTACAAGAACACCTATTGCAACGCAGGTCGCAAGAATGGTGAAAAGATTTTTTTTGAACTTAAATTGTAAAACAAGCGCAACGAAGCAAATGCCCACAGAGTAGACATCAATCGACGTCCACACAGGCAGCTCAAACTGCAGCGGATAGTTTTGATACTGTTCTGACTTTGTGAAAAGAGTCTTGAGCATAAACCATATAGAGAGATGGCCTATCACCCCAACAACTGCCGCACTGATTCCACACAAAGCTTTCCCAAAACTTTTCTTTCCCCGGATAAATTCAACGTACGGTGCGAAAGTAAAAATCCAGAGGAAGCAAGGAGCGAAAGTCATCCAAGTGGTGAGGACTGAGGCGATGAGGGCGGCCATGTGAGGTGAGGTCACATCCGGTGAGCGAAAAGCGCCCATGAAGCCGACAAATTGCACAGTTTGAATGAGGGGACCCGGCGTCGTTTCTGCCATGGCCAATCCGTCGAGCATCTCTGCGGGCTTCAACCAGCCGTACACTTCTACGCCCATTTGCGCTACGTAACTAAGAACCGCGTAGGCTCCGCCAAATGTCACCATCGCCATTTGGCTAAAGAAAACGTTCATCTGATGAAAGGTGGAGTCGGCACCAAATATAAAAAGGGTCATGATAGCAGGCAGGGCCCAAATACTTAGCCAGACCATCAACGTTTTAAGAGCCAAGAAAGCCGATGGGAGATGTTGCTTTTGCGTGGCCGGAGGTTCTTCGGCTGAATCGAGCAAAAGACCAAGTAATGCTGCACCGAGGATGATGAATGGAAACGGAATGTTAAAAAAGAACAGCGCGAGGAAGGCACCCGCCGCAAGCACGCGGTGCAAATGGCCCTTAAGGGATTTTTTGGAAATTCGCAGCAGTGCTGCCAACACGACGGCGATGATCGCCGGTTTCATCCCGTAGAAAAGACCCTGAATAAAGAGAGTGTCGTTATAGAGTATGTAGAGATAGGAAAGAAGCAGTATTGAAAGAAAACCGGGAAGAATAAAAAGTCCGCCGGCAATCAATCCGCCACGCCAGCGGTTCATAAGCCAGCCCATATAAGTGGCTAGTTGTTGCGCCTCAGGACCTGGCAGCAGCATGCAAAAGTTCAAAGCATGGAGAAAGCGTTCTTCGCTGATGAGTTTTTTATCTTCAACGACAAGCTTGTGAATGACGGCGATTTGTCCTGCTGGCCCACCAAAGCTGTGTGCTGCTACGTAGGACCATAACTTGAACTGGTCTTTAGTTGAGATTTTTTCCATCTGTTAAATGACTCTAACGTAGATGGTGCAAATTTAAACAAAAAAAGAGACCGCCGAAGCGATCTCTTTTAGGAAGGTTTGATAATCCGTTTGACCTTATCATCGCGCTTCCTGAATATCATTTTAGCAAAGTCTCATTCAGGAAGGGTGCTGATCACGTGCTGAATCTGTGTCAATTTTTGCACATTTATTTAAGCTGTAACGCTTTTTCAAGGATTTCGCCCTCTGACCCAGTGGGCGGAATAATACCTAACAAGAAAGCGAGGGTGGGAGCGATGTCGACCACTTCGCCGCCGGCATAGGTTCCAGACTTAAACGGCTTACCGGCAAAAATCACAGGAACGTAGCGATCATAAGCATAGCCCGTCATATGAGTGGTCGCGCCATATGCGAGAAGATAGTTAGGCTTAGGAATCATCATGACATCGCCACTGCGGCCTTCAAAGTAGGTGCGCAGAATTTGTCTCTCGTGTTGTTCTGGTGGGAGCGTTCTATTGCGCACATCTGCCGCCGAAAAAACATGAGCAATGCCTTCAAGAAGTTCAGGTTTGCTGCTAATATGTTTCGCGAGGTCTGTTTGGACTTTTGTGAGGTCGAGGCCTTTTTGGCGAATAGCGGCTTTATTCAAATAGAAATTAAATTCGGAAGGTGGAGCAAGCCATTTGTTGGCCACTTTACCGTAACGTTTGGTGAGGAAGTTTTCCATTTCAACGGCAATAGCGTCTTGATTCACATAACCCGAAGGGATTTTATGTGATTTGAGAACTTGCACGTTACCGGCCACACCATGATCGGCGGTGAGGACAATCCACGTGTTTTCAAGACCAACGGTATCGTCGATGGTGTTAAGGAGATGAGAGATAGATTTGTCTTCGAGAACGGTAGTCTCTTTAATCTCATCGCTCTCTGGACCGAAGCTGTGTCCGACGTAGTCATGGCTTGAGTAGCTAATCGCCAAAATGTCGGTGGATTTCTTTTGACCTAGCTTTAATTCTTTTAAGGCAGCGATAGCAACGTCACCAGGCATATCAATGGCAATGGGGAACATCAGACTCGAAGGCGAGCCAAGCTTCGCTTTGTGAGGAAAGGCAAGACCCATGTCTGAGTTGTATTTTGTAAGAGGCACATGCTTGTTGGGGTTGGTCCCAGTAAGTGCCTTCTCCCATACTTGTTCAGTTCCTAGCTTCTTTTTTAGGTTTTGATTGATCGTTGTCAGCCATGCTGGCAGCGTTTGCATATAGTAGTCGCTTGAAACCCAGCTGAAGGACTCGGCATCAAACCACAAGGCCATATCAGCACGATGGCCGCCCATCAAAATAGCTGAGCGATCCTTGAGTGCCACTGAGATCACGCGAGAATCGGCATAAGCATTTTTAAGTTCATCTCCCAACGTGGTGCCCACGAGATTTTTCGGAGAGGTACCGATGTGAGGATTCTTAGGATTCGCTCCCACGGTTTTGTGGGACTGGTCTTCGGCACAGTAAGTGTATTTCTGGTTGGCATCAACCCAGTCATTATTAGGGATACCATGCTGATAGGCATAGGCACCGGTGAGAATAGTGGCATGGCCTGGGCCTGTCATGTTCTGCAACAGCCCGTATTCCGCGTGTGAGAAGTAGGCGCCTTTCTCCATGAGATAGTTAAAGCCGCGCTTGGATGCGGGTAAGAAATGGTGGGAGAGTTTTTGGAGGTAGTCAGCACGGAACTGATCAATTGAAATCACCAAAATTAATTTGGGTTTCTCCACTTTCGCCGAGACTGGGCCAACGAGAAATGAAAAGAAAAGGAAGGTCGCCAAGGCTTGTAGTTTCATAGATCTCCTAGAATGAACAAATTCTAAGGTCTCTAGTACAGGCCGTCTGTCAGGAATTGGCAAATAACACTGGGCAGAAATAAAAAAGCCACCCATTTCGGGTGGCTTCTTTATAAGAACTTTATGGTCGGTTGCTAATTAAAGCTCAACACCGAAGAGTTCTGGAAGAATGCGGCTCTCAAGGTTAGCAGCAGATGTGCCAATCTTAGCAGCGATCTTCTCAACCAAATCAGTTTGAGCTTGCTCAGACTGAGAGGCTTCCATAACTTCAGCAAGCGTAACACCGCCGAGCTTCTGAAGATCAGTGGCGAAAGCCGCTTGATCAGCCAGAGTCAACTCGCCGTTTGACTTGCCAAGCATCTTCTCAGCTTTTTCGCCCAAAGTTACGAGAGACAATGAAGTCTCGATGCCAACGTTGAAAGCGAAAGAGATGTTTGCCGCTTTCTTGATGAATTCTTTCTGTTGAACTTCAGCAGTCATCAAAGAAACGTCTGTAGTTGCTGCTTCATCTTCGTACTCGAAGCCAGAGTTGCGACCGACGTAAGTGTTAGTCCAGTAGTCGAAATCAACCACTTCGTAATCGTCACCCCAGTAGTCACCATTCAACTCGCCAGACAAGATATCGTCAGTTTCGATATCACGGAACTCAGTAGCAAGAGCAGAGTTGTTTGAGTAGTAGTCGTAGTACACGATAGAACGGATGTACTGCAAAGATACTGCTTTGTGCTCATTGTAACGGTCGTCGTAGATCACGAACCAGTCTTCTTGGCCCGGAGTTGCCGAACGAAGAGTCTCGTCAGCGTAAAGCTCAACGTATGACTGGTAGTTTGAAGATTCAATGTTGTTCAAAGCTGCAACGAAAGAATCAACTGAAACGAACGATGATGTGTAAGCACCGTAAGTTGAACCTGTAGTGCCGCCGCCAGTTGAGCTACCAACTGTGCCGCCGCCGCCGCCGCCAGAGCAACTTGCCAATACGGCAAGAGAAGCTGTGAGAGCAGTGGTCTTAACGATACGAGAGAAAGACATGTATATCTCCTTATGTGACTAGTTAATCCAACTAGGTTTGTGGGTTGTTAGCGTTAAACCATGAATCGGATTTTGGTTCCAATCCAAACTCACGAGTATGTAAATTCGACATGACAGTCGAAAAGCGTAGTCAGAGTGAAAGAAATATTGGGTGAAATGAACCTCCCCCAAGGACTGGGGGAGGTGAGGGAACTAGTCGATTTGTAGAGGGAAAAAGCTCAGATCAACGTCACCAGAAGGCTGCTGACAGAGCATTGTAAACGCTGAGAGACCAGAGGTTGTCGTGAGCACTTGACTCTTCAAGGGCACACAATTCGCCGGGATTTTAACGCTTAAAGCGATCGGGCGGCTAAAGACCTCGTCGGCACTCAGCATGGCGTAGAGGCGATCGCCGTAGATCAATGTCGCGTTTACCGCGACCGCTGGCTGGTTCACACCTTGATCGCGGACAAGGACACTTTGCAGGGTCTCGCTGAAGTTCACTCCAGGGAAGCTCGAGTCGCGGTTGATAGGAAGACGTCTTGCGACCGGTTTGCCAGTGCCTGACTGATCGTAGACATAAACGTGGTAGCGCGATTCGAAGAAAAGTACACGACGATTATCGCCCTCAAAAGTCGCTACAACTTCGAAGAATGGATTGTTCCAGCCTGACGTCGTGAGCGTCCAGGCGGCCAGAGCTTCCCCTTCGATGAAAGGTTTCACACGAGCGCTTGAGCGATCAAGCAATGCCATTTGGAATGAATTCTCAGAGACACTGTAGTCCTCAAGTTTACGCGTTACGAGTGGATTGTTCCCCACTTGAAAGACATCGCTGTCGGCGTGCTCTTTCAACGTGTAGTCGGTGGGCGACTTGATTTTGAGAACTGAAAAGCGACGGAAGAAATTTTCACCAACTGACACCACGTGACGAACGGTGCCTGTGGCACGCTCACTCGCCGTCTGTGGAAGGATGCGTTCAACAGTGGCCTGCTCCCATGGAGAGGCGTTCATTGATCTCTGCAGTTTCTGATTAAAGCTCACAGAGTCAACGACGCGAGGACGAACGAGAACGCGTGCTGTTTCTTGTGTTGGCTCCCAGTAGTAAAGTCGATTGCCCAGGCCTGCGGGCTCGAAGTCGAGCAAGTCTTGGGCGTTGTCTTCCTTAGGAAGCAACCAAGCTTTCTGGTAATAAGGAACAGCGACATCACCCATGAATGTCTTAAGACGAAGCCAGGCGAAGTCGCCACGTTCGCCATCTTTCAATGGTAGGCCTTCAAAGGTCGTGATCGGCAATTCCCAGCGAGAGTTTTTTCCGAAGAGAGGAGCACCGCTCATATCAGTGAAAGTCAAAAGCAAATGATTGCGTTTAGCATTCATGCCGTAGAAGACGAGATCGTTTTTGCCATCGAAGTTCACGTCTTTCTCAAATACACTCAAAAGCTGGTGATGGTCTTCGAGAATCACTTCGCTGGTTTGTGTTGTCGTATTCGTCGAGTTTGCACGAATGCTGATGACACGAATTTTATCGCCATTCTTTGCCTGGATGTAGCCGTGGAAATCGCTCGTGGCATTCTCTTCAACAGAAACGTGACCGACTCGAGCTGTTTTGCGTGCACCTTGAATACTCACGAGAGCATTGCCAGGAATACCTTTGATGCTGACATTCATGAGGTCTTTGGTCTCGAGCTTACGTGCGAAAGAGAGTGTCACTGAGGTGCGCGTGGTTACGCCGCTAAGTGCGGTGACGAAAGTAGCAGGGATCTCACTGTCTGTGCGCATGTCTTCGATCTGGCCTTGCAAACGAACATTTTTACCTTCTACGCTGACATCAGCATCAAGTCCTGTGAGTTCAACAGTCGGTGTGGCCGAACTTGGACCGAAGATCTCAATAGGGAGTGTGAAATCAAACTGACCATCGTGAGTCACATCAACCGTAACGATGCTTTTGACTTGAACACTGGCCATGGAGAGAGGGGCCTGTGCGAGTGCGCCGGCGATGTTGAGTGCGCCGAAGCGAACAAAACGTTGATCGGCATCTTTTGGCATTTTGGTGGCAGAAGCATAAAGGCGGGCCTTGACTTCTTCGCCGGTGATCGCAGGGTTTTGGAGTTTCAATAGAGCGGCTGCAGCCGCGACAAAAGGAGAAGCTTGGCTTGAGCCGTTTTTAGCTTCGTAACCTTGAATGCGTAGAGTGCGTGACTCAAGTGCGCGTGGAATTGTCGAAACGATCCATTCGCCTGGAGCGACGAGATCGACCTTGCCGCCGTGGTTCGAAAATTCCGTCAGTTTACCTTGATTATCTACTGCTCCTACGCAGATCACAGCAGGGTGAGCGCAAGGCCAAGTAGGAACATCTTTGTTGTTGTTGCCGGCGGCAGCAACAAGGATGATTCCCTGAGCGGCTGCTGTATCGAGAGCTCTGATGACTCGTGGAGTGTTCACAACTTGCGGCCAGCCCAAGCTCATGTTGATAACAGAAGCTTTAGCTTCGATGGCGTAAGCAATCGCATCAGCAATAATATCAGTGATGACTTTACCTTTATAGACAAAGCCCGTGGTGTCCTTGTTAAGAACTTTGAGGGGAAGAATCTTAACAGCGCTTGGAGTCACACCTTGAATGCCGCGACCGTTGATGTTGGCAGCGATAATGCCCGCCACGTGAGTTCCGTGCCCGGTATCATCCACCATACTTACGCCATCGAGAAAATCACGACCGGCATAGACGCGGTCTTTGAGTTCTGGATGACTGAGATCAAGTCCGCTATCAATCACCGCTACGATCACTTCGCGACCTTGACCAAGATTGGCAAGTGCCGCCATTCCTGGCCATTTAATATCAACACCAGGTATACCGACGATTTCTTGATTGCGGATTTCACCCTCGGCACGGAAGATCTTTTGACCTTGGTTCGAAAGACCCCACTGCTGAGAGAAGAGTGGATCGGCGGCAAAGGTATTTGCAGCAAGTGCCAGGCTTAAAAGTGCTAACATTGAAGATCTCATAACTTCTCCCGTAACCAGTAGCCGTTAAGTTCACCAGACTGGATGCCGAGCATCTCTTGGATTTTATCAAACGGACCGTTCCAGAATCTGCCGCCGATACGACCGTTCGTATTCGACATAATGCTGTCGTTCAACACTTCATCGCCGTTGCGGAAGCCGTTGATGCTGCCATGGACGAAAACATTGTCTCTGCCTAGCAAACGAGTGATGTCTGCGTAGTCTAGATCGTCGTAGAGGTGGCGGAAGAGAGTCATAAGGCATTTCACAACTTCTTCCTGCGGCTTATTGGCTTTGATCTTGTCTTGGCACTGTTTGTTCGTGTTGATGATCGAGTTATGTGTTCCGCACGATTCAACAATTTGTCCAGAAGACATGCGACGTCTGCGAACCTTGTCTTCGTCACAGCCCGTTCTATGAAGATTCTTACGAACTTCATAGGTGTTTTCGATGCGGATCAAGGTATCGACTGGAAGCGCAGAAAGTTTTTTCAAACCTTCTTCGTAAAGATTGAGATTAACCGATACATCAAAGAGCTTGAGTTTTGTGGCGTTTTCGAGAGTCCCTTCATCAAACAACGTGAAGCCGAATTTCTCGTTGGCCTTGCGCATATGACGTTTAAGCTTTTCAACGCTTGCACTCCAGCCTTCCCAGCGATCTGTTAAGCGCATAAAGCGTTCATCGAAGCGGCCAGCTTCCGGGACACGGGATTCAAAGCGAACCTCAGTTGTTGTGCCCATGCCACCAATTGTTTCAGAAGGATTTTGAAAAACCGGGACCGCCCACTCGACGCCTTCTGCCACTTGCTGAAAGCCGTAGTTAATGATGTCTTTGGCGAACGCTTCCCAGTTAAGTCCTGACTGGCGCTCATCGGTGAAGGAGACGTAGCGGCCATTGAGACCATCACGTGATTTGATATCAAAGTAAGTGTTGCTCTTCAGTTTCTTGTGGCGCCAGAACAAGAAGGCGAAACGAGAAGAGCGATCGAGGTATTCCGCCTCAACGGTGTGGGGTTTTTGGATGTTTTCAAGTAACTCAGAAGAACCGGTTTGCAAGAATTCACCAATAGCATGGGCCTTATCAAACAACTTTGGGTTCTCAGTGACTTCAGGATTGATGTCCACTTCGTGCAAACGCACAGAGTAGTCACCTTTCTGACGACGCCATCCCAAACGAATGATCGGGATGAGATTTTCAATAGAGACGTCTACGCTCCAGCCACGACCGTGGCCAATGTCATCGTAAATCTGGATGATTTTGGCGCTCTTGCGGTAGATCTGCACGCGGCGAACTTCAACAGCGTCGATACTTCCTGTAAGTTTGACCCCAACAGGCATCCCCATGAAGGCGGCCGCACTAGCTGAGCCACCCAAGAGTGGATTGATGCGCTCTACATAGAGAAGAGATTCGCCCACACCAAGATGATTGTTGATATGGCCAATAACTTTTGAAAGTGGGCTTTCGTCGTCTTTAAGGCTCCACTCAACAGTTGGATTTGTGCTGTCAGCTAAATCATGAAGGCGATTAAGCTCTTTAGTAAGTTGCCACTTCATAAGAGGGACAACAACGTTCTTATACGGTTCTTCGAAAACCTGCTTCAGATTGCGAAGGGGTTTCAAGTGACTCCACGTCTTTGAAAGATTCACGGTACCGCGGATAGCAATAGTAGGAGCAATCTGAACGTTCTCTACTCCAAGGTGGCCACCGAGTTGAATACTCCATCCAATTGAGTCGGCGAGCTGGACGAGGTTATCGGTACCCAGGTAGTTACCCACAACAACGTCACGAGAGGCGGTAATGCCAAAGTCAGCCACAGGCGAGAACCATGTGCCAACTGGGAAGGCGAGAAATTCACCTGTCTCAACAAAGTGATTAAGGCCGCGAGTGAACTGATCTTTGAAGAATTCAGTTCTGACCGCATTGGGATTGAAGAGAGAGAGTTCGGTGTTGGCACGTGCGACCACGTTATCAAGGACGAATGTCTGGAGCTTTGCAAGAGCGTACCAGTGAACATCTTTAAAGGGAGACTCAGGATCACCATGAGCAAAACGGCTCGCGTAGCCGGCCCACTCTTCTTTATCGAGTTTGCCATTTTTGAGAAAGGTACCATCGGTGATTTGTGTATTCACAGCAAGGGGCTGGTATTGAACTGAGAAAACTTGCAAGAGGGCGTTGCGACGAGCCGCGAGTTTTTCTACCAAGAGCTTGGCCACTTCTTTAGGGTAGTGCGATTGCTCAACAGCTTGACGAATTTCTTCGAGAGAGAGTCTTTTAAGGATATTGAGCGCCCACTTCGCGTCCGCAAGTGTGGTTGCAAAGCTTCCGCGCGTGAAGTGAGGAAGGAGAATCTCGTTATTACTGACACGGCCAACGGTCCATTCGAACTTGTTCACGCTCTCGCCCAGATCAAGCATGGCGTAAGGAACAATGAGAGCACGCAAGGTACGACTTGTGAGCGTCTGCGGAGGCACACCCATCGCTAAGTTATAGTGATCTGAAGAATCAGGCACGGTGATCGCGACGTCTTGAAGAATCAAGCTGAATTCCTGCTCGTCTTTTGAAACGAGCCAGCGTGAGGCGGCGCCAAGAGTGGCACGTGGGATTTGGCTGTCGATGAAGTCTTGCATCTGTTCTTTGGCTTCAAATGTCACTTTGAGGCGCTTGAGCCATTTGATCTCTGGAACTTTATAGCCCATCAAGCTGAGGAGGTTACGGCGCAAGAGTACGGTGTGAAGAGTTTTATCCAAGTGTACGATCGCCGTGATGTCGTCGTTGCGAACGTTGAAGCGGAACATGCCACTGGCCGAAAGGAGGGCGCCGCTGAACTCAACGGTGTCGCCGTCGTTGATTGCGATTGAACTGGCTGAGTTGATTGGTCTTTTTTGTTTTCCCCACACTGCACTTTCAGCGGGATTGAGCACTGAGAGATCTACGCCTTGACGAGAAAGCTGGTACGCCTCATCGGTGCGCAAAATGCGATCTTCGAATTCTAAGTCATCGCTCGGCATGCGCTGATCAGACAACGGCACTGAAGCCATCTGCTGAGCATGAGCAGGGAGGACCTGCACCAACGCAAGAAAGAGCCACCCGATAAGACTAGGTATACGCACAATTGAGGTTTTCATACCGTTGGTTTAAGCAAGTATGGGGCCAAAAAGGGGGCTCTTAAATACATAAATTTCAATGAGTTAGAATGGCTTTAGCGTCACTAAAATGGGCGCTGACTGAGGTTTAGACACTAGAAATCAATGATTTGGAGATTCAATTTCGGTATACTCACGGACATGAAAAAGACCATTTTGAGCGGCAGTACTGTCACCGGAGATTTGACCCTAGGAAATTATATTGGCGCCATTAATAATTGGGCCAAGCTGCAAGACGAGTACGAGTGCTTTTATTTCTTGGCAGATTTGCATGCGCTGACGGTTTATCAAGATCCCGCTATTTTGCGTGAACGCACCTACAGTTTCTTTGCTCAGTACTTGGCCTTGGGTCTTGATCCGAAAAAAAATGTCATCTTCGTTCAGTCGCACGTACCGGAGCACACGCAGCTCATGTGGATTCTTACGTGTCTCACGCCGATGGGTTATTTGAATCGCATGACTCAGTTCAAAGAGAAGTCTGAGAAGCATGTGAAGAATATTAATGCCGGTTTGTTCACATATCCGGTTTTGATGGCGGCCGATATTTTGCTCTATCAAGCAGATATGGTGCCGGTGGGCGAAGATCAACGTCAGCATCTCGAGCTTTGTCGCGACATCGTAGGCTTTTTTGACAACAAGTACTCGGAAGGTATTTTGAAAATGCCTGATGCTTATATTGGGAAAATGGGCGCACGAATCATGTCACTACAAGATCCAACAAAAAAGATGTCGAAGTCAGATGAGAACGACAAAAATTTTGTATCCATCATCGACGACGCAAAAAAGATCGAAAAGAAAATCAAGTCTGCTGCCACTGACTCTGGAACCGAGATTAAGTTCGATGCTGAAAACAAAGCCGGACTCTCTAATTTGATGACGATCTACTCGGTCTTGAGTGGCAAATCGATCCAGCAAATTGAACAAGACTTCGTCGGTAAGATGTACGGTCATTTGAAAGTTGATCTAGCGGAATTGACCGTGCAAACATTATCGCCTGTGAAAGCGAAGTACGATGACCTGATGAAGAACAAAGATTATTTGGATCAGTTGATGAAGTCTGGTGCAGACCGCGCGCAAGTTCGCGCGGCCGTCACGTTAGATAAAGTCTACAAGGCCGTGGGCCTTCACAGATAACTAGCGATTGCAGCTGTATTGGTCTTCTTGATAAGCGCCGGCTGGGGTGCCTGTTGCTGAAACCAACACCATCATTCTTTGGCCTTGATTCCCAACGTACGCTTCGAAAGCGCGATTGTAGGGACTTCCAAAAACCATAAAGCAGTTAAAGCCCTCACGCTGCATGCTATCGAGGCAGTTGGCATAACCAGAGTGGCCGTAGCCGCCTGAGAACAAATCGCGAATATAAATCGTTGATGCCGAGGTATCAACATCCAGAGTCAGACTTCCTTGCAGCACACGTGGATCAAAAGTGCGTGCGACTCTTTGACCGTTTCTGAAAATTTCACCCCGTGAGAAATTACAGTTGAAGTTTCCTTCAGTGGCCATGGCAGGGAATGCGATAAGAAAAAGAAGCAAAGCTTTCATTGTGAGTCCTTTGTTTGTTTTAAACACTATCCGAACTTGCTGGGCCCTGTCGAATGGAGCTAGACTCGACTAGTGAAATCACTCATCTTGCTATCATTTCTCGTTTTGTCGCTGAACGCTTGGGCGGGTCCTGACCGCGTGGGCTATGAAGCGGATGACCAGCGAACCTTTGTGGAAATTGAGCGTCACAAACGCAACTATTTCATCTCGGGTGAGCCCAATACCAAGGCCCAGCTTAGTATTAAAATTCCAGTCAAGCAGGGCTCTGGTCATTATCTCGGCTACTCACAACGTCTCATTTGGGAACTTTTCACAGAGTCATCTTCTCCTGTGACTGATGTAAATTTTAATCCGGAATACTTTTATCGTATTACTCGCAATGATGGTGGCATTTGGCGAGGGATTGATCTGGGGGCCGAGCACCAATCTAATGGTGGTGATGATCCAAAATCTCGCTCTTGGAATTCCATCTACGCCTATGTGCCTTTTGAACTCGAGCTTGGTGATGGAAATATTTTTTTCTCAGTAAAGACATTCGCCTTGTTTGGTACGGACGAAGAAAATAAAGGCTTCCGCGATTATGTAGGATGGTACGAGTTCGAATTTGCCACCCGAGACTTTTTTCGTAGTATTTTGAGCTACGACGAACTTTATGTGGCCGTGCGACCAGGTGGCAAAGAGGGTGTCCGCTTCACTATGGGAAATCTCGAAGTGGGTGCACGGTTTAAGGTGTTTCGCGGAAAAACTGCACCGCATGCATTTCTCCAATACTTTACGGGCTACGGAGAGAGCCAATTAACCTATAATCAGAAGACTCACGCGCTGCGCATCGGACTTTCTCTCTAGGCGTAGCTAGGCGATTTTGCCATGCTTTTAGTCTATGAAAATCGCCTTATTTCTCGCCTGCTTTTTACCCCTTTTCTCCTCTGCAGCGACGACTGTTCAAACAGAAATTGAACGGACTTCGATTTTATACTTTTTAGAGAGCGCTCATCCAACAACTGGACTGGTGCTTGATAAGGCCCCTAACTTTAACGGCACACCGGCCAGCAATCGTGTGGCCTCTATCGCTTCCACTGGTTTTGGTCTCGCTGTTCTTGCTAACGCCGCGAAACGAAATCTCATCGATCGTGAACTAGCTGAGCAACAGATTCTAAAAACTCTCGAGTTTGCACAGGCTCATGTTCCTCGTGAGCGCGGATGGTTTTTGCATTGGGTGGATTGGGAAACGGGAACACGAGCGTGGAAGAGCGAGTATTCGCCCATCGACACAGCGTTGTTCATGGCCGGTGCTTTGTACGCTGCTCAGATTTTTCCGAATGGACGTATTGATCAGATTACTCGCGAACTTTACCGCGATATGGATTTTCATTTTTTCCTGACCAACAACGGGACGAAGCCGAACAAAAAAACACTTAGTCTTTCTTACACTCATGAAGCGGGCTTCGCGCCTTACGAGTGGGAGATCTACGCCGAACAGCACATTCTGCTGTTGCTTGGTTTGGCACATCCCACACGCCCTTTGCCTTTTGCGGCTTGGAAAGGATGGAAGCGGTTTAATTCTGCCCCGGCCATTTACACCGGCATTATGGGCTACGAGATGCCACTCTTTGTGCATCAGTATTCGCAAGTCTTTGTGGATTTCCGCGGCTTCAATGATGGCAACGGGGATTACTTTCAAAATGGAGTGCGCGCCACTTTGCTTCATCGACATATGCTCACAACGGCAAAAAAATTCAAAACCTTTGCTGCAGGTTTCTGGGGAGTGAGCGCGGGTGAAGATCCTGATGGTTACAGGGTTTGGGATCCGACACGTTATGAAGGAACGGTCTGTATTGGATGTACTATTGCATCCGTCATGTACACGCCGTTTGAAATCATCAGCGATGTTGAGCGCTGGTACGAAGGTCCTCACAAAGGCAAAATCTGGGGACGCTATGGTTTCGTCGATAGCATCAATCTCGATCGCAACTGGTTCTCGCAAAATGTTTTAGGTATCACGGTAGGCCCGGCTTATATGAGTTTTGCCAATACAAAGCCAGAGACCTCCATCTGGCAGGACTTTATGAAAATCCCAGAAATTAAATTGGCGCTCAAGCGCGCTAAGGGCCAATAGATGTCGACTCTGTTCTATAAACTTCGTGTGAAGGAAGTCCGGCGCGAAACGCCGGAGTGTGTGTCTGTCGCTTTGGATGTTCCTGGCGAACACAAGGCGAAGTTTGAATTCACTCAGGGCCAATACCTAACTTTTAAAATGCCTGGTTCGGCTGATGTTCGACGTTCGTACTCAATTTGCACCAGTCCACTTGAAAAAGAGTTGCGCGTCGCCATCAAGAAATTAGAAGGCGGCGTCTTTTCGACTTACGCTAACGACACACTTAAAGTCGGCGACGAGCTTGAGACCATGTCTCCACAAGGACGCTTCTTCACGCAGCTTAATTCAAAGAATGGTAAGAACTATCTCTTCTTTGCGGCGGGTTCTGGAATTACGCCTATTTTGTCGATCACTAAAAGTATCTTGGCCATGGAACCGAAAAGCCAAGTGACATTGATCTATGGAAATAAAAACAAGGGCACGATCATTTTTAAAAATGAGATCGAAGCTTTAAAGAATAAAAACCTTCAGCGTCTGAGCGTTTATCATGTGCTCAGCCGTGAGCGTGCAGAAGCAGAATTCTTAAGCGGTCGTATCGATGGTAAGAAAGCGCAATATATGCTTGAGAAAATCATTCCCGCTGAAACTATTGATGAGTGTTTCCTGTGCGGTCCAGAAGACATGATCCTTGGAGTGAAAGATGTCTTGCTCGCAAAGGGTGTGCCGCTGGAGAAGATTCACTTCGAACTTTTCTTTAGCAACACCGCTCAAATCAAAAAACAACAGCAAGCAACAAAAGCTCCAGAAGATACCGGTGTGAAGAGCCGCATCACCCTCAAACTTGACGGTGTCGAGACAGTATTTGAACTCGGCCAGCAAGGTGAAAATATTCTAGACGCCGCTCTTAAACAGGGCGTGGATTTACCTTTTGCCTGTAAAGGTGGGGTCTGTGCTACTTGTCGGGCCAAGGTTGAAGTCGGCAGTGTTGAGATGGATGTAAACTATTCGTTGGCCCCGGATGAACTGCAGGCAGGTTTTGTCTTAACTTGCCAGGCCCATCCGCGCACGCCTGATGTTCGTGTTAATTTTGACATCAAGTAAGGACGATTTATGACTGAACAAGAAATTTTCGACAAAAAAATTGATGACGATGTTCGCATCGAACCCAAAGACTGGATGCCTGAGGCTTATCGCAAAACACTGATTCGCCAGATCTCGCAGCACGCGCATTCGGAATATGTTGGCATGCTTCCTGAAGCGAACTGGATTACGCGTGCTCCCACTTTGCGACGTAAAGCCACTTTGCTTGCGAAAGTTCAAGATGAGGCTGGGCACGGTTTGTATCTCTACAGCGCCATGGAAACTCTTGGTATGAGTCGTCAGCAATCGCTCGATGATTTGCACTCGGGTAAGGCGAAGTACTCTAGCATTTTTAATTACCCAACACTTACTTGGGCCGATATCGGCACTATCGGTTGGCTGGTGGACGGAGCTGCTATTCTCAATCAAGTTCCGTTGTGCCGCACTTCTTACGGTCCTTATGCCCGCGCCATGGTGCGTGTGTGCAAGGAAGAGAGTTTTCATCAACGCCAGGGCTTCGAGATCATGATGGCGCTTTCAGCTGGTACAGCAGAACAGAAAGAGATGGCGCAAGACGCGATTAATCGCTGGTGGTGGCCGACTCTTATGATGTTCGGTCCGAAGGATTCTGAATCAGGGAACTCCGAGCTTTCTATGCGCTGGCGTATCAAGCGTTTCTCAAACGATGAGCTGCGCCAAAAGTTTGTCGACATGATGGTGCCGCAGGCCGAGTTCTTGGGTCTCAAGGTTCCAGATGAGAAGTTGAAATGGAATGCAGAGAAGAATGGCTATGACTTCGGTGAAATTGATTGGGAAGAATTCTGGCGTGTGGTGAAGGGCCATGGCCAATGCAACAAGCAGCGCCTCGATGCTCGCCGCAAGGCCCATGACGACGGTGCATGGGTGCGTGAAGCCGCCACCGCCTACGCTGAAAAACGTGCTCAGCGCGAAGCTACGAAGAAGGGAGCTTAAGATGAGTAAAGATTGGCCTTTGTGGGAAGTCTTCATTCGCAGTCGTCAGGGGCTTGATCACAAGCACGTAGGCAGTTTGCATGCACCAGACACTCGCATGGCGATGGAGAACGCACGAGATGTTTACACTCGCCGCCAAGAAGGCGTGAGCATTTGGGTGGTGGCCTCAAAAGATATCCACGCCTCAAATCCTGATGAGGCTGCCCAGTTCTTTGATCCAGCCGAAGACAAAGTTTATCGTCATCCGACTTTTTATAATGTTCCAGACGACATCGAGCATATGTGATGAAGCAAGACTACGTTCTTCATTTGGCAGATACCCACCTCATCCTTGGTCAACGTTTGGGCGAGTGGTGCGGGCATAATGTTGTGCTTGAGCAAGACATCGCCATGTCGAACATCGCACTTGATCTCTTGGGTCAATGTCGCTCGCTTTACCAATATGCTGCTGAGTTAGGTGGCAACAAACAAACAGAAGACCAGCTGGCTTTTCTTCGAGGTGAGCGTCAGTACAAGAATCATTTATTAGTAGAACAACCGAATGGTGACTTCGCATTCACCATCGCTCGTCAGTTCTTCTTTGATGTGTATCATCAGTTGCTTTGCGAAGAGTTGGTGAAATGTTCCGACAAACAACTTCAGGCCATTGCTGAAAAATCCCTTAAAGAAGTTCGCTATCATCTTACCTGGAGTTCTGAGTGGATGATTCGACTTGGCGACGGCACCACAGAAAGCCATCAGCGTTTGCAAACTGCTGTGAATGAGTTGTGGATGTGGACCCATGAGCTCACCACCACCGCGAGCTATGAGGAAGCACTCGATGTTCCACGTCCCTCAGATTTCAAAGCGGCATGGCACGCCAAAGTCAGCGCCATTCTCAAAGAAGCGACCTTAGAGATTCCCGCCGAATCGACAAAACAGGCCGGCGGCAAGGAAGGCGTTCACACTGAGCACCTTGGATTTATTCTTTCCGAGATGCAGATGATGCAAAGAACTTACCCAGGAATGACGTGGTGACCACTGAACAAATCTGGAAGCTTCTCAATGACGTAGCGGATCCTGAGATCCCTGTCTTGAGTGTGCTCGATTTGGGAATTGTTCGTGATGTTAATGTTTCGGGAGATAAAGTTCGTATTACCATTACGCCGACCTATTCAGGGTGTCCTGCCATGAATACCATCGAGACTGATATCCGTGAGAAGGTGCAGGGACTCGCTACGGTTGATATCATCACGCAACTCAGTCCTGCTTGGACGACAGATTGGCTCACAGAAAGCGGAAAACAAAAATTGAAGGATTACGGTATTGCTCCACCTGTGGAGGGCGGTACTGGCATGTTTGAAAACCCACAAGTCTCGTGTCCACGTTGTGAATCAGCGAACACTAAGATGCTGGCGCAGTTTGGTTCGACTGCTTGTAAGTCGATGTATCAATGCCAAGATTGTTTTGAACCCTTTGATCATTTTAAGTGCCACCGATGAAAACACTCGATGCCATGCTCGCGAAAGACAGATTCAGTGAGTGGATGAAACTCAAAGTCACACATATCACTGAAGGCAGTGCCACTGTTGAAATGACGATCCGGGAAGACATGCTCAATGGCTTTGGTGTGGTTCACGGAGGCGTAACGTTTGCACTTGCAGACAGTGCTTTCGCTTTTGCCTGCAACTCGCGCAACAATATTACGCTGGCCCTCGACGCGCAGATTTCATTTATTAAGAAAGTCAGTCTAGGTGACGTGCTCACCGCCAAAGTCGAAGAGCTGCACAACGGACGCACAACAGGTGTATACGAAGTCAAAATCACCAATCAAAATCTCGAGCTGGTCGCTGCCTTTCGCGGTACCGCTCATCGCACAGGTAAGGAATTAGTATGAATGCTTATATCGTTGATGGCGTCCGCACTCCCGTAGGGAATCTAAAAGGATCACTGTCGACTGTGCGTCCTGATGATATGGCCGCTCATGTTTTGAAAGAACTCATGAAACGTCATCCCTCACTTGATCCCAAAGCTATTGGCGATGTGATTCTCGGCTGCGCCAATCAGGCCGGCGAAGACAATCGCAATATCGCCCGTATGGCACTTCTGCTCGCAGGTCTTCCACAAACTATTCCAGGCGAAACAGTGAACCGTCTTTGTGCTTCAGGTTTATCGGCGGCTATGAGTGCCGCCCGCATGTTGAAACTTGGCGAAGCGGATGTAGTTATTGCGGGCGGAGTTGAAAGCATGACCCGCGCACCCATGGTGATGTCAAAACCTAACACGGCCTTTGGGGGTGATTCCCAGTTATTTGATACCACATTCGGCTGGCGTTTTATCAATCCACGAATGAAAGAAATGTACGGCGTGGATGCTATGGGTGAGACCGCTGAGAATCTTGTCGCCCGCGATCATATCTCACGCGAGGATCAAGACAAGTTTGCTTACCGCTCGCAGATGAAAGCCGCCAAAGCGCAAGAGAGTGGACGTCTCGCTCAAGAAATCGTGGGGCTTGAGATTCCGCAAAAGAAAGGCGCAGCTCTTAAAGTTGAGAAAGACGAATTCATTAAAGCGCAAACCACCCTTGCAGGTCTTGCAGCTCTTAAAGCAGCTTTCAAAAAAGACGGCTCAGTCACTGCAGGTAATGCTTCAGGTTTGAATGACGGTGCGGTTGCTCTCTTACTCGCCAACGAAGAAGGCCTTAAAAAGCATAACTTGAAAGCTCGTGCGCGCATTGTGAGTACAGGTGTTGCAGGTGTTGAGCCGCGTATCATGGGCATTGGCCCAGTGCCAGCAGTAGAAATCGCTCTCAAGAAAGCCGGTCTCACTATGAAAGACATGGATGTGATTGAGCTCAATGAAGCTTTTGCTGCTCAAAGTTTGGCGGTCACACGTGCGTGGGGTCTTGCGGATGACGATGCTCGCGTGAATCCGAACGGAGGTGCCATTGCGATTGGTCACCCCTTGGGTATGACAGGCGGCCGTATCTTGAATGCCGCTGCCTTAGAATTGCAGATCACAGGCAAGCGTTATGCGCTGGTCACCATGTGTGTCGGTCTTGGGCAAGGTTTCGCCGTTATTATTGAAAGAGTTTAAAGGACGATTATGCAGAAGCTAGAAAACTACGCTCTTGGAAAATGGACTCCGGGTCTCGGTGATGGCCAAGTGCTTTTTAACGCCATTACTGGTGAAGCACTCACGACGGCGAGCTCGCAGGGCCTCAACTTCGGCGACATGATGGACTACGCGCGTACAAAAGGCGGCGCGGCCCTTCGTAAAATGACCTTCCAAGAACGCGGCCGCATGCTTAAAGCGCTGGCGATGCACTTGATGGAGAAAAAAGAAATTTTCTATCAACTCAGTTACGCCACTGGTGCCACTAAGATAGATAGCTGGATCGATATTGAAGGCGGCATTGGCAATTTATTCGCTTACGCCAGTTTGCGTCGTCAATTTCCAGATCTGCCTTATTATGTTGATGGTGATATGGCGAAGATGTCCAAGGGCGGAAGCTTCATCGGTCATCACATTTGTGTCCCTAAACAAGGTGTGGCGATTCATATCAACGCCTTTAACTTCCCTGTGTGGGGCATGCTGGAAAAAATCGCCGTGAATCTCTTTGCGGGTGTTCCAGCGATTGTGAAACCAGCGACAGTGACAAGTTTTCTTACTGAACTTGTCGCTAAAGAAATCATCGCCTCAAAAATTCTTCCCGAAGGCTCACTCCAACTTATTTGTGGATCGGCCAATGGCATTCTTGAGCATGTCATGAATCAAGACGTGGTCACCTTCACGGGTTCTGCGCACACAGGAAAAATGCTCAAGGCCCATCCGCGTTTGGTGCAAGAGTCTGTACCGTTCAATCTCGAAGCCGATTCCTTGAATGCCATGGTGCTTGGTCTGGATGTGAAACCTGGCAGTGTTGAGTTTGATCTCTTCATTAAAGAAGCCACTAAAGAAATCACCATCAAAGCGGGCCAAAAATGTACCGCTGTTCGCCGTTTGATCGTTCCGGAAAATGCCATTGAAGCTGTTCAACTCGAATTAAGTAAACGCCTCGATGGTGTCACTATTGGTGATCCGCAAGTCAAAGGCGTGCGCATGGGCTCTCTCGCCGGCCAGACGCAGCTCAAAGAAGTGAGAGAGAAAATCCAGCAACTCGCCCGCGCTCAGAAAATGGTTTACGGAAATCTCGAAACAAAGTTTGCTGGGCTTGAGAAGGGCTCATTTATCTCTCCTGTTCTTTTCTTGAATGAGCGCCCGTTTGAGAATACCGACTGCCATCACATCGAAGCTTTCGGTCCTGTTTGTACCATTATGCCTTATAAAACCACGGACGATGCCATCACTCTCACGCGTATGGGACTTGGATCTTTGGTGTGTTCAATCACCACCGCCGATGATGATATCGCCACTCAATTTGTCGTTGGTGCCGCCAATATGCACGGACGCATTCTTGTGCTGAATGCTGATTGCGCGAAAGAGAGCACAGGCCACGGATCTCCTATGCCGATGCTTGTTCACGGTGGGCCTGGTCGTGCGGGCGGTGGGGAAGAGATGGGAGGAAAGCGCGGAGTTATGCACTACCTGCAACGAACTGCGATTCAAGGCAGCCCAACCACACTCACGAAGATCACGAATCAGTACCAATATGGGGCCAAGCAGACACTCTCGGATGTGCATCCTTTCCGCAAATACTTCGAAGAGCTGCAAATCGGTGACACTCTCATCACAGAAAAACATCTCGTCACCATGGAAGATATCGAGAATTTCGCGGACCTTTCTGGCGATCGTTTCTATGCCCACATGGATGAAAAGTCCCTCGAAGGGACGATTTTTACAGGCCGTGTGGCCCATGGCTACTTCATCCTATCTCGAGCGGCAGGGCTATTTGTAGACCCACCTAAAGGTCCGGTCCTGCTAAATTACGGACTTGATGAGTGTCGCTTTATTAAGCCCGTGTATCCAGGGGCGACTATAGGGGTGAAATTCACTTGCAAAGAGAAGGTCGACCAGGAGAAGAAGACCCCTGAAGATATTCCCAAGGGGATCGTTAAGTGGCTGGTAGACGTCTATGATGAGACAGGTGAGTCAGTGGCCATAGCAACGATTCTCACCATGGTGAAGAAAAAGGGCTAGCGATGAAAACGATGTTGATGCTTTTGAGTTTGGTGATGACGACCTCGGCTTGGGCCATCCCCGAAGCTGATTACGCCAATGCTTATCAACGCGAGATCGTTCCTTTACTCAAGCGCTTCCAGCGTAGCTCTTTTGTCGGTGCTAAAAACATCACGATCAGTACCGCTCAATGGAAATCATCTCCACTGGCCGATCGCTGCCTCATTATTCTTCCGGGGCGTTCAGAGCAGCTTGAAAAGTACGCTGAAGTCGTTCACTCGCTTAATGAAGGTGAGCTGAAAGGGCAGTTGGTTTATTTCTTGATGGATCATCGTGGCCAAGGCAGCTCACAGCGTTTCCTGCCCCAAATTGATCGCGGATACGTAGATGAATTTGATCATTACGCGCAAGATGTAAAAACATTCTTCGACCAAGTCGTATCTCAAACTTATTGCCGTGAAACCTACTTGCTCGCTCACTCCATGGGTGGCGGAATCGCAGCTGATTTCTTGCAGAAGTATCCCGGCCTTGTTGATCGCGCAGTGTTGACGTCTCCGATGCTGAAGATTCTCACCAAGCCTTATCCTTATGCCGTGGCTCGCGGCATCGTTTTAGGTTCAGTGGCGATTGGTCGCGGAAAGCAATTTGCCATTGGTGAAAAGCCTTTTAATCCGACCGATGATTTTGAATCGAACAGATTTACCGGTTCAAAAGTTCGCTATGACATGTGGATGAATCTCTTCCGTGAATTGCCCCAGACGCAGATCGGCGGCGTCACGAATCGCTGGGTGAATGAGATCATGAAGGGCACCAAGCGTGTGCGCTCGCAATACGGAAAACTGCTTCTCCCGTTGCGCGTGATTATAGCGTCTAATGAGAGATATTCAGAGCCTACTGAGATGGAGAAGCTATGCAGGCAAGCTGCTCAGTGCGAAGCCACCACACTTGTGGGCAAGCATGAAGTGCTGATGGAGAAAGACGAGGTTCGTGACCTCGCCCTTCAAACGATCGTAAATTTTCTTAAATAATTAAAGACGACGGCAAGTAATAGCCGAGTTCGACTTTGTGCCTTCCGAGTCAGAGTAGAAGACTTTGCCACGGATAGGTGTTGTTGTTGGGTCGTCTTCGATCAAGGTCTTAAAAGCTTTAGCTGGGAATGTGATGGTGTATTCATTGTCGCATTCATTCGAGAAGCCAGCTTCATAATCGGTGCCGGCCGCATTCAATTCAAAGTTATGCATGGTGTTTTGATCGGGAAGTGTCATGCGAACACGGTACTCACCAATAGCAGGACCTGTTGCATCCACACCGGTGATCACTACGGCCGCTTTGGCGCCATTAGGTGTGATGAGGGGACGATCCATAAAGCACGCGAGATCAGTCGCAAAAGCATTAAGGCTCAGAGTTATCGTAGTAAGCAGCAATAGATTTTTCATGAGGCGCTTTAAACCCTGAAGGGCAGGCAGAGTCAACGAAGGGGTGAGCGGATGATAAAAGCTTCAGACCCCCGGTGTACCTCAAGGCGCCCTAAGGGCGTAAGTCCGCATTTCTGCAGGACTGCTTGAGACACCACATGGCCCGCTTGGGTGGTGCCATAAATTTCATCTAGCCCCACCTTATTGAAGCCATAATCAATTAAACAGCGGGTCACTTCTTGAGCATGGTCTTGGCCCCAATGCTCGGGACGAAATTGATAGCCCACTTCGACTTTGCCGCATTCAATTTTGAGCTCCATATGAATGAGCACGCCCACACCAATATGTTCGTGGGTATCTTTCAAATACAGCGACCATGCACCAAGGCCCGGAGATTTTTGTGCATAGGTAGTGTAGCGCTCAAGTGCTGTCTGTGCGGCTTGCATCGTATCCGACGTTTTGCGAATATATTTCATCACGTCTGGATTGCTGACTATCTTGAAATAGTCGGCAAGATGGTCGATGTGGAGAGGGACAAGTTTGAGGCGAGCAGTTTCAAGAATTATTTGAGAATCAGCCCCATGGTGAGATCGTCGAGATATTCAGTCTCACTGATTTTGATTCGTCTCTTGAGGCGACCTTCTTCTACGAATCCCATTTTTTTATAGAGTGCTATGGCAGCGGTATTAGAGGCACGAACATGTAACTCAATCTTCTCAACATGAGACGTGCTCTTGGCCCAATCAATTAAATTTTGCAGCAACAGTTGACCTACACCTTGCCCTTGATGGCCTTCATGCACGGCGATCGTGAGTCGCATGATATGCGCCACCGCTTGTAGTCCCATCTGTTCAAGAAAAGCATGGCCGATGAGCTTCCCGTCTTTTTCAACTACCATGTAGCGTGTTGTGGGCTTCTCAATCATGGCGACAAAGTTTTCAACTTTGAGTTCAGTTGGAAGAGAGACGAGATGACCTGGCCGTGCAGCTATGGCCTGCTCAGCTTGGCAGAGAATCGTGGCGTCGGATGTTTGCGCGAGGCGGATATTCATAGGATTGATAGTTCATTAACAGAAATGAAAAATCAAACCTAGTCGATCAATCTTTACTGACTCGAGAAAATCCAAAGCTGTATGAGTTGGAATAAAGAGGGGGCAAGGGATGACACAGCTCAAAGAGAAAACGATTGAAGGAATGATCTATATGATCCGCGAGCAAAAAGTGATGCTGGATAGTGATCTAGCCCAGCTTTATGAGGTTGAGACACGGGTATTAAATCGGAATGCTCAACGCAATATCAAGCGGTTCCCGGCTGATTTCATGTTCCAACTCACTCATTCAGAGAGTGAGGCTTTGATATCCCAATTTGGGATATCAAAGAAAGGGCGAGGAGGAAGACGTAAGTTACCTTATGTCTTCACCGAAAATGGCGTTGCGATGCTTTCTAGTGTCTTGAACAGCGAGAAGGCCATCCTCATCAACATTTCAATTATGAGAATCTTTACGCGCTTAAGAAGTTTTCTCATGCTGGAGAAAGATCTCTCTAATCGTGTGACAAAACTCGAGGAAGGAACCATTCAGGTCTTTAAGATTGTGTTTGAGCGACTCGATAAAATTGAAGAGATCGTTGAGCCGAAGCTGCCAAAAAATAGAAGAAAGGTTGGATTGAAGTAGGGAGAGAGACGAGGTCAGCTCCGGCTCCTGCCTCTCGATGACATACCGGTCATCCTGACCATAACTCGAACCCTGCGGGTTCTCGTGTCGCAACTCAGACGTCTTAAAATAAAAAGGCCACCCGAAGGTGGCCTTATTTATTTTAAGATGGCGGGAGAGACGGGACTCGAACCCGCGGCCTTCTGCGTGACAGGCAGACGTTATAACCAACTTAACTACTCCCCCGAACCTGAGCAATGAATATAGGGACCACCCCAAAAAGCGTCAAGCAAAAATCCCTGGTTGACGCTGCGTCATTTGGCCAATCTCTAGGCACCAATGTGCGCGCATGTTACCTTTTTAGCCTTATGAATAGCGTATTTATCACAGGTGGAACTTCAGGAATTGGGCTCGAGCTCGCCAAGACCTATTTGAAGAAAGGCTGGAAGGTCGGAGTTTGCGGCCGTGACGCCGACAAGTTCAAAGGCCACTTTGATTCGAATCACGAAAACATTCAGTTTTTCCCATTAGACGTTGCCGATCGCGAGGCCGTGAAGCGTGCTGTACAAAAATTTGCACAGCCCACTGGACTCGGACTTCTGATTGCTAACGCTGGCATGTCTTATCCCCATAAATCCAAGGTGCCTGATTTCGATCGCACCTATCGTATGGTGCACGTGAATCTCCTGGGTGTCATGTACGCCTTCGAGGCGGCGATGGAGATCATGATTCCCCAAGGCCAAGGCCAGATTGTGGCGATTTCGTCACTTGCGGGTTTTAACGGTTTCCCGGGGATTTCTGGTTACAGTGCCACCAAAGGCGCTGTCATGAAATTCTGCGAATCGCTGAGCATGGATCTACGCCACTTGGGGCTTAGTGTGACCTGCGTATGTCCGGGTTTTATTGATACACCTCTCACGCAGATGAATCATCACCCGATGCCGTTTCTCATGAAAGTCGATCGGGCCGCTGAAATTATTGTTCGTGGTATTGAGAAAAAGAAGAAGTTTATCGTCTTTCCATTTTTCTTTGGCATCATCGTGCGCATACTTTCAATCATGCCGCGCTTTCTCTATCGTCGGATCATGCAAACCGATTCTATCAATTTCAGTCGAGATAACACGAAGGAGATTTCAACATGAAAACTTTATTAGTGATGGCGTTGTTCACAGTGGTTTCTTGTCAGGCCAAGGATAAGCCAGCAGAGACCATTCCAGAACCGACGGCCACAGCAGCTGCGGCAACAGGGAAAGAAGAAGACTGTGACGACAAAGCTGCGGCAGCGAAGAAAGTAGAGATCAAAGAAGAGGGCATCTCTTTGACGAACAATTCTGCGGGCTGCACGCTCGAATAGTTAGAAGAATCGACCCCACCAGCTCGACTCGGCAAGTTCCGCTTTCAAAAGATGGAATGAGATTGAGATGAGCCACCCAAATAAAACAGCATAGCTTACGCCGAGGACGACTAATAAAAAGTCGTCTTCGAGCAGTCCTAGGCAGATGAAGAAAATACCAATGGCGGGCAGGAAGTTGCTGCTAGGAATAGGCAGCGGCAGCGAGAGAAAGAGCGAGAGAAAGACGAGGGTCAAGCCGGCTACAAGATGGGTCAACCGGTGATGTACCCACTGCTGGCCTCGGCTTTTTACGAGCCAACCAACCCAAGGAAAGATCTTGCGGGCACCCCGAACGAAGGTAGCGACTTTTTCTGCTGGGAGGCTGATGTCGCGCATGCCTTGAGTCATGAGGGGATGGCCAAGGAAGGCGAGTCCAATCCCTTGAAGGATAATCACAAAGCCCAGCACAGTGGAGAGGCCAGGGATAGGAATAGGCTGCATGAAGGGAAGGACGCAAACCAGCGCGAGGAAAACCAACCCCTTTCTGCGCAATTTAACGGCGATCTCTCCTAGAGTGACATTGCCGTCATCTAGTAGCCTCTCCATTTCTTGCAAAAAAATACTCTGTTTCAAGGGGAATCTTCACTTTTTTGCTGCGGCTTGTTTGCTTTTTTAGCAAAGCCATTTGCTTAGACATCATTTAAGCTGATGGTTACACGTTTGCCAATGAGAGGTTGCTATGATTGAGACGTCGATGACGATCTGGGTTGGATTTATCGTTTTTGTTTTTGCGGTATTGGCCCTTGATTTAGGTGTGTTCCACAAAAAGAGTCACACCGTAGATTTTAAGGAAGCCATCATTTGGTCTGTTGTGTGGATTGCATTGGCGCTGGTATTTAGTGTCATCATTCTTCAGTGGCGTGGCCAAGAAGACTTCATGCTCTTCCTGACTGGATACGTAATTGAGAAATCCCTCTCGGTGGATAATCTCTTCGTGTTCTTGTTGATTTTTAGCTATTTCAAGGTACCTAACCAGTATCAGCATAAAATCTTATTCTACGGAATCTTGGGTGCGTTGATCATGCGTGCAGCGTTCATCGGCGCAGGTATTGCCATTATTCGCCAGTTTGCCTGGGTGATTTATATCTTTGGTGGGTTCTTGATTTTGACGGGTATCAAGATGTTGATTCCTCAGAAAGAAGAAGCATCTCTTGAGAATAACAAAGTTATCGTCTGGACAAAGAAAATTTTCCCGACCAGTCACAACCTCGATGGGGACAAGTTCTTCACTGTTCAGAACGGCAAGCGTATGGTGACGCCACTTTTCATTACCTTGATCTTCGTTGAGTTTTCAGACGTAGTTTTCGCGGTGGACTCAATCCCAGCGATCATCGGTATTACCGATGACCCCTTCTTGGTGTTCACGTCGAACGTCTTCGCTATCCTTGGCCTTCGTTCTCTCTACTTCGCGTTGAAGGGCTTTGCTGATATCTTCCATTACTTGAAGTATGGATTAGCGGTCATCTTGATGTTTATCGGCACCAAGATGTGTATCTCTCACTGGTACCACACGCCAGTATGGGTCACGATGGCGTTTATCTTCACCATCTTGATTGGATCAATGCTCTTGAGCCTCTACTTCAAAGAGAAGAAAGAAGGCGACATCGCTTAATAATCGTATTTAATTTCCACCTGCTGGTTGCCACCTTTGGCATCCGGCAGGTTCGAAAGACCTCGGTATCTCATCAACTTTCCATCGTCGGCATACCAAACTTCTAGCTTCGGCGCGAACATACGCAAGAAGGCGCTCTGCGCTTTGATCACAAATTTCTTGAGACCCTTGGATTCACCGGCCGGTGTGACAAGAAAACTATACCAATCGAGCTTGCCTGGAATGAGGATCGCGATGGCGGTATCTTTTTTTGCGAACTCCGCGAGGCGCGTGCGCATGTGGTAGTGAAGACCTTGTCCGCCGATGACGAGTTTGCCATCAGCAAAGTCTTTGTCGATTTTTTCCGTGCGTTCTTTCTCGCCAACTTCCTGATCCCACATCTCGGCTTTGCCTTCTTTCCAGCGCACACCGTAGCGACGATTGTCACGGAGGTCATGAAACTCATGGTCTGCATTTGTGATGCTATTTTTAAAATCGGAGGTCAGCGTGGCTTCTGTTTTACCTTCGGGATCCACATAAGTGGTTTTCGCGGTGACAGCTTCACCGTCCCGGAAAAGGGCTTCGTGTTGTTCGATGTAAACCACCTTACCGTCTTTGGTGGCCGTGCCTTTATGGGTCAGGGTTACGTCGGCCGCAAAAGCCGATAGGACCAAAAATAGAGTAATCATAGGGTTAGCCTCCGGGACCTGGAAATTTTACCCAGGACTGGTTTGGAATTCATAACAACAGTATGATGGTTTCAAAGGTCATTACCAATGAAAATAGCTGTCTTAGCCTTGTCGCTTATCTATTCCACAACTCTTTGGGCCGTTCCGAAAGGGGCGAACTGTCAGATGTATTCACGGGGCAATGAGACGCCGATCGCCATGGAAGTAAGTGACCAGAAGGTCACCATTAAAATGGGCGACGCCGATCCGGATCAGTGCGTTTTAGATGCCGACTCAAGTTACGACCTCCACGCTCGCTGTGGCACTGGTGATGACGCCGTTTACTTCGGAGTCAAACGTAACAGCGGCAAAGTCTATGCAGACTTTGGCACGATCGCTCAGCTTAAGAATTGCCGCTTACAGAACTAAAGTAGAGAAGTCCCAGCGCCGCCAACGCCGGCCCTGCTTGAATCATCAATATGCGTGGTGACACACTCCACGCTCCATAAGCTCCTGCGACCACCACACACGCAAGAAAGAAGTAAGCGATCTGACGTCCGAAAGCGGCATCACTATGGCAGAGTGCCCAAATAAGCCCTGCTGCAAGAAAACCATTATAGAGACCTTGATTAGCTGCCAATTTTTCCGAGATTTCGGCGTGGGCTGCGCTTTGGCGAAAGATGGTGAGGCCGATAGGATGACGCCAAAAAAACATCTCGAGTACTAAGAAAGCGATGTGCTGGAGGGCCACGAAGCCGATCAAAATTTTCGATGCAATAATCATGGGATCCTCTTGAATGAGTATTTGGTTTGGCCGGCATCAATAAGTATCGAGCCATCTTTTTGAAGTTGAAAGGGAACACTGCCGGCGAGTGGTGGTGAAGTAAAAATAAAAGTGTCGGGCGAATCATTCAGGGAGCCGAGCTCTGATTGCCACTCACCAAAATCAGCAACGTAACCGTTTTTAGTTGCGCTAATGACCATCTTGCCCAGCTCTTCGGAAGACCACTGACCCACGAGTCCCTTGATCCATTTTGTCTTCGAGGGATTGGTGCTTACTTGCTGACGGACCTTGACGAGAGATTCTCTTAAGCGCTTCATGATGTGACTCATGTTTTTCTGTGAAGTCACTTCGGCTTTAAAAAGCACTTCCATCATTTTTTGCTGGAACACGTTTCGCAGTGATGAGCCGCCGGCATTGAGTAATAAAACCCATCCCACTTGTTGCTTGGGTAAGAACACGAGATCTGAAGTGAAGCCTAAAGTATTTCCACCATGGCCCCAGGTCTCGATGCCTTTGACGTCATCATTGATTAAGCCCAGTCCATACTTGGCGGTGTCATCGATTTTCACACCCGGAGTACGACGAGCAAGGACTTGTTTTTCAGAAAGGACCTGCTTTCCATCGAGCTTACCATTTCCGAGTTCGAACAAAACATAACGAGACATATCGAGGGCGTTGGACCAAACAGCACCGGCGGGGGCCACACTGTAGACCATGTCATCCATCCGTTGCGGAATTGGGGTCATCCGCCCCTGCATATCGATAGCGTGAGGGGCTGCGAGACGGTCGCCTGAAAACGGACGTACGCGAGAACGCATAAAGCCCAGTGGGCCGAAGACTTCTTCTCGTAGTGCTTTTTCGTAAGCAGAGTCGTAAGTGAGTTTAGGGTAGAGTGTGTGAGCAGCGGCGTAGCCACCGGCCGCAACCAGAAGATTTGAGTATTGAAATGTTTCACCGAAACCAGTTGTTGGCGACATGGTTTTGAGTTGAGCGATACGTTGTTCGGCCGTCAAATTCTCGTATTCAAAGATGAAATCGAGATCCCTCCGTGGCATTCCGGTACACGCACAAGCTGTATGCTTAAGTTCAAGTTTGCGTGTAGCTGAACTATCGGCGAGAGCAAATCCTGGCAAGATTTCGCGTAAAGGTTGATCCCATTCGAGTTTTTCTTGATCCACTAAACGCGCTTGCAACAAGGTTGTGAGGGGTTTTGTGGTTGAGCCGATCATGAAGAGAGAGTCGGAAGTGACTTTATCTTTAGCGCCTTTTTGATGTACGCCGAATGCTTTTTCCCACACAACTTTTCCATCTTGTACGATGGCGACCTGGGCGCCGGGAATCTGCATTTCACGCATGGAGTTTTGTAAGAAACTTTCGAGAATTTTAATTTCTTTCGGGCCAAGCTTGATGGCTTCGCGATCTCCTAGTTTTTCTTCGATAAGATCAATGGGTTTCCAACTGCCGGCCACGATTGCGATTTGTGCTCCACGCTTTTGGAAAGTGGAGTACGAACCATCCAAAAGGGTGATGTAGGCTTTGCCCTTAAGAACGCCGTATTGGCCAACCACCGCACGTGACTCTTTGACGGGAACTTCGTAAGCAATTTTTTGAATCTCTTCCCATCCACCTGAAGCCGGTGGAGTTGTCTTAAGTTCTACTTTTCGATTGAAGTTCGGTTGGTATTTTTTCCAGGCCTTAAGCAAAAGATCTTCTGGCTTTCCGACCGCCGGAAGAATCATGTTGATCATCACCAGATCGCCCTCAGGAAGTGTGAAAATCTGATGATCACCTTTGTCTTCGATCAACCACGGTGGTGCCACGGTGTAGCGCGTGTCGAGGAATTTACGTTCCTCTTCTTTTTTGACGGGATTGGGTTTGGCGAAAGCAGAGCCTGTGATGATGAGAGCGAGAATGAGTGTTTTCATGGGAGGATTATAACCTCTCAACGAAAACTTTGGTACTTCGCTGAAGCTTGCGCCGACTTCGGCTCCTGCCTCTCGTCGGCATACCGTCCATCCTGGACATAAAAAAGGCCAGGATTTCTCCTGGCCTTCTGTAGTGAACTCTTTAGATCAGATTACTGAACAGATGGCTTGAACCAGCAGAGTGGGCGAAGGCCAGATTTTGAACCGATTGAACCGTGGCAAGTGCCGCGGACTTCGTCTTTCTGGTCAACTTCTTCGCCGATCGCTTTGTCGCACAATGCACCTTGGAAGTATGTGTCCAAGCGGCACTGGTGAGCAGGGTGAGCATCGTTCGTGCGAGCTACAACGTTAGCATCTGGAGTTTCGAATTTGCCTTCTGGTTGGTTGCGCATGCTAGCGAAGAGACCGGCAACAGAAGCACCTGCCATACCACCGCGGATACAGATCGCACGCTCAGACTCTTCTGTGAACTGCTCAGCGCATTTCTCAGACAAGAGAGCTGGAACAGTCATCGCAGCTACGATAGCGACGTTGTCGTCAGCCATGAAGCCTTGGCGCAAGCACTTAAGAGTTGCGAAGTAGTCAGACTGACCTTCGTTTGAAGCCCATGCGTTCAAACCGAGGAAGCCTTTAACTTTCGGAGCGCCACCGAGGTGGTGACCGATTTCGTGACAGACAACGAGAGCGAAGCCGTCAGCTGTGATTGTGGCATGACGAGCGAGACCGCCGTACATGTTCACAACCCAAGTTGAACCTGAACGCTGAGCTGAAGCGTTTACAGTTGCGTCAGTCCACTTGCGTTTGATGTCGAGTTTGCCGCCCATGCCAGCAACGATCGGTGAGTAGATCGTCTCGTAGGTATCGATGACAGCATTGAACTGTTCTTCGGTGAGGCCACCAGCGCTTTTGTCGCCGACAGCAATCTTCATATCGTTTTCAGGAAGGAATCCGCCTGTACCGTCTTCGTTACAAGCGAAAACAGTTGGGCTAAGTAGAGAGGCCACAATCATCAATGATAAAAACTTCATATATCTCCTTAAGATAATCCGTTATCTTGTTGCCATTGATTGAATGACATTTGAGATGACTAAGTCACCCCTCAGTTAAGATTGCGTGAAAATGTTAGAAAACGAGTGTGGCGACGGTCTGAAATCGTCAGGTATTTTTCCTTAATCTTCACCGGAGTTAGCTATGAAAACATCTGCGCAGCAAGCCATTCTGAACATTCAACATTTCGGCGAATAGGGAGGAGTCGTCCCTGTTATAGATGTGGCGTCCACATTGTGACATCGCGCACAGTTTACGGCGGCACTTATGCGCTCTTTAAGAATATTTTCCCGACCCGCGGGTGGCACACGAACTCTATAAGCGTATGAAGGCCCACTCTCAGACGAGTCTTTTCCTGGCGAAGAATATGGCGAAAGAAAAACTTCCGGTGATCTACCCTGGTCTTGAAACTCACGCTCAGCATGGCCTCTTGAAAACCATGATTGATGAATCGATGGGCTTCGGTGGGATTCTCTCGTACCCTCATGAGCTGTTCAGCGAAAAGTACCTCGAGCGAAATTCCGGAGAGTGAACGCAAAGAGATTGGTCTTTCGGAAGGGCTTTTGCGGTTTAGTATCGGCTACACGGGTGATGATCAGGTGATGTGGGAGCGTTTTTTGAAATGCTATCGCAGTGTCGTAAAAAAATGAGTTAGAGCTCAATTCCGATGAGATGTTCGTGGCGATTATAGAGTTGCATGTAGTCTTCGAACTCTGCTCGTAATTCCATAACTGCAGGGTAGTGGTCAGCGAAAATGGTTTCTATCTTCGAATCGTAGTCTTCAAAAGAATCCGTAACTTTTTTATTTAACTCTTTGTACTTGGCCTTATTCTTAAAAACAACTTTTTCTTGTTCTTTATCAAAGTAAAAGTAACGATTACGCTCTTTTAGAAGGACTTCGATTTTTTTATTGAAAGACTCATGCTCAATCTCGTAATTCGTCATGATTGTTTTAGCTTTATCTGGCGCTAGTTCCGCCATGCGTTCTCTCAAAGTACTCATAAATTCTGCTCTTAGTTCTTTCCAGGGCACATCTTCTTCCTCGGCTTGTTGTTCTTGAGGCGCTTTACCAATTTTTTTCTTGGTCACTGGGGTGGCCGGTAAACGTGCAACTGTCTTTTTCTCAGTTGTAGCAGCTGCCTTTGGAGTACGAGTCGACCGTCTAGGCGTCTGAGCTTGAAAAGAGAGGGTGTAGAAAATGTAGGTAAAGGCGAGAGTGGCCCCAATCACATTGCGGAGTCTCATAAAGAGATTGTAGCTCAATCTTGAGATTTGGGGAAAATAAGCAGACTTTGCCGGACAGGTATCGTTGTCGTAACGTTAAGCCACTACGATTTAAGGAGATAGGATGAGACACCTCGTTTTTTGTACGCTGCTTTTTACGGGCCTTGCCACGGCCAAAGATTCCTTGATGACCACAGCGGAGCAATCTGGCTGGTTGAAAACAGGACGAGCAGATGAGACCCAGCGTCTTTGTCGTGCCTTTGAGAAACGTTTTCCAGAGCAGGTGAAGTGTCTGAGTTATGGAACAACTCCACAAAATCGTAATCTACCGTACATGGTGATCGGTGATCGCAAGAACCCTGTTGTGTGGGTGCAAGCAGGCATTCATGCCGGTGAAATCGATGGCAAAGACGCCGTTTTTTATATTTTGCGTGAAGCAATTGAGAACAAGCTCAAACCGAACCCGCTCAAAGGTCTGTGCTTAGTCTTTGTTCCGATCGTTAACCTTGATGGTCATGAAAGATTCGGGAAATGGAATCGTCCGAATCAAGTGGGCCCTGAAGAAATGGGCTGGAGAACGACGGCGCAGAATCTGAATCTTAATCGAGATTTCATGAAGGCCGATGCTCCGGAAATGCAGGCGCTGCTTAAGTTGTGGCATAAAATGGATCCCGTTCTCAGTCTTGATCTTCACGTCACCAATGGAGCACAGTTTCAGCCAGAGGTGGGGCTGATTGTTTTACCTGTGACGAACTATGGAACATCACCGTTGCATCAAGCGGGCAGCGCATTTGAAGCGGCTTTATTAACCAAAATGGAAAAACGTCATCACCGGGCCATGCCTTTTTATCCTGATTTTGAAATTGAGGGCGACCCACTTTCTGGTTTTTCTCGTTATGTGGCGACACTACGCTTTGCTCATGGCTACTGGCAGGCCAACAACCGCTTAGGAATGTTGGTGGAAACGCATTCTTGGAAAGATTACGCCACACGGGTGAGAACTCATATCAGCACCGTCATTTCATCACTTGAAATCGCGCAGGAGAAGGGAAAAGAGTGGAGAAAAATAGCGCTGGCGGCAGATCAGAAAAGCATTGCCGGGCAAAAACTAGCGCTGAGCTACACGCGCACTGAGAAATCTCGTCCGCTTGAATTTGCAGGCTACAGGTACACGATCAAAA
>JAKFUR010000071.1 GCA_021732585.1 Bacteriovoracaceae bacterium
GGGTTGGTGTGTGCGGTGATCCACCGGCATGGTGCCCTCAATAAAATCCTCCGTGATGCGGGTGATTTGGATGCCCAGCGAGTCGAGCAAACTGGGAGGGGTCTGGCGTTTCATGGCTTCGATATCAACAACACGTAGTTTCATGGGAAAAGCTTAACAAGCGAGACCTGAGGTGACAAAATATTGTGGGGGATATCATGGAAAAACCGCGCATTTTACTCGTCGAGAACATCCACACAGTCGCAAAGGATTCGCTGGAAGCAGAAGGCTTCGAAGTCGATCTCATCTCCCATGCTCCTTCCGAAACAGAGTTGATTCCTTTGTTGAAGAACTACTCCGTCATAGGCATCCGCTCCAAAACAGAAATTACTCCTGCCGTGTTGAAGCAAAATCCCCAACTCGCTTTGATTGGTTGCTTCTGCATCGGTACGAATCAAGTGTCCCTCTCAAATGCTCGCCTAGCAGGTGTACCGGTTTTTAATGCTCCCCACTCCAACACCCGCAGTGTCGCCGAACTTGTCATTGCTGAAATGATCGCGCTGTCGCGTCAGCTCGGTGATCGCAACACCCAGGCGCACCAAGGCCGCTGGGTGAAATCTGCTGATGGCTCGCGCGAAGTGCGCGGCAAAACCTTAGGCATCGTCGGTTACGGCCACATCGGCAGTCAGGTGAGCGTGCTTGCTGAGGCCATGGGTCTCCATGTGATTTTTTACGACGTAGTCAAAAAGCTTCCGCTGGGCAATGCGCGCGTGAAGCCCACGTTAGAAGCATTGTTGGAAGATTCCGACTTTGTGACCTTGCACGTTCCGGAAAACAGCGAGACGCGTGGACTTATCGGTAAGGCGCAGTTCGCTCGCATGCGTATGGGAAGCTTTCTCATCAACGCTTCTCGCGGCACGGTCGTCGTGATTGATGATTTAGTCCAAGCCATTCAAGAGAAGAGAATCGCTGGCTGCGCACTAGATGTGTTCCCGGATGAGCCCGCTTCAAACAAAGACAAATTCGTATCTCCTTTGCAGAATCTCCCGAACGTTATTCTCACTCCGCACATCGCGGGCTCGACCGAAGAAGCGCAAGAAGCCATTGGCCGCGAGGTGGCGGAAAGTTTCCGTCGCTATTTAAAAATCGGTTCGAGTGCTGGTGCCGTCAATTTCCCGAATGTAGATTTGTCTATTCGCAAAGGGACTTCTCGGATTTTGAACGTTCACCGTAACGAGCCGGGTGTCTTGGGTGAAATCAACGGAATCATTTCTCAGGCCGGTGCCAACATCGAAGGCCAGTTCCTCGCGACCGACGAGCACATCGGTTACATCGTCATGGACGTCGCGGCCACGCAGGCGCAGGCCTTGGCAGAAAAAATTAATCAATTGAGCCGCTCGATTCGCACGCGCGTGGTGACCTAACGTTGTCGAACTTAGTTCTCATCTTTGTTTGTCTGCTGTTGGGAGTTCTGCTCAAAAGAACAGGGCGCTTTCCGCACAACACGCATACCGCCCTCAACGCGTTTGTTATTTTCGTCTCTTTTCCTGCCACGGTGCTGCTGCAGATTACGAATCTCTTTTCTAAAACCTCGGTGACTTGGTCGATTTTGCTGCCGGCCTCCATGGGATGGCTGTTGTTCCTAGGCGCCTGGGCGCTGATTGGTTGGATCGGCAAACGTCGCAAATGGAGTGATGCTCGCACGGGAGCACTGATCCTGACGGCAGGATTGGGAAATACATCCTTCGTAGGTTTTCCATTGTTAGAAGCATTACTAGGAAGTGAGGCCGTGCCATGGGGCGTGCTGGTGGATCAGCTCGGATCGTTTTTCGTTCTTTCAACTTTAGGTATTGTGGTGGCTTCACGCTACGGCCGTTCTCGTGACGGAAAGCCACACTCAATTCCGCGCCAGGTGTTCACCTTCCCGCCATTCTTAGCTCTCCTCACGGCAATCGCATTGTCGGCTTTTGGATTTGTGTTCACAGGTGTCGCTGAAACCATCATCGCACGCTTGGCGAGTTCGTTAGTTCCTTTGGCGCTTTTTGCAGTGGGTTTTCAATTGAACCTCAGTCGCAGCACTTTGCAACGCTATGGTCGACCACTTTCGCTGGGTCTATTCTACAAACTTCTGTTGGCCCCTGCTTTGTTGATGGTGCTGTACGTGTTTGTGCTGGGACAAACCGACTTCGTGACTCGTGTCACTTTGCTTGAAGCGGCCATGGCCACCATGATCACCTCCGCTGTCGTCGCAGCAGAATTTAGTCTGGATGAAGAGTTGGCGAATCTCATGGTCGGTGTGAGCGTGCCTCTCTCTTTATTGACCGTATCGTTGTGGAATATTTTCCTCGGGCAGTGGTTGTAAATGAAGAAGCTTCACTACGATCCCACCGAAGCTCTGCAGGTCAAAAGTGGTGAAACTCCTCTGAATGTCTTATTGTCAGCAGGCTTCAAGGCCTTGCTCATCGACGAAGAAGAACTTTCAATTTTTCTTGATGTGCATAACCTCGCTTTCACAGACCTGAAGCGACCGGTAAGTGCAGATAGTTTTTTGTTACTGAAGCATCCTCAGGCGTATCAACTAAAACAACACCCGCTAGCTCGTCCATATAACACTCGCTCGATCTCCTTGCTGAATTATCGTACCACTCGACTCAAGACTTCATCAGCAACGAAGCTTCATGAAATGACTGCACGTCTAGGCGTTAAGAACATTCTGGAGCTAGGAATGGGACAGGGGAGAATGGCGCTAGAGTTCTCGGCCATGAGTAGAGAGTTTCATGTGTGGGGTGTTCATAAAGGCGATGAGCCAGTTGATCTCGCAGCAACGGCTTCTTTTTTTGGAATCACTCCACAGGGACAACTACAAACTGAGGTGTATGATCTCAATGATGGGGAGCTCAATTGTGCAGGTGAAGAAAGTTTCGAGCTCATTCTATCCCAGGGCACCACTCGCTACATAAAACACAAGGCCACATTGCTTGAAAGCATCTATCGCCGTTTGCAAGAGGGGGGCTGTGCTTATGTCGACATCAATCTTTGGCGTGTACGAGACGAAAAAAACAAAGAAGTGAAGTTGGCGGATTTCTTTTCTGACGACAAATGGCGAGGTGTATTTGACTTCGATGCGGTTAGTTCCATGTTGCTGATCCATAAAAAAAACGAGGGGGAATTAAAGCTAGGGCTCACATTTCTTCCTGAAGAATCTCATGAGACAGTGTGGTCAAATTCTCAGAATAACGTAGAGACGGTGGGTTGGTTGAGTACCTATCGTCTGTAAAATATACAGCCTTTTAAGTGCTGTTTGCGAATCATGCTAGAGGATGCCCATGAATACCCTACGCCTTCTTTTAGTCTTAAGTGCACTCATGTCTCAAGCTGCATGGGCGCAGCTCACAACAGAAGACACCGAAGAGTTTCTTGCAGATCAATTTGATCCGTACTTAACACCGGACAAAGCCGTCAATCCGACTTATGCCCACGTTTTCAAGCTTCTCCGCCCCAACGGCACGACGAAAGTCCTCGCATTAAAAAATAGTAAAGTCCTGTTGAAGCCTGCTTCGACGATGAAGATCTTCACCGGCTGGTGGGCTTACCAAGAAAAAGCACGCACTGATGCTTATCTTGGGCAAATGCTCAGAGATAGTGTGAATTCTATGGCGCAAGATACGCTGGTTAAACTCGGTGGAACTGAGGCGATGAAGGATTATTACATCAACCTTGGTCTCACGGTTAATAATACAACGTTCATTCCGGCGGATGGTTCTGGACTCAGCTACGCTAACCAATCCAACTGTGCCGTCCAAATTGAACTACTCGAGAAGATCCGCCGAGACGGGGACTACAACACCTTCAAACGTTTGCTGGCACGTCCAGGTTTGAACGGTACTCTGAAGAAGCGCTTGCTCAGTCTTAAAGGCGTAGTCTTCGCTAAAACAGGTACGCTCAAAAAAACGGCCGCACTTTCAGGTTTCATTGAGGCTCCGCAAGGAACCATCGTCTTTTGCGTGCTCTCCGATTACCTCAACACGACTCTCGCTGTTGAACGCGCTCGTATCGATAACATGGTTATTAAGAACTATAACCTCGCTCGATGAAGGCCCGTTTCCAGGTCATCGCAAACGACTTCCTTGATGGGCTCATCAAGCACGATGTGATGACCCTCGCCGCTGCGCTGGCGTTCTACACCACACTTTCGCTCGCTCCAATTCTTTTACTCACACTGGCGATTGTCGGTGTCTTCGGCATCGACATGAGCCTTGAAGTCGCGCTCGAGATCGAGAAACTCATGGGTGAAGAAGCCGCTCGTGCCATCACGGCGATCGTCCAGAATGCCCAGGCCGAAACCCGCTTCAGTACACTGGCCGGTGCTTTAGGCTTAGCGACCTTGCTGGTCTCGGCCAGCGGTGTCTTTCTGCAACTTCATTCATCTCTGAATATTATTTGGCGTGTGGGCCCTCGTCTGCGCAACAGCCTCAAGGTTTGGGCGCGCCATCGGCTGCTCTCCATGGTGGCGATGTTCACTTTCGCCTTGCTCGGGATTTTCTCCGTGCTCGGCAGTACGATGATCGCGTACTACTTCAAAGAGCATCAATTCGCCTGGAAAGTGGTGAATTCGTTTATGTCGTTGATGATTTTTGCAGCGTTGTTTGCTTCGCTGTTTAAGTATCTACCAGAAGATCGACTCAGCTGGAAAAACGCCTTGATTGGAGGTCTGGTGACCTCTTCAATGTTTGCGGTCGGAAAATATTTGATCGGTGTTTATCTCTTCAAGAGTGCGCTGGCTTCGGCCTATGGAGCTGCGGGCTCTCTCGTGATGCTGCTTCTATGGGTTTATTACTCGGCGATCATTTTTTATGTCGGAGCTGAAGTCACCCGCGTGCTAACGAATGTCAGAGCGCGATAGGTGCATCTCTCACCGGAATTTCAAAACGAATCTCGGGATGATGTTTTTTCGCGGCTTCAGTTAGTTCTTTGAGTTCCATTCCGGGCATTATCCATTGCTCCATGAACTCAGATTGCAGAAAGAAAAAATCAAAATGAATGGGGAAGACGTTGGTCGGACGTAAGATGCCCAGATTCTCTTTCATGACAGCATCGATACTTTTTTTATTAGCCACACCCATGAAATAGTTTTTGACCTTACCTGCGATGGGACGAAACTCTTCGACGAAACGGCTTCCTTGATCGATCAAAGTGTTGCCCTGCGGATGCTCTACGAAGTAGCTCCAGGTTTCTCCACCCCAGAATTGCCAAAATTTCCCTTTGAAATCTTTCGGAACAGCGCCCTCATAAAAATACAAATCGGCCCATTGAATGATCGGTGCATGACGACGCTTGAAAAAGGTTACACGAAAATCTCCCACAGGAACTGTGTCTTGGTTGGCCACAAGGGCGAAGGGAACCTTAGGCGCTTGGTAAGTCACAACTGTTTGTAACGAAGGCCCACCGTAAACGGTCGCACCCGTCAGCTCGGCGACGACGCCCGCATCCGAAGCGTGATCAAAGTGTGTATGACTGATGAATACGGCCTGCGCTTGAGTGACGTTCCAAAGCTTGAGACGCTCGGTGACCCGTTTGCGATCCGGAATCAATTCATCATTGTTGAGCCAATGTGAGAGGGTGGGTTTTGTGATGACCGGATCAAACAGTAGTGTTGTTTTTCCATCCGTGATTTTTACGCCACCGACACCGAGCCAGCGGCCTTCGAGTTGCGCCCATGCGGTGTTGGTGAAGAGAAGAATGAAGAGGAGATGTTTCATAGGCCTTTTTTTAAATGGTCGGGGCGACAGGACTTGAACCTGCGACCTCTTGCACCCCAAGCAAGTGCGCTACCGCTGCGCTACGCCCCGACATTTTTGCGAGCTATTTTTATAACGCCCGACCTGGCTTTTGTCTAAAAAGACTATAGAAGAGTCATGTCTAAGTGACTGTTTTTGCGTTCCGGGCTTAAGCGTATTATAATATCCGAGTGTTCAACTCAAGAAAGTAGGGGGACTACCGAAAAGGAGTCATACCCCAAAATGCGGGACGTTTCCGAAGGAGGAAATTATGGGTGATAAGAACAAGAAGAAGCTGACGAAGAAAGAAGAGAAAGCGGCGAACCACGCTAAGCTCATGGCCAGTAAGAAGGGCAGCAGTATCGCAGGTCAGTCTTCTAACGTAATTGATATTTCGGCGTATCAGAACAAAGACAATAAAAAAGCAGCTTAATGATCTAGGCCTGCTTTTAATGAAAGGGACCCGAATGGGTCCCTTTCTTTTTTATAAACGCTCTACTCATCCCCAACTTTCACCACGACTGTTCCCGCTGCGATGTCATGCAGGCCACGCTTCTTTTTATTGAACGCCACCATGTAGGCGCCAATGCCCAAGGTGAGCGGCCACAGGAACCCTTTGCCCACAACTTCTCGCAAGAAGGCACGCCAAGCTGGTGGGTTCTTGTCAGTGTCCGCCATACGGATGCGTAGACCCAAAGCGAGCTTACCGGGTGTGCCACCTTTAACAGAAATAAAGTAGAGGGTGGCAGCCATCGTTAACAAGAGAAAGAACCCTGTGGCCAAGAAGGTTCCTGTTTCGTGAAAGATTCTCATGGAGGCGCCAAAGAGTTCGGCGGGCCCGCCGCCTTCTTGGGCGATTTTCTGCAGCATCTGTTGTTCAGCGTCTGTCGGCTCACGCATGATGCCGGCCACATTCAGCACGAAGCCAATCGCCATGCGGAAAATTCCAAACAGAATAGCATCAATGATGAGCGCGAGAACGCGGATCCAAAACCCAGCGGGCTGATTCATGAGGGACTCCTTAGTCCCTCAATTATAGTGCGGAATTATCTCGGAAGGAATTGATTGTCTTCGTCACCGTTGACGCCCATCAGGTAAGTGTCTTCTTCGCCATTTGAGGCTTCAATACGGTTCATGATGTTTTGCCAGCTGGTCAAATGACCACTGAGGAAAGGAGTCAAGAAAGCCAGCATGTTGCTTTCAGAAGTTGAGGTGAGCGTAGGAAGGCCCGCAGTGATGATTTCTAGATTGCGACTGCCGCCGGGTTTGCTATTGAAGTAGTTCTGATTAAAGTACGGATACGAGCTGCAACCATTGAAGAAAAATATTTGGTAATTTCGATTAAATGAGAAGACCGGCAGATTATTAAGGTCGAGATTACCCCCAAGACCTGAGTGACCATCATAAGCGACGAGGTCCGCGTACTGATAGGCACTCACCAAGTGCTGATGAAAAGTCGCATCAATATTATCCGGCTCTGTTTCACTCAAGAGCAAAGTGAGTTCAAGTTTAACCGTTTGCCCGAGCTGTGTTTGCACTTCACCCTCGAAGCGCGCACGGTTGTTCACGCCGCCGGTTGATTCACGGCCATTGCTGGCCGTTTTAAATTGCTTCTTCTCTTCTTTGAGTTTGAGGCCGAGCTGCGGCAAACTTTCACGCAGACTGCGATAGGTGCCAGCGCCGATATCACGATTACTGGTGTTATTGATATAGCCAATGAAGATGGAAGCCTTCAAAGTCTCTTTGCCATAAAGGCGATCGTACTCAGGGTAAGTGGTCGTGGTGTTCGCCAGTTTTTCTAATGTGCCTTTAATGCGTAATACGTCTGTCTTGTTGCCCTTAAGCGGGCAGCCCTCTTTATCGGGATCCCAGAAATAGAAAAAGTCGCCAGCAGCATTATAGTGGTCATCCGTACAACGGTTTTTGCCACGAACAACACCGAGATCATAGATGGCTTCTGGGTCGAGCGGTAGATTAAGAGGGACAGTAGTTTTATCACTGCTTCTAAAAACGTTGCGGTGATAGTTCACCTTACCTTCGAAGCGATAACGAACTTCCACGGCGCCTGCCAAGGCAGCTTCGCGCGTAAGAATGACTTTGTAGTTTTGTCCCAAGACGCCGGGGTACTTGTAGCTCGCGAGAAACGTCGGGGCCTGGAAATGACCAATGAGATGTTGAACTTGCCCATCGATGGCTTCGCGTTTTTGTGTCGTCGTGAGACCGGGAGCTAACAGAATTTTGCCTTCAAAGCGCAAGATCGCTTCGGTGGATTTACCACCGTAGTACTTGTCCTGAGCGTGGACAGGAGAGAGTGCCCCTAGGATCAGCGCGAGGATGAAGATTTTCATGCTCAAGAAATGCCACTGGGGTGGGGGCTTTGTCCGAGTAAAAGTAAAATATTCATAGTTGTCGTGAGTCGGACATGACACTTATAATGCCCTTACATGTTTTCCCACCGCCAACTCAAAGAAAATGCTCTTCAGTACCTGTGGACTGCCGGTTGGTGTATTCCGTTCTTTGCGCTGGTCTACGGCTACACGAATTGGCGTGCCAAGTATGCCCGTGTGACTTATTCGTTCGCGTTTGATTGGGAGGCGGGCATTCCATTCATCCCTTCGATGATCCTGCCTTACATGTCCCTGAACCTGATGATTTTCACACCCGCATTTTTTATGCAGCCAGGTGATATTCGTCGCTTGGGTCGCGCGGTGGCTGCTGCTATGGTCATGAGTGGTGGAGTGTTCTATCTCATGCCGGCACCGATTGGTTTTGTGCGTCCCTCAGATGTTCCAGGTTGGAATTTCCTGTATGACATCGTTTGGGGATTGGATGGTGTGAACAACACGCTTCCGTCGATGCATGTGGCCTTAGCTGCGATCACAATTCTACTTTTATGGCGTGCGCTGCCTAAGATATGGAAGGGAGTTTATGTCGTTTGGTTTAGCTTGGTGATCGCTTCGGTGCTTTTCACTTGGCAACATCACCTAGCAGATATTTTCGGGGGGCTGATCGTAGGAATCATTGCCTACATGGCCACGAAAGTTCCTGGCGATCCTGCAGTCTTCTCTCGCGAACCTTAGGTTCGTAAACAGATCCGTACAAAATCATTGCTGTTTTCTTGCGATACGAGGCTGAAGCCTTTTTCTTTAAATGTTTTAATCACATCTTCCGCTGTCAGTCTTATCTTACGATAAGAACTGGTTCGTAACGTCCAGCCCTGCGACGTCTTTTCATGAACGGCATCGATGACTTCAATGTGGGTGCTGCCGAAAAACATGAAACAATCAAAAATACGATTTTCTTCTTCGCGCACCATGACGCCGCGGCCGGTATTCTTAGCATCTTTTGTGAAATCACGGAATGAAACGACAAACTGCCCGCCCGGTCGCATGATGGTGTGAATATGACCGGCAAATGCAGCGAGCTCTTCCTGTGATCCGAGATGCGCTAAGCTGTCGCCCATACAAACGCAAGTTTCAACTGGAGCAAGCGGGCGATAGGTACGCATGTCTTTGTTGGTAGTACGAATCGTCGCGTGCCCTTTGCGGATTTTTAGGGCTTCTAGAATAGCCGCGCTGGTGTCGACAGCTTCCACTTGATAACCAAGTTTCAATAAAGCGGCACTATGAACACCGTGGCCTGCGCCGAGATCGAGCGCCTTTGCGCCTGGTTTACTGGCACGAAGCACTTTTGCCAAATAGGCTTTCTCTGTTTCGACGAGGACATCAAACTCGCCAGCAATCCATGTATAGAGGGGGGCAAGAAACTGATCGTAGTGGCTTATTACGTTACTCATATTCTAATTATAGACTAGGAATAGCGCTGGTCCAGCTTGAATTTTTCAGGACAACAAGGGTGCACGCTGCGATAGAAGTCCATAATGGTTCGCATATCTTTCTCAAAGTCAGTCGGATGTATGACAAGACCAATGCCTGCATGCTTGGTTTTATAGTCGGCAAAGGCCAAGGCCAGCGGGACGTTTGCCTTATGGGCAATATGCCAAAAGCCTGATTTCCATTCACTTGCAGCACTGCGCGTTCCTTCAGGTGCAATCATGATGGAGATGTCCTCATTGTCCTCGAAAAGATGGGCCATGAGATCGGTGCTGCTGCTCACCACACCCGCCTTGATCTTGTTGCGATCAATGCCGATGGCGCCGATCGGACGAAGGACGAGGCCCAGCGGAAATCTGAGCCACTCTTTTTTTATGACGAATTTTGCGTTCAGACCTGAACGGTACACGAGGGTCATGGCGGGAACAAAATCCCAGTTCGAAGTGTGTGGTGCACCCACGATTACAAATGAGCGAACACCCTGTGGGAGATTCTGCGAGTAACGCCAACCCATCAGATTAAATATTTGGCTGCAGACGAATTTAATCATGCGATGAAGCGCTCATTTAAAAACTGCAAAAAGTTATCAGGGGAGAGTGGGCGTCCTGTGGCCTGAGAAATTATTTGGGGCGCCGGCATCCCGCGGCCATAGCGATGAACGTTTTCCTTGAGCCAAGTACACACCTCAGCCAGTTTGCCGGTTTCAACACGCGATGAAAGATCGGGGAATTTTTCTTTTAGACTCGCATGCAGTTGGCAAGAAATCATGGTCCCCAAGAGATAACTCGGAAAATAACCGAAGGCTCCACTCGACCAGTGCGAGTCTTGCAGAATACCGACGGAGTCATCCGGAGGAGTGACACCCAAGTAGTTTTGATAGGCCTTGTTCCAAGCGTCGGGCAGTTGCTGAACTGAGAGTGTGCCATTAAAAATGGCGAGTTCGAGTTCAAAACGAATCATCACATGCATCCCGTAGGTGACAGGATCAGATTCAGTGCGAATGAGAGACGGTTTCACCACACTGGCGAGTGTAAAGAGATCCTGTGCGCTCCAGCCTTTGATGTATTCAGGAGCGTTTTTGTCATACCAGCCATGAACCCAACGGAAGAATTCCGGTGACGTCGCCAGACACACTTCCCAGAGACGAGACTGAGATTCGTGCATGTCCATGCCATTGGCCTGATTGAGTGGTGTGCCTACATGTTCGGCAGGAATTTGATTTTCATAGAGCCCATGCCCGAGTTCATGCACCGTCGACATCAACGACATGAGAGGATCGTCTACGTTATAGCGTGTTGTGATCCGCACGTCGCTCGGATGAAGATTGGTACAAAACGGATGCACCGAGCGGGCTTGTACGAGTTGATCGGCAGGAAAACCCATCCACGCCACGACGTCATGACAAATCTTTTCTTGGATCTCGATTGGCACAGACCACTTCTTGTCCATGGGCTTTTTGCGACGACTGATGAGTTCTTGCAGCTTTGGCCGAAGCTCATCGAAAAGTTTTTTGATCATCGCCGAGGTCATACCCGGTGAATAATCATCCAACAAAGCATCGTAAGGGTCTTTCCCTTGAGCGTAAAAGCTCGCTTGTTCACGGGAGAGACGAATCATTTTTTCAAGGTGAGGAGCAAAGATCGAAAAGTTTTTTTCTTTTTTCGCCGTGACCCAACCTTCATGAGCGAGAGCTGAAGCCTCGCTCATTTCCTCTACAAGTTTTTGCGGCAGGAGAGTTTTCTTTTCGATGTCTTTGATGGCACAGCGCAAAGCTTCTTTCTCTAACTCGTTCGCAGCATTCTTGAGTGCAGTTTGAGCTGAAGTGAAATAATCGGGATGCACCATTTTCTCATGAAGCAGACCTGCAAAGAACCCCATGGTCTCAGCACGCCAAGCGGCTGCACCTTTGGGCATTTGAGTTTCAAAGTCCCAGTGAACAAGGGCGTAGGCAGAGCCGAGATGGGCCAATTCGCGAGAGAGCTCGTAGTAGTTTTTCATGCTAGAATTCTACAACTTTTAGGAAAAATCAGGAGAAAGATATGTGGGCCTGGGGCATGTTGTTATTGGCAGGATTGTTCGAAGTGGCATGGGCTTACTATCTCAAGGCGTCGCAGGGCCTCTCCTTGCTTATCCCTACACTTCTCTTTGTTGTGACGCTCTCAATCAGTATGGGACTACTCGGATTTTCGGTTCGTACCATCCCGCTGGGCGTCGCCTATCCGGTTTGGACGGGAGTGGGGGCGGTTGGTTCTGTGGTGGTAGGCAGTTTGCTTTTCGCAGAACCCCTAAGTGCAATGAAAGTGCTCTTCCTAGGATTCATCGTGGTGGGGATCGTCGGTCTTAAGGCCGTGAGTTAGTCCACCAACGCGACAAGATCCGTGACGTCTGAGAGCTCGTCTTCAGTCATGTCCCAATCCATCGCCTCCATCATGGCAACGGCTTCTTGATCAAGGGCCGCATTGCGATTCTGCACGTTGATGGTCACGATCACCGCCACAGCAACAGCTGCACTGGCCGTGAGTGGCAACCACCATGAGCGGGCAGTTGGCGCCTTGAGTGGGCGAGGGGAGGCGAGCACCGGTTTGTGTTCACGCATGAAGTGATCGAGTTTTTCAAATTCATTTTTCATACAGTAAATCCTTTCGCAACGAGCTTGGGACGAAGTTTTCCTTTGGCAGTAAACAAACGGGATTTCACGGTGCCCTGGGGAATGCCGAGAATCTTCGCGATCTCGTTCAAATCCAAATCCTCATAATAGTGCAGTATCAACAAGGCCCGTGGCTCTTCTTCTAATTCGAGTAACGCTTCTTTTACCGCGCGGGTTTCAGGAGTCTCACCTTCCGCCGCATTAAGCGAATCAGGATCAAGCGCGACAAAAGTCTTTCCGCCATGACCGCGTAACCAATCTCTCGCGGTATTGAGGGCCACAGTATAAACCCAGGTCTTCAAGGTGCTTTTGAACGCAAACGTGGGCAGCGCTTTCCATGCTTTGATAAAAGCATCTTGCGTGAGTTCTTCGGCGACATGATGATTTCCGCCGACCATCCCCTGCAAGAAACGTCGTACGCCCCCTGCTTGGGAGGCGTAGAGCGCTTGAAAGGCTTCTTCGCTCTTAGAAATGATCATGGACTATTCCATATCTCCGTCGACTTCCTTGTCATGTTTCTTACGACGTTTTTCAAATTTCTCGCGGAACATCTTTCGTTTTTCGTGAAACTTCGCTCGTTGAGATTCATTCAATAAAGAGCGGATCTCGAGCATGGTTTCAAATCCACCACGGTGATGAGCCGCTTGCGCTGTTTGTAATTCTTCAAACTTCGTCTTCAATTCATCGTTGCTCGCTTTCGGATTTCTTACCGTAGAATGGAAGGCTTCACGGGCTGCCTTCACTTTAGCTCGCGCTTCTCTTTGGTTCTCTTTTTTCTTCTTACGAATCTCTTTCATTTTTGCGAGTTGCTCATCTGAAAGACCGAGCTCCTTGCGCATCTGTTCTCCGCGCTTTTCGCCTTCTTTCTTCTTGCTCGCGCCTGCGAAGGCTACTGAGGTCACCAGTATGAGGGCCATAAATAACGATAGATTCTTCATTCGGTTCTCCTTGGTGGTGCCTCATCAAAAGACACTCATACCCCTTAGACGTAGGATAAGGCCGAAAGGTTCACGGGCCTAGAAACTAAATAAAAACGGGTAGTTAACCACCATGGCCGAGAGAACTGTTTTTGACGCATAAAGGCATAAATCTCCATGTCTTCCAGGAAATGTGAATGCACTGCGATAATAATATGATTATCGGGATGTTCTGGGAGGGGCATCCTTCAACGATGGAACCAAGGAAGGTGCCACTTGAAGACTACTCTCTCTTTACTCGTTCTCTGCCTTTTTCTCACGGCCTGTAACCCCAAAGATGTCACAGATACCTGCGCACAAACGGCGCAAGCCGAAGACACGGAAGGTAACACTGTCACTGAATGTCCGGTTCCTACTCCAGGCGGCAACGACACCACACCAGATGAAGACGATGATGTTGTGGTCACTCCACCCGATGATACAGTCGGACCGAACGTTCCTGCGAAAGCCGCTCTTTTCAATTCCAGCGTAAGTTTCACGAATTTTCAATCGGCCGACATCGACAAGGTCGAACAGGCGTTGAACTTCATTCAGAAGATTGTGCGGACGACAGAGTTTCGTGACCGCGTTCTCAACCACACTTACCAAGGTGTGAAACAGTTCGTGGACAACAACGGACTCACCAATGAACAGATTTATGAAAAGTTTTTGGATGGCAAAGAGACGCTCTTACCGGTGATTGATAATCAGATGGATCTGCAGCTCGAGCTCTATGCAAACTACTCGACCAGCACGGTGGGTTACACCTACGCGAATACGACAAAGATTTGGATGAACCGAAAATACTTCGATGTTTACGATCCGGAAGAAGTGGCGCGAAATGTATTCCATGAGTGGACGCATAAGCTCGGCTTCGGTCATGACTCTTCGTCCACATCGCGCCGTCCGTACTCAGTTCCCTATGCAGTAGGTAACATCATTCAAGATCTAGCTTACAAGTTATAGTTGAACGAGTAGCAGACTCATTCCAGAAACAACAATCCATAACGACAATCCGAAAGCGAGTGGGGACCAACCCACTCGCTTAAGGTTGTCTTTATTCATTTGCAGGCCAATCAAAAAAAGCGTCATACCAAAGCCGATCTTCGCTAGCATCTGTGTGTGCGGTCTTAAGATAGCGAGCGCAGGGACGAACGTGAAGAGAGTCGAGACAGCAAGAAACACGACAATCACCCACGGCACCTGGATTTTTTTCTTCTGCGCCGATTTGTAGAAGAGTGCGATGACGAAGCAGATGGGTACAATCCACAACGAACGCGTGAGTTTCGTGACCGTCGCAAGCTCCAGCGCTTTCTCTCCATATAGCGATGCAGCTGCGAGCACTGAGCTGGTGTCATGAATGGCCAGTGCTGCCCAAAGTCCAAATTGCTCTTGCGTGAGTTGCAACCATTGACCGAGCGGTGGGAACACGTAGATCGCCACGGCATTAAGAATAAAAACCACACTCATACTTACGGCCATGGAAAGCGCAGAGGCATTGATAACTGGAGCCACCGCTGCCATGGCACTACCGCCACAGATCGCAGTTCCCGTCGTCATTAAGAGACTTTGTTCACGATCCACTTTAAAAACACGCGCAAGCAGATGACCAAAAATAAATGTCCCAGCGATGCTGATCGCTGTCAGATGAGTGTGCTCAAGGGAGTTTTTTCCCAAGGTTTGCAAAGTGAGCCCGGCACCAAGTAACGCCACACTCAGAAACAGACAACGTGAGCCCCAGATTTTTGCCAGCGCACGGTGACGGTCAGTGAGCGGAAGAGTGAGTCCTAAAATGAGACCGATCAAAAGAGCGTAATGCATTTACAGCATCCACGCATGGATAAGAACTGCAATGGAGGCCATCGTCAAAACAATACCCAGCATGGTTTCAACTGTTGTCGCTTTGATTTTTCCTGCCACCTTATTCCCAATGAGTGAGCCGCAGAAAAACGCACCACCCAGTGGCAAGGCAAGATTCCAATCCATCCGCCCCAGCTTCCAGTGTGAAAATGCAGCGGTGGCGCTGGTGAACACGATCATGAAAAGTGCTGTGGCGGTGGCCCGCCTTGCAGGCATGCGAAAAATTTTGAGCATCACGGGCGTCTTGATAATGCCGCCACCAATCCCAAACATGCCCGCGAGTACGCCCGAGACGAGGCCAAAAAATCCAATCGCAGGAATTCCTGCACGGTAAGTGACCTCACCATTTGATCGCTCAATCACCGGTGGAATTTTATTAATGCGATCAAAAGGCCCTTCGGTCGTCAGATTGGGCTTTCCTTTAAGAATCCGCCAGCCCATGAACGCCACCAACATGGCAAACAATGTCTCCATCGGTTGCACGGGTAAAAGCGTGCTGAGGTAAGCACCTAGGACAGCTCCCACGAGCGTAGGGATCTCCAGAGTGATACCAGCGAAGTAATCGATGTGTTTGGCACGGGCGTTCAACATAGAAGAGAGGAGTGAGGAGGGAAGTAAGCAAAACGTAACCACGGCAATCGCTGTCGTGAGAGGCACATCAAAAATCAGCACAAGAATGGGCACCATGAATACGCCACCACCCAGACCCACGAGCGTGCCGATCATGCTGAGAAAAATACCCAAGGGAAATGCGAAGGCCCACTGAAGGAGCGTTAATGTCATACAGTGATTATGGGAGAGAGAAGGAGAAAAAGAAAGGGCACCCGTGTCGGGTGCCCAAGATAATTCTTAGTAGCGAGAGATTTGTTCAGCGGCTTTTTGTAGATTCAGACGACCGCCAGACACGGTCTTTCCTTTGAGATCAGCAAGCGGTTCCACCGTTGAGAGCATAATTTTCTTTAATTCCGCAGCAGCTTTCGCTGGCTGAGACTTCGATAAAGCCGTGAAGGCCGGTGATGCCACGCTGTGAAGGAACGCGACCGCGCCTGCGACGTGAGGAGTGGCCATGGATGTACCGGTCAGGTTGCGAGCTTGGTTCCCTGGAACAGTTGAGAATACATCTGTGCCTGGAGCGCCTAAGTCGACATGAGTTTTACCCCAACCTGCTTGGCGATAGATTTTGTCTTCTTTCGTCGTGTTCGTTACAGAGATGATGTAGTTCGATTCACAGCTCGTTGGTAGGTCACCCGTGGCATCGATATCCCAGGCTTGGTTGGCCGTCGCTGCTGCGGAGAGAATTCCTACTTGGCCCATGGCCTCGTAGACATCATTCCATACTTTGTACTGTGCTTCTGAACATTTGGCTCCGTCGACACCGAAACTTGAGTTTGTCGATACAACATTCGCACCTTTCTTACCACCTGATGCGAGCCAGGCTTTCTTCTGTTCAAGCACGTAGTTGTAACCGCGAAGAACAACCGCTGTGTCGCCCGAAGAAGCGGCCACTGGCATGATTTTTACGTCCCAGTTTACACCAGCGACGTGTTTGCCGTTGTTACCTTCAGCTCCGACGATGCCTGACACGTGAGTGCCGTGCATGCCGGCGGGAATTGTGCCGTTTGAGTTGTAGCCGTTCCAGCCGTTCACATCATCGATGTAACCGTTGCCATCATTGTCTTTGCCGTCACCAGCAATCTCGCCAGCGTTGACCCAGATGTTCGCTTTCAAGTCTTCGTGATTGATGTCAGTGCCGTTATCAACAACCGCCACCACGATATCGTCACCGTCTGTGTTGTTACCGCCGGTACCAATGTCCCAAGCAGCCGCTGCACCGATTTTTTGTGGGCCCCACTGCTGTGACCAAGAAGCATCATTAGGAGTGGCGCGTGAGCGCAGTTGCATTTTGCTATTTTCCATCACGCCTTCAGCGCCGAGTTTTTCAGCGGCCGCGAGGCTTGCTGTCACACTCTTGTTGCTGTCAGAGATGAGGTAGATGCCAAGGGACGGTACCAAAGCTTCCTTCACAGTGAAGCCCGCGAGGCTGAGAGATTTTTGATTGAGGTTTGGCATCTTAACGATCACATCAGCAGCGTGAGCAACTGAAGAGAGAAGAAGTCCTGTGGCAAGGGCGTTGCGAATGATAGACAAGCGATCCTCCTTGATCGTCTCGAGACTGCATCCTGCAGAAGCGATATCCTTTAATTATCCCCAGCTCTGAGATGTGAGAAACGGGGCAGTATGTGCCTCAGATTTCAGTCTATTCAGAAGGTTATGAGATAGAATGTGAGGAGAATTTGGTGACAGGTTTTTGACTCTAGCGGAAAAATTTGCCGGAAAGGATTTCAATCGGAGTACGAGGAGCGAATTGAACTAGTTTTGAGGTTAGCCAGTTGAGAAATCCTGGAATCACTTCGCGCTGTTTTTTCTCAAGGCCTCTGAGTCCAATGCGTGCAACAGTTTCTGCGCTCATGGAAAAAATCTCGGCCCGCTTATCTAGATGATTGATTTCGGCTTTGCTCATGAACCCGGTTTTGGTCGGTCCAGGGCAAAGTGCCGTCACAGAAATACCGTGCGCCTTCCATTCATGATGAAGCGCCCGCGAGAATGAAAGGGCATAGGACTTAGTAGCGGCATAAACGGCGAAAGTAGGTATCGCTTGAAACGCAGCTGTGCTCGCCACATGCATAACGGCGGAGGGACGCTGCTTCAGTAAAGGAAAAAATTCAGCGGTGAGTTCAGTCAATCCACGCACATTCAAATCGATGGTGGCGAGATTACCCGCGAGATTTTTCTCATTCAATTCGCCCCAATGACCAACACCTGCATTGTTGATGAGTGCGTCGACTGGGAATTTATTGTGCTCACACCACTCACGCACACGACGGGCCTCGCCTGCCCTAGAGAGATCGGCGGCGAGGACATGGCATTCAATTTTATATTGGGATTTAAGGCGTTGAGCGAGTTCCTCAAGACGGTTTTGATTGCGCGCGACTAACAAAAGATGAGTGTTCTTTTGTGCAAGTTGTTCTGCGAGGGCTTCGCCGATTCCGGCACTGGCCCCCGTGACAATGGCCGCTTGAAATTTCATAGACCCAAAGATTTCTTGGCGGCTTTACGCTCTCTCATCGCGGTGATGAAAGAAGCATGTGACCACGTCAGCTCATCAGCAGAAATATGGTAGCCCGTGTGGCGATCCCACTGTTCCGCCATGGCACCATCATTACGCGAATGAAAACGGATGCGATCCAGATACTCATCGCCGATTTTGATGTGACGAGATTTCCCAGTCGTGCGTGCTAAGCGGTAGTGGTACTCCGCCACAGCTGCTGTCGTGAGAATCCATGGGTTGCCACCATAGTAAGTGTCTTCAGGGTAACGTCCTAAAGCTGTCGCGACTGAGCCGCGTTGATTAAGCGGGTAGATGCGATTGAATGATTCTTCTAAAAGTTTCACCGAGCGTGCAAGACGAGAGTCCGTGATACGGAAATATCCGTTATCACCCACGTGCAAGAACGCCAAGATGATACAGGTATCAAGATTAGAGTGCTTGTAGTCGATGCCTTCGACGCGATCACGAGTGGTGACGAAGTGATGGTTTGTTACGAATTGATCAAGTCGATTTTCAACGAGTACCGCTTGCCATGCATAATGTTCAGCCGCACCTTGATCATTGAACTTACGAGCGAGGGCCGCGCCTTCCAGCAACGCCTGACGAGTCACCATCAAGGTGTAAAAGTGCATGCCTTTGATTTCTTCCCAGAGATCAAAACCAGGCTCGGTCCAGTGATGAGCGACGTATTCAAGGTCACGCTTAATGAGTGAACGCGCCGGAAGTTCTGCGAAGTAAAGTGAGCGTAAAGAAGCTGGTGTCGCGCCTTGTTTCGTCAAATGTTCAGCATGACGAACAAGGTAGAGCGCACGCAAAGCAGGCGAGTCGTTTTGTGGACGGCCCCATGGACCATTAAAGCTTGAACCATCGACGTGGTATTTCGGCTCTCCCAAATCCGTAAGAGTTGTTTGCTCTTGAATGAAGAGAGAGAAGTCTACGTACTGCTGAATGTGCTTGGCATTGATGGCCGATGGCGATTGACGCTGATCCATCATGACGACATCCATAACGAGAGCAGCATCACGCACCCAGTGGAAAAAATAATCCGGATCGCGACGTTGCGGAGATGCAATAACGGCACCCGCACGGGTTCCTTCTGGGGAGAGGTTCGCCAAAAGTTTTTGCCATGAGGCTTTCTCTTGCACAGTGAGCCAGTTTTCTAGCGTGCGAGCGTGAAGAGATGAGGAAACGAAAAGCAGACAAAGAAGGAGGGTTTTCATGGCGGCATGCTATGAGGGCCATAGGTAAAAGGCAATATCGCCGCACAGCGAAAAGCTAGTTTTAAAGACCGCGATACCGTAAACTTCCGGCATGACTAAAATCACCGTATCCCCTGAAGATCAGTTGCGCGAAATCCGCCGTGGCGTCCATGAAATCCTCCCTGAAGAGGAATTTCTCAAGAAACTTAAGAAGAGCTACGAGACTCAAAAGCCTCTTAAGATAAAATTTGGTGCGGATCCTTCACGTCCCGACATTCATCTAGGCCATACCGTTGTTTTGCAGAAGCTTCGTCTCTTGCAGGATTTCGGTCATGATATCTATTTCTTGATTGGTGATTACACAGCACAGATCGGTGATCCGTCTGGCAAAAATAAAACTCGTCCGATTCTTACTGAAGAAGATGTCCGTCAGAACGCACAAACCTACAGCGAACAAGTCGGTAAGGTTCTCGATATGACCAAAACCAAAGTGGTGTTCAACCGCGATTGGCTTGGCAAATTCTCGGGCCTTGATCTGATCCAACTCATGGCGAAGACCACCGCTGGTGCGATTCTTCAGCGCGAAGATTTCTCAAAACGTTACGGCAGTGCTGAACCGATTTATTTGCACGAGATGGTTTACCCTGTCCTGCAGGGATTCGACTCAGTCCATTTGAAAGCTGACCTTGAACTCGGTGGAACGGATCAAACCTTCAACTTGATGATGGGCCGTACGTTGCAAAACGCCTACGAGCAGCCGTCTCAATGCATTCTTACGATGCCTTTGATTGAAGGCACCGACGGTGTGAATAAAATGTCCAAGTCCATGGACAACTACATCTCACTCACTGAGTCTGCCACCGACATGTTCGGTAAGCTCATGTCGATCTCTGATGAACTCATGAAGAAATACTGGACGCTCCTATCGCGTCGTCCGGCCGCTGAAGTGGATGCTATTATTGTTGGCTTGAAAGATGGCACACGCCATCCCATGGCGACGAAGAAAGATCTCGCTGAAGAAATCACGGGCTACTATCACGGCGCTGCTGTCGGAAAAGAAGAACGTGATAAATTCGAAGCGCGCTTCTCTAAGAAGCAAGTGCTCGATGATGTCGAAGTGGTGGAGCGCGCCGCCGGAACCTTGGCGCTGCTCGATCTTATGCGTGAATTGAAGTTTGTTGAATCAAACGGTGAAGGTCGCCGTCTATTAAAGCAGAACGCTGTGAAGATCGATGGCAAGGCCCACGCCGCTGAGACCTATGTTCTTTCACCGGGCAGCGAGGTCATTCTTAAAGTTGGTAAACTTCGTCTCGTCAAACTTAAGGCCATCTAATGTCACGCCCGCTTCCACCGGCCGAGATTTGTACCGAGCGTATGATCTTGCGCAAGCACAAGATGGAAGACGCGGCAATGATGTTCCGTGAGATTGATGCCGACCGCGAACGTCTGCGCCAGTGGTTACCTTGGGTCGATCATACCAAAGTTACGGAAGATTCCAAACGTAATCTAGAAACATGCATCTCATCTTGGGATTCTGGTGATCAATTTGATTACGGTTTCTACACCCACGCAGGAGAATTCCTTGGGCGTGGTGGATTACACGCTCTTAATTGGGCGATCCCAAAAGGTGAGTTCGGTTATTTCATGGTCACGCGCGGTGAAGGGAAGGGCTATGTCTCTGAGGCGCTGGCCGCACTTGAGAAAGAATTTTTTGCTTTGGGTTTTGAGCGACTGGAAGTTCGTTGTGATCCGTTGAATGTGCGTTCGGCGAATGTGCCACGGCGTTTGGGTTATCGTCTGGAAGCTGTACTCGCTCGTGAGGCCCGGCAAAACGGAAAACTCCGCGATACCATGATCTGGGCGAAGCTCAAGCACGATGCTCGTAAAAACACTCCGATGCGCCCGAGTTTTATTGGTCATTGGACTGAGCATATCGAAGAAGACAACGCAAAATACCCGAACAGTGAAGAACTCTTAGGGCATGGCGTGCGTTTAGGAAGTAAGCTTGGACTCAAAGCGATCGGCATACATTATGAAATGCTCGCTCCTGGTCGTCGTACCTCATGGCCGCATGCGGAGAGTACAGAAGAAGAGTTTGCCTTTGTACTCGAAGGTACGCCGGACGTATGGGTGGATGGAGTGCTTCATCGCTTAGTGCCGGGAGACTTTGTGGCCTTCCCCGCAGGCACGGGCATCGCTCATACGTTTATGAACAACACGCTTCATATGTGCCGACTGCTTGTGGGTGGTGAGAGCAATAAAAAAGAAAATAAGATTCACTATCCGCTGCATCCAGCTCGCATGGAAGAATGTCGTCGTGATGGCTGGGCGTGGGATGATGTTCCCGCCCGCGAGCTAGGCACGCACGACGGGATGACAGATGAGCAACGTAAGAAACCTCAGCCGTAGTCCGCTTCTCTCACCGCTTGAATCAGTTTGAGGCCGGCCTGGGTTTCCCGCAGGCTTGGGCGATAAACTAAGCAGTGCTTATCTACCACAGAGTAATCACCGACTGGTGTAAGCCGAGTGCCGGCGAGGGCTCGTGCCACTCGTTCCGGCAGCAAAGCAATCCCTTCACCGGCCATCGCCAAATGTGCCGCCACTTCTAGCGAATCCGTTTCTACAAGTTCATCGGGAAAATCTTTGAGCTTCATCTGCAACTCTTGGCTTTGGAAGATGCCGGGATGAAGAATCAGCCGGTCTTTATATTTCCCTTTTATGCAGTAGGGACGGACTTGGTCTTTGTAGAGCTCTTTAATCACCAGATCATTATGAGGTACAGGATTCACCACCAATCCAACGTCGACGCGCTTTGAAATAATGTCTTCGGCGATGTGACGGGAAGGACCGTGCTGAAGCGTCAGCCGAACAAGTGGCGCGAGTGTCTGAAGTTTGCGGTAAATCGGCGGCAAAGCAAACAGCGCAACAGAGGCATGAATGCCAAAACGAAAGCGTGCACGCAGTTCCTTATCATCCGACTCCACGGCCTGCATGAAATCCTGCCAAGACTGGCGCAAAGGAAGAGCATGAGATTTGAGCTTTTCCCCAAAAGTGGTCAATTCCATCCCTTGGCGCCCACGGCGAAAGAGGGGCTGGCCGAGGTCGCGCTCCATCTTCTTGAGCCAATGGCTTAAGGCCGGCTGACTAATACCGAGGCGTTCGGCGGCTCGGGTCATGTGATTTCGCTCAGCAAGCTCGAGAAACCATTTCAAATCTTCAGAACCAATCATGAAATATCCTTATTAGATCAATGTGCATCATTCATTTTATCTATTTTCTCAGAAAGGCCAGTATGCCGTCAACAGGTCGTCGACCTCAACACAGGAGAAAAAAATGAAAATGTTCACTTTAATTGTCTTAGCTCTTGGGTCTGTTGCTGCGATGGCACAAACAGAACTCTCGCGCGAAGTTTCGCGCCACACTCAAACCATCAACGTTAAAGTGGATGCCACCACTGTTCGTTGCTCAGCTTTAGGCTACTCACGTCCTGAGCTTAAAGTAGATGTTCCGGCGCTTGACTGGGCAGCGACCTTCAATCATCGCACCTTCGGTGAAGGCCAGCCGTGCATGACATCAATTGAATGCAAAACCTACGAGGAACCTAAAGAGCTTCTCGCTGCTGGCACAGGTGATATCAATGCTCCGCTCACAGTGGTGCACACGGAAAAGGCCTGGATCAATGAGGCCGAGGGCACTTGCTCTCGCTGGTTACAAGAAGATCTAGAAATGACCCTAAATGGAGTTGTGTTCAATCACCAACGCACAGGCAACTTGGGCGAAACAAGTGCCGAAGCCTGCAAGAAATTATTTCAGTAAAATTCTACGGGCCACGCTCAACTTTCACAACTTTTGAGCCTGGCCCTAACTTCATCCCAAAGCTCTTGATTCCTTTCGACGGAATATCGAAGAGCAGGTGAGTCTTGGTAGGAGAATCCGAATCCAGCTGAAACTCCTCATCCATCATAAATCGATCAACGAGGGTTAATTCGTAAAGCTTTTGTTTCTGTTCATCACCGGCCAAGGTTTCAATCAGCGCGATGCTCTCTTTCACGATCTTCTGTTTCTCGCGCGGGAAAAACTCTAGACCACCCCAAAGTAGAGAAAAGTCTTTGGCCTGGATTTCCATAGCTTTTTTTGTGGTGTTCTGAAGCACAAGATGGAGCTTCAACATATTATCCAGTTCTTCAAAGCGATAGTAATAAACTAATTTGTCGCGCTTCTCGACGTGCATGAAGCCACCGCCTGTGCCGACCCAATCATGTTTGGTGCGATAACGGACTTCATTGCTGGAGCACGAGACAAGGAACATCAGCAAAAAGAGAAGACGCATTAGTAACCTGCTCCGGCCTTACCTGTCGTGACGAGTTGTACTCCGGAACTTGTGCCAAGGCGTGTGGCGCCGGCCTTGATCATGGCTTCGGCGGTGGCGGCATCACGAACTCCGCCGCTCGCTTTCACACCTAAGTTCTCACCCACGGTTTTGCGCATAAGAAGAACATCCTCAATGGTGGCACCGCTAGTGGAGAATCCGGTGGAGGTTTTTACGAAGTCCGCACCGGCCGACCATGAAGCCTGACAGGCCTTCACTTTCTCCTCCTCATTTAAGAGGCAGGTCTCAAGGATCACTTTCAACAGCGCCCCTGATTTGTGGCAAACCTCGGCGAGTGTTTGAATATCTTTTTCCACAATGTCCCACTCACCATTTTTAGCGGCGGCGATATTCATCACCATGTCGATCTCTTGCGCTCCATGCTCAAGCGCCCATTTGGTTTCCGCCACTTTGGCAGCGGTCGGTGTGCAACCAAGTGGAAATCCCACAACGGTACAGACTTTCACACGTGAGCCTTTCAATTCCTTCGCGGCCTGCGGCACATAAAATGGATTAATGCAGACACTGGCAAAGTTATGCGTGCGGGCTTCATCGCAAAGTTTGCGAATTTGCATGCGAGTGGCGTCGGGCTTGAGAAGGGTGTGATCGATGTATGATGCAAAATCCATAACTAACCTTTGCGTGGATCGGTGGATTGGACAATAGCACGGTGAGCATGGCGTGCAAGAAACGCGTCTACGGCCGCGCTTTGAGCGAGCGGATGAATGTCACGAAACTTCATCCAGTCTAAGCCCGCGTAAAGTGTAAGTGTGACTTGGTTCCATTCACCGGCTTCAGGTGTCGCCATCCATGAAGACAGCCAATTCATCACAGAGACGATGCGATCATTAAGTCGTTGAGGATACATAGCGGTTTGTTCAAAGTTGGATTTCTTCATTAAGAAGAGACCGACACCCGCATCCATCATGCGTTCAATGGCGGTCATGCGGTTCTCTTGCTCAAGGCTCAACGGCTCCCAATTATGCTTGCGGCCTAAGTGCTGAAGAATAATGCGCGAGTCCCACACCGGCTTCCCATCATCAATAAGACAAGGAATCTGATTAGTGGGATTGAGCTTGAGAAGTTCAGCGGCGCCGGGTGCCTCATATATATTGATGACCTTGAACTCAAAGGGAATGTACTCCATCGCCATGCGGAGTCGGCGGACAAAAGGCGAGGGCATGGAGCCGACAAGTATATAAGACATAGAACCTCCCAAATGTGCCTTAAGTGTACGGCCCCAAACTACAGTGTCTATTCTTTTGACAGTTTTCCCTTACCTAAACCCTCGAAACCCCTCAACAAAACTTGGCACGATTATTGGATATAAGACTGCAAACATGGTCACTGTCCGGGGAGGACAATATGAAGAACACTTTCAAATTTGTACTATTAGCTTCACTCGTAGTTTTCGCCGCAGCTTGCGGAAAGAAAGATGAATCGAGTAGTAGTTCTGGTTTTCGTAGTAGCCTAAGCACAGGGTCAAATATTTCTACCTCATCTCGCCAAGCGGTTGAACAGTTTAATCGTTGGTACGCTTCTCGTTTTGAACCTTCTGTTACTCCAGGTGTATACCGAGTCGCTTATACCTCAGCCAGTGCTCAAAATAGCAATAGTAATTGTGAAGAAAGAGACTTGGGTTTTCTTGGTTTGAAGTATTGGTACTGTGCACCTTCTACCTCTGGAAGCCTCACTTCAGGTCTTGATGAATGTCGAACAACGATTATAGCGAGTGATCGTTCTGTTAAAGGTGAAAATGCTTCTTTGGCTAGAATTGCGGCCGGTCAAGCAGGAACACTAGTGAACGCAACATTTCAGGGGTCTTCCGAGAACTACCAGAACTCGGTTTTCACCCTTCAGTTCCAAAAGAGTAACGCCCATATCGTGACTTATATCATCGATACTCGTTACCACTCAGCGATGCAGCCGGTACAAGTTACAGATACAGAATCAGATAGCCTGATGTACTACTACGGATCTGCGATCTCTACACCTTTCAACACTGTGAGTGTTGCCGGTCTCGAGATTTGTGACTAAAAACTCAATCTAAGGGCCCCTTTCGGGGCCCTTTTACATTTCTAGCCGATCAACTTACTCAAGCAATCATTGTCTCATCCGTTTTACTTGGTCCCCACGCCGCTTCCGGTTATCCTGAAATTACTTTTTTCAGGAGAAACTCATGGGCAAATATCACGCCGACCTTCGCGACATTCAGTTCAACCTTTTTGATGTTTTGAACATCACGCGCCTTCCGCAGTTTGGTTTAGAGGAAGGGGACTACAAAGGCATCTTGGATGAGTACAGCAAGTTCGTGGAAAACGAAATTTTTCCTTCGCGCGAACCCTCGGATGTACATGGCGTGAAAATGGTCGACGGAAATGTCAAAGTCGCCCCTGAGCTTCACTCAGTTCAAAAAGGTTTCCATGACAATGGTTGGTTTGCCTTGGGCTTTCCGGCCGACATCGGTGGTACACCTGTTCCCGAAGCGCTCTACACAGCTTGTATGTCTCTGGCGACCGGTGCAAACTGTGCCTGGATGATGTATCCAGGTTTGAGTCGTGCTGCCATGAACGTCATTCGCCTCAAGGGTACTGAGTTCATGAAAACCCACATCATGAGCAAGATGGTGACCGGCGAGTGGGGCGGCACTATGTGTCTCACCGAAGCAGGCGCAGGCTCAGATGTAGGCGCACTGAAAACGACGGCGAAACCTTTGAGCGGTGGTAAGTACGCTATCAAAGGTGCGAAGATTTTCATCTCATCGGGCGAGAGCGATCTTTACAGTAACAACATTCACCTCGTGCTCGCGCGCACTCCAGGCGGCGGCGAAGGCACCAAAGGGATTTCCCTTTTCGTGGTTCCACGTTTCAAAATCAACGATGACGGTTCAATGGGTGCCACCAACCATGTGCAATGCTCGAAAGTCGAACACAAGATGGGCATTCACGCCTCGGCGACATGTGAGTTGCAATTCGGCCAAACCGGCGAAACCGAAGGCTGGATGATTGGCGAAGAGTTCGAAGGCATGTCGACCATGTTCATCATGATGAACGAGGCACGTTTGTACTGCGGGATCCAAGGCGAAAGCCAAGGGAACTTGGCGTATCACATGGCGGACAAGTATGTGCGTGAGCGCGTGCAGTTCGGCAAAGAACTCATTTTGCATCCTGATATTCGTCGCAATCTTTTGCGCATGCGGGCCATGGGCCGCGGCATGCGTGCTCTGTGCATGTACACCGCAGATCTCTTCGACAAAGTTCACGAGACCGGTGACCACAAGTACGAAGGTCTGATTGGTTTGCTCACGCCGATTTGCAAAGCCTACTGTTCAGAACAAGGCTTTCAAGTGGCGGTTGAATCTTTGCAAGCTCACGGTGGTTACGGCTACTGCACTGAATACGGCGTTGAGCAGTTCGTGCGTGATACGAAGATCGCGACCATCTACGAAGGCACCAACGGCATTCAGGCCATCGACTTCGTGATGAGAAAAATTTTGAAAGATGGTGGCAAATCTATCACTGCACTTTCAGCTGAGATCATCGCGACAGTAGGTAAATTGGATGACGCTACCTTCAAAAAAGAAAAAGAGCTTTTCGGTAAAGTTCTCATGAGCGCGCAATCGACCATGCAGCACTTGTCAGGCCTCGCACAAAAGAACCAATTCAGTCTGGTGCTTCAGCACTGCACGGACTTTTTGCAGTTTGCTTCGCAAATGGTGGTGGCGTGGCGCTTGATGGAGTCGGCTGAAATTGCTCAACAGAAACTTGCAAGTACGACGGGAGACGAGAAGAAGTATCTCGAATCAAAAATGGTCGACTTTAAAATCTATTGTTCGCACTATCTCGTACATAATTTGTCGATCGCTAAAACCATCACTGATTTGAGTGATGACGTGTCAGCGTTAGAGCTGTAAACTGAAAGTAATTTTTTAAAGGTTTCAAGTGTTTAAAGAAAAAGTCTTTGGGCTGGCCCGAGAATTCTCGGCGCAAACCCATGGCTCCAGCGACTATGACAAAGATGCGCTCTTTGTTATGGGCGAGAACGACCATGAGTTTGTTCCCTGGAGTTACATTCAGAAGCATGCAACGGAGATCAACTCTTACAATCATTTGAAGAGTGAAGGTTTCGTTTATAGTGCATACGAGTTTTTGGAGCTGCACAGCTTTGATGACTGGTATCAAAAGCAATTCTCAAAGCGCCTCACCAGCAAATCTATGAAGACCATCGGGATTCTTCACCGCCCAGATCAAAAAGCGATTTTTGATACGGTCGAAGTCGTGCATAAGACCCACCAGATCTTAAAAGAACACAAAGTCCTGATCAACGGCAAGAACCTTCCTGTGCAATTAGGGGAGTGGTACGCCAAGATTATTTTTGGACTTCATCAGGTAAAGAGTTCAAGTCAGCGTGGTTTTGATTTTAAGACGGAGCTCGGCAAACTTGTCGAAGTGAAAGTTGATTTTCACGATGCCACCAGCCCTAAGGGCGTGAAGATCAAAAAGAGCTTAGCGGAACTTTCGGACTACGCGATCATCATGTATGTGGCGAAGAACTTCACCATCCGCGATGTGCTTTTCCTTGATAGCGAATTCGTCTTGCGCAAGTTTGATACCAAGGGCCATACCATCTTCTTGAAAGACCAAGACGTGCAGAACTATTTTTTCAGCCGCTCGGACAAGCACTACGATAAGGTCGTGAACAAGTCGGCGTTATTGCGTTTTGCGAGCCCTCAGCTTGCCATGAAACTCGAAGACAAACTCTAGGCTTTTGTTACTGAATCGTGATCGGCGCTTCAGTTTTTTTAGTCTCTTGGCTTCTCTGAATAAATCTATTTATAGCCGAGACGACGATAATCAGCACGATGATACCACCTAAGATGATCGCCACCCACTTAAGAACTTTAAGAAAAACTTTCATAAGCCTCCGCTGATTAAATAAGAATACTCCCAGTTTAAATTTCAACCTAGTTAGAAGTTTATTAGCGGCTAATGATTGACAGGCGCACTGCGTGAGCCAGAATATGCACTCCTTATTATTCAAGGAGTTCTCATGCGCATGTTCGTTCTCATGTTGTTGCTCGTTTCTTCGGCTTTTGCTGCTGATCGTACCGGTCAATTTGGTGTCGGTGGTAGCCTCGGTTGGAACTCACCAGTTTTTGGCCACCCGTTCAATGATGTTGCTGATGGCAACTCGAACTGGGGCATTCATGGCCGTTACCACTTCAACTCAAATTGGGGTGTAGAACTCGGTCACTCACGTCACGAGTTTGATGATGTTCCGGCCGCTCTCGAAACGACGGGCCTCACAGCTTTGTACCGTTTCAACGGCGCTGGTCGTTTCAGCACTCTCGCTGGTTTGGGTCTCGCTCACGCTGATTTCAATGACACACAAGACTGGCGATCAGTGTACAAGGCCCTCGCTGGTGCTGAGTACGACATCATTCCAAGTCTTGTTGCAAGTTTGATTGCAGACTACCAATACGTTGATGGTCGCTTCGGCGGCGGCGGCGAATACGCAGTTGGTAGCAATCCTTCCCATGTCGCTTCTGCTCGCGTTGCTTTGACTTGGTACTTCGGTGGCAACAAAGCTGCTGCAAAACCAGCTCCAGCGAAGACCACGCCAGTGGCTCCAGTCGCTCAAGAAAAAGATAGCGATGGTGATGGCGTTCTCGATAGCAAAGACAAGTGCCCTGGCACAGCGGCCGGTGTAAGCGTCAATGCGTACGGATGTGCTAAAGAAGAGAAAGCTGAGATCAAGGTGAACGTTGAATTCGCTTCAGGTAAGTCTGATGTTCAAGGCCAGTACCGCTCACAGCTCTCTGAGCTTGCTGACTTCCTTAAGGCACACCCGAACACAACTGCAGTGATCGAAGGCCACACAGATAACTCTGGTGCAGTAGCACTCAACAAGAAGCTTTCTCAGTCTCGCGCTGAAGCTGTGAAGAATTACCTCATCAAGGAATTTGGAATTGAGTCTCGCCGCTTGAGTGCGACAGGCTTCGGTCCAGATAAGCCGATCGCTGGTAACGACACGCTCGAAGGTCGTCAGACCAACCGCCGTGTTGTGGCAGTAGTTACAGAGTAGTTTGTAAAAAAACAGGGCCCCAGACGGGGCCCTAAATTAAAGCGCTAGAAGAGAAGATACTCCGCCACTCGACACTCGATATCACCATTATACAAAATGATCTTACGAGACGAGCGAAGAGAAATAGATTTCAACAACGGCAAGTTGCCAGTCAGCACACCAGCGCGGTGACCCTTCCAGTTCTTTTTCCAGTTCTCACCCACATCATGATAGAGCGCGCGTAATTCTTCATCTTGCCCGGCCTGCAAACGTTCGCCGTAGGGCGGATTACAGATGAACAACGTTTTTTTTGATGGCGCTGGGAGCGTTTCCGCCCGCATTTGGATCAAGGGGATAAGTTTGCTCATACCAGCGACCCGAATATTTTCTTTGGCAGCTTGGAGAACTTTTTCATCCATGTCACCGCCCGTGAGCGTCGGCAATTCTGCTTCCAGGCGACGCAGACCTGCGGTGTCTTGATCCATGATTTCATTAGTGAGGGCATGAAAATCTTCTACGAGTTGCTTGTCTTTATTGAACCATTGCAAAGACAAGAACGCCCATGGGCGCATGTTTTTTTTGTAATCTTTGAGCTTGATCCACTGCGGAGAAATCCCGCCAGCGATGAGTCCGCCTTCAATCAGGAAGGTGCCCGAGCCGCACATGCCATCGACCAGGCCTTCAGTCTTTGGATCCCAATTTAAGAGCATCAAAATACCGGCCGCGAGATTCTCGCGCACCGGAGCTTCGGTTGGCACACGACGGTAGCCGCGGTTGCTGAGTGGGTTGCCGCAAAGATCCAACATAAGCTGAACCTTATAGAGACCTTCCTGGGCATCATCGATGCGCAGTAGATAAGAGAGGTCTGGATGTTCTTTCTCAACGCTGGGACGGCGGTTTTGGTTGTTATTAAACCAATCTACGATGGCGTCTTTGGCCTTGAGGTTGGTGAACTGTGAGTTCGTGAAGAACTCGCGCTCTGGTGGGAGCTTGCCGTAGATGGTGGTCAAACGGAAGGTCTGATGCACATCCATCAGGGTCTTCCAGTTGATGTCAGCCAGCTCCTGGTACATGGACTTTTCGTTATGGCACTCAAAGCTATAGAGGCACTTAAAAACGCGGCTCACGACCCTAGACGTGAGGATGGCCTTTAAGGCCATGAGGGGGTTTTGTGCCGAGAATGCCGCTCCGCCTCTCACATGAGTGACGCTGTCGGCACCCGCTTCGCGGAGCTCTTTCTCGAGAACGTCCTCGAGACCAGTGGGGCAGGAGGCGAAGTAGTCAAAACTATGCTTTTCCAAGGGACAGGACCTTTGTTTACCTTCTATGAGACTTAGACATCCTTGAAGGCAGGGTGATTTGATGTTAATTTGTGCGGCATATCTATCAGACCTCGTCTTCGAGGGAAAGGACTGTTTATGAAAGCTACATTTTCAGAGGCTACTTACGGCAGCTCAACTCGTATTAAGTACAAAGTAAAAGACATCGGCCTTGCAGATTGGGGCCGCAAAGAAATGAAGCTCGCTGAAGCCGAAATGCCAGGTCTTATGGCGCTTCGTGAAGAGTACGGCAAAACTAAGCCCTTGAAAGGCGCTCGCATCGCGGGTTGCCTTCACATGACCATTCAAACGGCCGTGTTGATCGAAACTCTCACTGACCTTGGTGCAGAGGTGACTTGGTCATCATGTAACATCTTCTCAACTCAAGACCACGCAGCTGCGGCCATCGCGGCTTCAGGCGTTCCGGTCTACGCTTGGAAAGGCATGAACGAAGAAGAGTTCAACTGGTGTATCGACCAGACGATTTTCTTCGGCGCTGACAAGAAGCCATTGAACATGATTCTCGATGACGGCGGCGACTTGACTGAGATGGTGATGAGCAAATACCCAGAGCTCTACAAGGGCATCAAAGGTATCTCTGAAGAGACAACGACTGGTGTTCACCGTTTGTATGAACTCGCGAAAGCCGGCAAATTGCCAGTTCCGTGCATCAACGTAAACGACTCTGTAACTAAATCAAAATTCGACAACAAGTACGGCTGCCGTGAATCTTGCGTAGATGCTATCCGTCGCGCCACTGACGTCATGATCGCCGGTAAAGTTGCCGTTGTGGCTGGCTTCGGTGACGTAGGCAAAGGTTCTGCGGATTCACTTCGCGGTGCTGGCGCTCGCGTGATCGTGACTGAAATCGATCCTATCTGCGCTCTTCAAGCGGCGATGGAAGGTTTCGAAGTTAAGCGTATGGACGACGCGATTAAGGAAGCTGATATCGTTGTGACCACCACTGGCTGCAAAGACATCATCGTTGAGCGCCACTTCCGTAACCTGAAAGACAAAGCGATCGTTTGCAACATCGGCCACTTCGACATCGAAATCGACATGGCATGGTTGAACAAAAACTACGGTCACACCAAAGACGTCATCAAGCCTCAGGTTGATAAGTATACCATCGACGGGAAAGACTTGATCATTCTCGCTGAAGGCCGCCTTGTAAACTTGGGCTGTGCCACGGGCCACCCGAGCTTCGTGATGTCAGCCTCATTTACGAACCAAGTTTTGGCCCAGCTCGAACTCTGGAACAACGCTGATAAGTACGAGAAGCAAGTTTATATGCTTCCAAAAACCCTCGATGAGAAAGTGGCTCGTTTGCACTTGAAGAAGATCGGCGTAGAGCTCGATACTCTCAGCAAGTCGCAAGCTGACTACCTCAGCATCTCTGTTGAAGGTCCATTTAAGCCTGAGTACTACCGCTACTAAGAATGAAAATTTTTATCGCTTGTGATCATGCCGCGTTTGAAGCCAAGGAAGCCCTTAAGGGTTCCTTGGCCAGCGCCCATGATCTCAGTGATCTAGGCACTCATTCGGCCGACTCCGTTCATTATCCAGAATACGCCGCTAAGCTCGCTCAAGAGGTCCTTAGGCATCCGGGTAGCCGGGGCATCCTTTTGTGCGGCTCAGGCATAGGCGTGTCTATCGCCGCCAATCGCTTCAAGGGCATCCGCGCAGCTCTTTGCCATGATCTCGACGATGCAGAGATGTGCCGACGCCACAACGATGCGAATGTCATCTGTCTTGCTGGTCGCAAAACCCCAGCGCCTTTGATGACGGAAATGTGTCAGAAATTTCTCTCTACGGCATTTGAAGGCGGTCGCCATCAAACACGCGTAGAGATGATGGAAAAACTCTAAGGTGTTACTGGTGCAGGTTCTACTGCTGCCGGTGCAGGCACTTCCTGCATCGCTTTATCCATATCAAAGCGTGACCAAGCAGAACTTCTGTAGCGATTCGAAATAATATCAAAGATCCCTTTCGAGGTGTCCTTGGTGATGTCTGCCGACGCCATGGCCTGCTCGGTGAAAGTCTCAACTTGCACGGCTTCGCGCTTTTCACCTTTGTTCAGTGGATTCTTAAACGTGGCGTCTGCGTCTCTGTTTCGACGTGCACTCCCGCTGCTTCCGCCATAGTTGTAGCCCGTGTTACGGCGAGCGGCCGGTGTGGCCGCCACCTCAGTTGCAGAAAGGCCTCCACCTGTCACACTTGATGGTAGGGCCCCATCAGCTTGTGCCGCCGTGAGGGCCGCGAGGCGGGCAGGCACGCCGAGTTTGTTTATTTCGCGAGCGAGCTCAGTTTTCTTCTTATCTAAAGAGACACCAGGAACGTCGCCGATGTCAGCGGTTTCAAGCAGTCTACGCGACTTAGCGTTCAATTGAGCGCCTAGTGCACTGACGTTGGCTTCGTTGAAAGAACCATTTGTTTCATTCAACATGCGCAATGGATCCGCAATATCAAGTCCACCGAAACCAATGGTGCCCATGGATGATGAGAACGTACCGTTCAAACAGGTGTTGTTTCTTTTGCAGGTACAGCTTGGGTCCAAGCTCGCTTGATTGTTTTGGATGCGAGCACAAGGAGCAGGAGTGCTAGTAGGACTGCCGTTATTGGCCAATTCTTTAACCACGCAAACTTTCTGCCAGTTACCGAAGTCTACTGATTGTGAGGTCGGCTCCGAACAGAAGCAGTTGGTCTGTGTGTGCGGGTTACAATCGCCGGCGCCTGGCAATTTATTGGCGATCTCGCGAATGCCTTTCGCGTAGTTTTTGTGATTTCCCGCCTTCTTAAAGAAAATCGTGCTCATCAAGCCGGCAGCTCCGATCTTAAGGCCCATTTTGAAATCAATCACAGCACCTTTCGCGACGTAGGCCACGTAGCACGCGGCCGTTGCGGCGTAGATCCCGCCTTGAATCGTGGCGGTCTTCGCGCGCGTGTCGTGGGTACGGGCGACGGCGTACATAGATTCTTTTTGCGCGTCCGCTGGGTTTTGCGCGACAGCTTGTTGAGCAGCTCTTTGTCCAAACAACTGCATTCCCGATGCAATCGCCTCACCGCCCAAGGGGATGTAGATGCAGTAATCCGGTTTTTTGTTCGCATCCGCATCTGGTCGTGCATCAGTAGTTGCCGTTGTCGCTCCTGCCGGTTGTGCAGTTGTCGCGGCCGGCGCTTGAGGGGCCCGCATCTCGATTTTCGCGCCACCGTTGGCCGCAGCGACTGTTCCCATGACGGCATAGAGCTTAGGTAGGATTTCTTCTATCAAGCCCCCCATACCACCCTTGATCACCTGGCCTGGCTTACCGCTGTCATCAGCGCATCCTAAAGTCGTGTCATACTTTTTGCCGAGCTTGGCACACTCTTCCTCGAGAAGTTTTTGCGCTCGGCCCGCATGGTAATAATTGTTCGCTTCTAACTGCTCAGCGTCCGTCAGTGGTTTTCCCGATGTCACATCAAAAGCTTCATTGAGCGTTTGTGCAAAAGCGGTGGTTCCGCTGAGCTGTAGTGCGAGAGCTAAAACCCATAGATGCTTCATAAGGCAAATCCTTGATATTCTTGTCGTAAGTTTATCATGAGGATGCCTTTAGGCCGGCCAGGCAAAGAGCTTCATGCTGCGCAAAGTCAATAAAAACCATGGATTGCCCTACTCAAGACCGCTCTAGCATGCTCACCTAAGTGCAAAGAATAATTATCATTTGACGCTAAACTTAGGGCGGCGATAGGGTAGGGGCATGATAGAAAAGAAATCTCCCGTTCAGCATACGCATGACAATGACCTCACTCATTCTATGGTTCACTACCTGTTGGCGATCCACAAATTGAAAGAGACCAAGGGTTATGCGCGCGTGACTGATATCGCAAATGAAATGGGCCTCACGAAGGGTTCAGTTTCAACGGCGCTCAGCAATCTTCGCAAACGAGAACTCGTGCTCGAAGACGAATCAAAATTTTTGAGTCTTTCTCAAGCTGGCCACCACGCTGTTCACGATATTCTCTCATCACGCACTTTGATGTTTTATTTCTTCAAAGACATTGTCGGCGTGAGTGAAGAAACTGCTCACAAGGATTCATGTTTGATGGAGCATTTGATGAGTGAAGAAACTCGCAACATGTTCTTTGAATTCATGAAAGGACTTGTAGCCGGCGAAGCTAAAAAACGTGAGTACTCAACGTCGTTTGATTTTGCTCAATTCAATCACGCGGAAGATTTTGTCGACATCCAGAAGGGCGATAGCTACCTCAAGTGAACCGCCGCAACTTTTTAGTTCTCTCTATCGGTTACTTCTTCATCCTCTTCAACTACCCACTCGTTCGTGCTGCCAGTACGACTTTTTTCGTCGAAGCCTACGGCGCCAAAGCGTCGCCGCAGGGTTGGTTAGTAGCCGTGCTCATGTTGATCGTAGCCGTGGCGTCTTCGAATCGCCTGCAGGCACGTCTAGGGTTTCATCGAACTTTTATCATCGTCAGTTGTTTCAGCGCGATGATTTTCACGCTGAGCTATTGGGCCTATCAGCAGGGCTTTAAACCTGGCGCATTCGTGCTTTTCTCTTGGAAAGAAGTCTACATCGTTCTGCAGATCCACCTCTTTCTGGCTTATGCTAATTCCTGGCTCAAGCGTGAGGAATTTTTGCGTTGGATCGGCCCCCTCGGTGCGATGGGAAGCTTCGGTGGTGTTCTAGGAGGATTACTTACCGCTTGGTTCGCACGAAAGTGGGGAACAGGAGCGACGTTGCTTCTTGGACAGGTGTTTGTTTTCCTTCCCGCTGTTTTGGCGTTGGGACTGGAGAAAATTGCGGGAACTCAGGCAACGCAAAAAACCGGCGAATCACCTCTGAAGTCCATTAACACTCCCGCGTTGCGACGTTATGTGGCTTCCGTGGCGGCCATGGTCGCGCTCACTCAAATCGTCATCAACATTGCAGACTTTCAATTTAGCCTCGTATTCGAAGCCGCTATCCGTGATGCTAGTGAAAGAACGGCGTATTTGGGTAATCTCTATACCGCCACCAATGCTTTGACTCTGGTTTTACAATTGGCCGTTTTGCCGCTGCTTTTGAAATACGTTGGCGAGCGCATGCTGCATTTTTTCATTCCGCTGTCCTACCTTCTTTGTCTGGCATTGGGTCTCAATGGTGGAGTGTTGCTGGCCAGTGCCATTTTTTACACCTATCTCAAGGCCAGTGATTACTCGCTCTTCAGTGCGGGTAAAGAGCTGCTGTACCATCCGCTTGCCCCATTGCAAAAATATGGGGCGAAATACCTCACTGACATGTTCGTCTATCGTGCATCTAAGGCCGGCATCGCTGCCGTCTTGATTTATTTTCAGTCTCCCGGGATGCTTATAGGGATGATGGTTACGGCCCTCGTTCTTTGGCTGGTCCTCGTCGTGTTCACGTTTTCCCAATACCGCCGTTTATTCACCTAAGAGGTTTCTCATGCAAGCACTTTTAAAGCCCTCGTCGTTGCGCCACGGGGCGATTCCTTTTGATCAAATTCAGATCGCCGATTTTTTGCCGGCGCTCGATAAAGCGCTCGAGCAGGCCCGCGCAGATTTGGAAGTATGGAAAAAACAAACAGGCACAAGTTTTACTGATGTCATCGTAAAGCTGGATGATCTCCGTGAAGCTGTAGGCCAAGTCTCGGGCATTTTTTATAATCTTCACTCGGCTCATTGCTCTGAAGAGTTGGAGAAGATTGCACCCGAAATGTCTTCGCGTCTTACGACTTTTAGCAATGATGTCACACTTGATTCTGTGGTCTTTGCACGTGTGAAAGAATGCTGGGAGAAGCGCGATTCACAAACACTCACGACTGAAGAGCGCACGATCTTAGAAAAAACTTACCGTGGTTTTGTTCGTAACGGTGCGAACCTCGATGCGAAAGCGAAAACCCGTTTACGTGAAATCGACGAGACACTTTCTAAAACAGGTCTCGCTTTTTCACAGAACGTCTTGAAAGCAACCAATAGTTTTGAAAAATACATCACCAACGAAGCAGATTTGGTAGGTCTGCCGGATTCATTTAAAGAAGCTTCTGCTGAGGCCGCCGAGAAAAAATGCAAGAAGGGCAGCTGGCTTATCACGCTTGATTACCCCATGCTCATTCCGGTTCTGACTTATTCTAAGAACCGTGAGTTGCGCAAAGAAATCTTCATGGCCAAC